>JAFUIK010000049.1 GCA_017473955.1 Ruminococcus sp. | reverse complement strand
TGCTTAAGGCACGAGATGTCGCAAAGGCTTATGTTGATGCTATTGTTATCGGAAGCGACACAATCGTTGTAGTTGACGATAAGGTGCTAGGTAAGCCTAAGGATAGTGCGGATGCCTACAATATGCTAAAGCTCTTAAGTGGCAGAAAGCACAAGGTTATGACGGGCTGTGCGTTGGTTTTTAACGATAGGGAAATGAGCTTTACCGAAACCACAGAGGTTGAGTTTTTCGAGCTTACCGATGAGGAAATAGAAAACTACATTTCAAGCAAAGACCCATTTGATAAAGCAGGAGCTTACGGTGTGCAGTCGCAGGGCAAGACCTTGGTTAAGGGGATTTACGGCGATTACTATAGCGTTGTGGGTCTTCCTGTTGGTAGATTAAAGCGTGAGCTTGAAAGCTTTTTAAGAGCTTTTTAATAAATAGTTTCAACTTGAGGGGTAAGGGTATGAAACATCTTTTTATTTTAAATGCTTTTGCGGGAAAGAAGAGCTCTGTAGACGAGCTTAAAGCGAAAATCGAAAAGCTAAGCTTAAGCGGTGAATGTATCGTCGAAACCACAAAGGGCAGAGGCGATGCGACCAGAATTGTTAAAGAGTACATAAGCAATACCGATGACTTTGTGCGTGTTTACGCTTGTGGCGGTGACGGCACCGCAAACGAAGCTATGACAGGTATGGTCGGTTTATCTAACTGTGCGTTGGGAGTTGTTCCTGTTGGAACAGGCAACGATTTTGTCAAGAGCTTTAACTATAGTATGGACGATTTTCGCGATTTAGAGAAGATGACAAATGGCAGGACTTTTACTATAGACTTGCTTGAATGTCAGGGTAACTATGCGATGAACTCGATTTCTGCAGGCTATGACTGTGCGGTTGCGAAGCTTGCCCAGAAAATCAAGCGTTTTCCGCTTATGACAGGTCCTGCGGCTTATAAGGTCGCTGTGATTTTGTGCCTTTTTACAAAGCGTAAGCATAGTTTTAAGCCTTTTGCTGATGATGAGGAAATAAAGCTTCCGTCGGGCTACAAAACCCAGATGATGTGTGTTGCTGCTAACGGCAAGTTTTACGGAGGCGGATTTAAAGCTACTCCTCTTGCACAATTTCAGGACGGAAACATTGACTTTTTGTCAGTGCCTACTGTGTCGTTGTGGCAGTTTGCTCAGCTTATAGTGCCATTTACAAAGGGTGAGCACATAGGACATAAAAAGGCTCAGTTTATAACTCATAAAAAGTGTAAAAAGCTTCAGTTTAAGGACGAGAAGAATATTGATATCGGTTTAGATGGCGAGATGTATAACCTTAAAGACCCTGTTGTGACAGTTATACCTCAGGCGTTTAAAGTTATCATTCCGGAGAATGACAGATAAATTTTTAAGATAAGGACAGTACAAGAAATGCACCAGTTTAAAAGGAGATGGCTCCTGATTATTGTTATATTGTTGCTTTTGGTGGGAGTAGTTTACTCCTGCTGTTCTTGTGCTATACAAATACAAGCGAGTACTGTAGAAAACGAAGAAAAGAGAGCGACAAACAGCTATGTGCATAATGCTGTTTACCGCTCCGTTAAGGATTGCGAAAAGGTGCTCAAAACAGCACTTGAAGATAACCATTCAAGCGACGTTGATTACACTACGTTAAAGGGATATTCAAACTTCCTAAATAGCCGACTTTCAAGCTCGGTTATTACCCGAAGTGAGTGGCTTGAGATGCTTTTACCGGCTGTTGGAGTAGAAACTATAAATGAGCATTTTGATAGCTACGACTACTTTGTTGATAAGGACTACTTTGACAAAAGCGAATATTTTGTTACCGCTATCAGAAATGGTATTTTAGGGAGAGGCGGAGATACCTTTGACCCTTACTGTGCTGCTACAAGACAGTATGTGTCAACTACACTTGTCAATGCAGTAGGGTATCCGCTTAACTATAAGTTAGACTGTGCTGATTATTATTTAATTGAGGACAAAGCACAAGCGGCAACAGCGGTATACTTAGGTTATTTCGAGCTGGATGAAAACAACTTTTTTAATCCGTACAGTATGATAACTAATGAACAGGTTGAGTATATTCTTTCAGAGCTTGAGATGTTAAGCAAGCTGGAGGGTATGACTGTTATGTCTTTTGGCGACTCAATTATGCATGGTGATGGTAACAACTTTGTCGGCATCGCAGACCTTATGGCACAGCGATATATGATGACCGCAATTGATTACTCAAAGGGCGGTTCGACCTTTGGCAAGGTTTATAACAGAGAGCAGATAAGCAACCAGATTTTAACGGCTGTTCAAAACCACGAAAAAGCAGACGTCATTTTCATTAACGGTGGCACCAATGATATGCGTAAGGTATCTCCGGGTAATATATCTGATGACTTTGAATACGGAAGACACGGACGCGAGGATTTTGCGAGCGGTATGGAGTACGCACTTGGATTATTAAGGGATAATTACCCTGAAATTCCTGTGCTATACGTTAGGGCTCACGATATGGAATATGGTATCGAGCGTAATGAGCTTCATTTTGGAAATTTAGCTCTTGATATATGCGAAAAATGGGAGGTTGAGTGTGCTGATATCTTTTCTCTCAGTGGCTTTGACGGTCACGACGAGGAGCAAAAAAGCGTTTATACAGTGCACACAAAACTGTGTCAAAACGGCGATTCTATCCACCCGAACAGACTTGGATATTATAAATACTATTTACCAATAGTAAGCGAAAAAACAGCTCAGCTACTGGGCGAGTAACGGAGGGCATTATGACTAAACTTTACATTGCTGTACCTTGTTATAACGAAGAAGAGGTGCTCCCTGATTCTTCAGGAAAGCTTCTTAAAAAAATGGACGAAATGATTGCTCAGGGAAAGATAACGAAAGACAGCCGTATTGTGTTTATCGATGACGGCAGTAAGGACAAGACCTGGGAGATTATCAGTAATTTGCACACCGAAAACGAGATGTTCCAGGGTATAAAATTAAGCCGTAACCGTGGACATCAGAACGCTCTTTTGTGCGGTTTGATGACACTAAAAGATAAATGTGACGCTGTTATTTCGATTGATGCGGACTTGCAGGATGACATCAATGTGTTTGATGAGATGGTTGAAAAATACGAAAACGGCTGTGATGTTGTTTACGGTGTGCGTTCAAAGCGTGAAACTGATACTTTTTTCAAACGTTTTACAGCCGAGGCTTACTACAAGGTGCTCGATAAAATGGGTGCAAAAATCATCTTTAATCACGCTGATTTCAGACTTATGAGCTCAAGAGCACTTGACGGTTTTTCTCAGTTTAAGGAGGTTAACCTGTTCTTACGCGGACTTGTTCCAATGGTCGGCTATAAGTCAGATATTGTTACATATGAGCGTAGCGAAAGACTTTTGGGCGAGAGTAAGTATCCGCTTAAAAAGATGCTAGCTTTAGCATTTGAGGGCATCACTTCGCTTTCAACAAAGCCTATCAAGCTGATTTCAAGAACAGGTCTTATAATCTTTTTAATCAGTATTGTTATGCTTATTTATTTTGTTGTACGTTTCTTTATG
Organism: Ruminococcus sp.; assembly: GCA_017473955.1. GTDB lineage: Bacteria > Bacillota > Clostridia > Oscillospirales > Acutalibacteraceae > Ruminococcoides. Next base: position 70,409 of record JAFUIK010000049.1, on the reverse strand, counting down.
GGAGCTACTGTACAGGGTTGGGCATCACTTGCGGTGTCAATCTGGGCGATTGGCGGACTCCAGCTTTTAGCTATCGGAGTTATCGGTGAGTACATCGGCAAGATTTACCTTGAAACAAAGGCTAGACCGAGATACATCGTTGAAACCTATCTCGACGACGAAAACTGAATAAAAAAAGCAACGGACTGTCCCAAATGACAGTCCGTTTTTTGCATTATATTACTTTTTTCTGTTGACTAAATCAACGATGCTTTTGATAAGCTGAATAATAAATGTCGGGATAAATGCGAGCACGCATATAACTCCGAGCTGTGCCTGAGTGATTGTTTCAACAGCGAACCAGCTTTGTAAGAACGGTACAAACAACACGATAAGGAGAAGTAGTGTGCCGACTAAAAATGCCAGTATACTGTATACGTTTGTCATCAAACCAAGCTTAAAGATTGAGCTGTTACCTCGGCAGTTAAAGCCGTGGAAAAGTCGTGATAAAGTCAGGGTTGCAAAAGCCATTGTGCTGGCAAGAGCAGGTGTCTGTACAGGGTTGCCGAGGTAGAAGGCAATGAGAGTAACAATAGCAATCAAAGCACCCTGAGAAAGCATAAGAGATGTAAAGTCTTTTGTCAAAATGCCCACATTAGGGTCACGAGGCTTTTGCTTTAATAAATCCTTTGCAGGCGGTTCCATACCGATTGCAATAGCAGGCAACGAGTCTGTAAGCAAGTTGATAAACAAAAGGTGAACTGCTTCAAACGGAGCAGGCAAAGCCATTATCGAGCAGTAGAGAACTGCGAAAATACCTGCCATATTTCCTGAAAGCAGGAATAAAATTGAGTTTCTGATGTTGCGGTAAACGTTTCGACCGTTTGCAACAGCTTTGATGATGGTAGCAAAGTTATCGTCCTGTAAAATCATAGATGCGGCATCCTTGGAAACTTCGGTACCTGTGATGCCCATAGCAACACCAATATCGGCTTTCTTAAGAGCAGGTGCATCGTTGACTCCGTCACCTGTCATAGAAACGATGTTGCCTTTTCTCTGCCACGCTTCAACTATACGGATTTTGTTTTCAGGGGAAACTCGAGCGTAAACTGAGATTTTCTCGATTTTTTGGTCAAGCTCTTCGTCGCTCATACTGTCAAGCTCGAGCCCTGTAACAGAAATGTCGCCGTCTTTGAAAATACCAATTTGTTTAGCGATAGCAGTTGCTGTGATTTTGTGGTCACCTGTAATCATAACAGGCTTGATGCCTGCACGAAGAGCATCTTCAACTGCTTGCTTTGATTCCTCACGCGGTGGGTCAATCATAGAAACAAGGCCCAAGAATGTAAAGTTGTATTCTGTGTCAACGCTTAGTTTTTCGTCTGTTATCTTATAAGCGAAAGTTAAAACTCTCAAGCCGTTTTCGGAGAACTTTTGGTTACGCTTTAAGATTTCATTTTTATCGTTTTCTGTAATTTCACGAACTCCGTCTTTTGTAGCGATGCTCACACATCTGTCAAGGATAACGTCCAAAGCACCCTTGGTAAGTACGTAAGGCTTTCCGTCAATATTGAACTTTGTGCTCATCATTTTTCTGTCGGAGTCAAACGGAACTTCTTCAAGACGTTTTACGTCAGTACGCAGGGTGTTTTCGTTCATACCTAAATGGCGGTAGGTTTCAAGCAGTGCGTATTCTGTCGGGTCGCCGATGCCTGTGCCGTCAACGATACTTGAATCGTTGTTGAGCACCATATTTTTAAGAAGCAGATTGTGGTTGTTATCGTTTAGGTCAAGCTGTTCTTCAACAAGAACCTCTGAGTTTACATACAGCTGTTGAACAGTCATCTTGTTTTGAGTGAGTGTACCTGTTTTGTCTGAGCAGATAACGGACACACAGCCTAAGCTTTCGACAGCCTTAAGGTCTTTGATAACAGCATTTTCTTTAGCCATCTTTTGGGTGCCCATAGCCTGAACAATGGTAACAATCGAGCTTAATGCCTCAGGAATTGCGGCTACAGCTAAAGCTACAGCAAAAAGCAGTGAATCCATAATAACGTCAACAGTTGTCTTTCCTGCTTCCAAACCGCCTGAAAAACCGTTGTACATAGAAAGTCCGAAAACTACTACACAGATTGCCATAATGATGATAGCGAGCTTCTGTGAAAAAGAGTCAAGACTCTTTTGGAGAGGAGTTTTCTTTTCCTTGGTAGCATTCATGAGAGATGCAATTTTACCGATTTCGGTGTCCATACCTGTACCGGTTACTGCTACTAAAGCTCTGCCGTAGGTAACTAAGCTTCCCGAGAAAACCATATTTGTGCGGTCACCAAGAGGGACCTCATTTTCGATTACATCCTCGTTCTTATCAACGTTGGTTGACTCACCTGTTAAGGAGCTTTCGTTGACCTGTAGAGAGTAGTTATTGATAATTCTTCCGTCAGCTACCACAAGGTCACCTGCTTCAAGAACAACGATGTCGCCCGGTACGACGTTTTTAGATTCGATTTCGATTTTTACACCGTCGCGAATAACCTTGGCACTAGGGGAAGAAAGAGACTTTAAGCTCTCAAGTGACTTTTCAGCCTTTATATGCTGAACTGTTCCCAAAATTGCGTTTAGGATAATTACTGCGATTATGACGATTGTGCTTTCGATATTGCCTGAAACAAGCGAAATAAGAGCGGCAACAATCAAAATGATTACAAGTAAATCCGCAAACTGGCTGAGAAAAACTTGTAGGGCTGTTTTCTTTTTACCTTCAGTAAGCTTGTTTTCGCCGTGCTTTTCTAAAAGCTCTTTGGCTTTTTCTTTAGTCAAGCCGTCGCTGTTGACGTTTAGCTTTTTAAAGACTTCGTCTTTCGACATCTGGTACCATAAATTCATAACAAAAATCCTTTTCTATAAAAATAAAAGAGACCTTTATTACAAAATCATAGACTGATTCCGTAATAAAAGTCTCGTTCTTTAAGATACATCCGATACCGCTAAACGGTATGTATTGACGAATTGTATCACAGGTTATCTGCGAACTACTCCCCTTCATTCAAGTGGTATTCTATCAAAGATGCTATTGATTGTCAACTGACATTTTGCAAAAAATGTCTTAGCTTTTTTGCATTTTAGTTGTGACTATACACCGAAGGCTCTTTTTAAAAAAGCTCTACCGTAGTTTGTCATAAAGCGGGCGTTGGAGACCTTAATAATTTCAGCATGAGAAAGTCCTTTTTCTTTGAAATCTACTATCATATATGCCTCTAATAGTATCTGATGATCTAATCCTGTTATGTGCTCGTAGTCAAAAAAGTGTTCCAGTATATAGCATACTCTATCAACAATTTCGTATTCAATCTCCTGTTTTTTTAAAAGCTCTCTTGCTTTAGTGCATTCACTGCACCGGCAGTTGTCAATGTCGCACACTAAGGCTGCTATTTCCAAGTATTCCTGAGTTTGCTCCGGGAGCTTTTCAAGCTCGCCGATGGTTTTAGCCAGAGTATAAACGCTGACAAAATGGCGGACTTTCTGTTCGTCTGAACCGTAGTAATCCTTCATCGCTTTTGCGACTGTGTTAACGCTTTGAGTCATTTCTGAACTCCTTAATTAGTTTTCTGATGTGGGAAAAGGTTTTTTCTTCGCCCTCTTCTTTTAACATAAATAATAACCCCTCTAAGGTGTCGGAGGTCTCCTCGTTTATCATATCGACGCGTCTGTGCTTTGCTGCCATAAAGTAGTCGTAAGCGGAGGAGTCTGTGTATTTTTCGCCTTGATAAATCTTGCTTGCAGCAACTCGGTCGCAGAACATCTCAACAACGTAATTTAACGGCATTTTGACGGGCTTCATAAAGCCTTTGTGTTTTGGGGAGTAATCTCTCCAGTACTCAAAATGATGCTTGTTTCTGCCCATATGGTGCATCCAAGCCTTTGAATATCCCAACTCTTCTCGTGCTTTGTCGTTAGGTGAGCGTGTGCCTTGATAGTATTTTGCTCCCTGTAAAAATTCCGTAGGGGAGTATTTTGACAAATCGTGAAAAAGACCCTGCCACAAAATTCCTGCCTTTTTGCAGTTTTTGATAACCTCGTGGCGGTGCTTTGTAATTGTTTTAAAATGTTGTAACGCTTTGCTCATAAAATTATCCTTAGTCGTATATTTGCGGTGTTAATTTGTTTTACTTTTCCTTATAATTAGTCGCACAACTCGTGGACGGTTGTATCGCTGAATAAGCACAAATTGCATATCAAAAGCTATTGCGAACAATGCTGTAAGTGCAAATATCCACAGTTGTCCCCAAATGAGTGAAAACAGTAATGTTGACAGCGAAATCAGAACGTTAATAAGGTGGTCTGTTTCTGCTTTACACATAGTGTTGGCTATGCCCTTTAGTGAATAGTCCTTGAGTGAGAAAAGCTCGGGGTTATAGGTCAGAGCTTTGTCTTTCCACTTTTTAACTTTAAAAAATTTGTATAGCTTTTTTTCAAAATTATGTTCTTTGAACCACCACATATTATATTCAATTTTCAGTAGCTTTGACACATTACCCATAATAATTCTCAACCACAGATGATACATAATCGTAAAGCTTGTGACACCTGTCCAAAGCAATATATCGCTGTCAATTGTATGAGAATAATAAAGATAAAAGCATATCGTGGCTGTTATAGCGGTGAGAGCTATTACGCAGTACATAAATATCGCCGGACCGCTTGGTTTATGTTTTTGTTTTTTCATATTATCTTGTAAGACGTTTTAAGTATTTTACGTCGTAGTACTGGCTACCTGTAATGGTAGCTCCGTTTTTAATGTTCTTAATTATCTTGTCAGTCAAAACGCAGGTGCCCGTGTAATATTTAACACCATACTGAGAGCAAAGCTCGTGGTATTCTTTTTCGTATACGTTGTTGCTTAAGTATACATACTCGATATCGTTTTGCTTGCAGTATTCTAAGGCATCTTTAAGCACAGGCAGTGTTTCTGCAACGCTGTCTTTAGAGCCTGTAGCATGGTAGATGATGTTAACATCCTTTATCGTCTTTTTAGCGTACTCAACATCATACTGTTGCTCAAGGCGAAGGTAGATGTTTTTATACGAAATATTATATTCACGTATAAGCTTTTTAAGCTGTTTAATAATTTTTTCAAAAGCACCTTTGCTAGGTCTGCCAAATGAGATGATGAGTTTGCTGTTGCGTTTGTGGAGAGTCTTTGCACAAAGTGAGAATAGCTCTTTCGCACTTAAGGTATCAAAACGGTTGTAATATTTGCACGCCTTGAACTCATCAAAAGTGAGAGCAGACGGTTTTTCTTCATCCTTTTTAGGATGATTCATGATTTTATAGATATCCTTGTGCCATTTGTTTATGCACACGAGTTTTTCATCGGTGCTCAGTCTCATATCAACGTGGAAGTTTTTATATCCCAGGGATTTTGAATAAAGAAAAGCCTGCTTTGAATTAGTGTTTTTGTAGCGAATTTCGATACCGCCTAAAGAAGATGCTACCATACAGCCCTTGAAGTCGAGCTTTTCGTGCTCCTTTTCTCGGTAGCAAATACTGTCGGCAAAGTCCTTTAAAGCATCAAAAACACCGTTTTTATATTCGGGCTTAATGATAACACCCTGTACTCTTGCTTTATTCCATGCATTTATTACATTTATTACGCTAAGGTTATCACAATCAATAAAGCGTTCGGAATATCCGATTTTCTCGCCCCAGAATTTGAGCTTTTGGTTCCACACAAAGCCGATGCTTGGTATTCCTAAGGAAAACGCGACGATGTTAGAGTGCATTCTTCCGGCAATCACACTGGTGAACTGTGAAATCTGCTTAACAAGCGAAATTCCGTCAAGCGGTGTATTTAGTTTTTCGCCATGACCGACATAAGAGAGAACCTCTTTAGCAAAAATCTCGTCATATGTATCGCCGTTAGTGAAAACCTTCCATTTGACGTTGCGTTTATCAAGCTCCTGTATTATACCTTTCCATAGCATAAGCTGGAACTCTTTGTCAATCTGGGGGTTGCCGTAGTCTGAAAAAAGCTTCTCGCGAGTTATGCCTAGCCCAACGAGCTCCTCCTTTTTACTGTCAATGTTTAGGTGCTTTTTGTAGGTATCGGGACACCACACAGCCGGGTCGTATACAGAGTAAAGCTTGATATTGTCGTTAGTAATATAATCACGTTTAAGTGTGTCAATGTCATCACGCACGCTGATGCCCTTAACACAAGGTAAATTCAAAGCATTTTTTAAAGCAACACTGCGTGGATCATCGGGGTGGAATTTTTCAACGCCTATCGCACTCATAAAAACGGGAACACTGTACTTATTTGCTTCTTTTATTATTTCAGGCATATAAATCCAGAAATTCTCATTTGTGCATTTAATTATACCGCCTGCAAATACAACGGCATCGACGTACTTAACTTGTGAAAAATCCCTGCTTGAAATTGAGTATCTAAGTAAATCGCACGGTCTTTTTCCCATAGCTTTTTTCATTAAAAAGCAATCGTTGTCCGCAAGAACCGTGTCACCCAAATTCATATTCATCGTTTGCACCATCAAGATTTTCAGCTTTTTCTTAAACATTGTTACCCCTCGTGGCTTAGTTTCTTAAACACCTTCCTCATTATACCTCAAAAAAAGAGATTTGGCTATACTATTATTACATTTGATTTGAGTATTTAGAGCAAAAAAAGGTTGCTCCACCTTAGGTGAAACAACCTTTGTCTGAGTTGTAGTGTTTATTATTCAGCAGAGAGGATATAGTCGCCTGTAGCGTTTGAAATACCCCATGTGCCATTTCTTTCTTCTTCTTCAACAACAAGAGTTACTACATTCTTAGCAACAGAAAGTTTGCATAAACCGGTGTTGCCGAAAGAGTCAGTGTAATCAAACTCAGCATAACCACGGATTTCGGTACCAAAGTCTTCCGGTGTCATAATAACTGTTTTGCTGAAAGTAGCAATCTGTGCAGCTTCACCTCTTACAGAAGTGATTTCAACCTCAATTGTGTTTCCGTTCTGAACGCCAATGTGAATAGAGCAACCATCAGGATTGTTTTCATTCACCCATACACCTGTTACTGTTGGAATAACAAGCTCGTTGTCTGAATTCTGTTCCTCAGCCTGTGTTGCAACTGTTGTTTCAGCCTGAGCCTGTGTAGGAGCTTCTGTTGCTGTTTCTGTCTGTGCTTGTGTAGCAACCTCAGTTGCTTTTGTTTCAGCAGTTTTATCGTCTTTTGAGTCGCATCCTGCGAGTGTAAATACCATAGTCATAACGAGAATTGCTGAAAGTAATGTAACTAATGTTTTTTTCATTTAGGGTTTCCTCCTATGAAAATTTTTATTTACAAAAAGCCTTTTGGTGCTTTTATGCATATGAATTATGCAAGTGGTTTATTAAAAATTGAGGTCATTATACAACATAGATTGAAAACATACAAGGTATTATTTGTAAATTTTCAAAATATGTTTAACTACACCATTTGCGGTGTTTTTGTCTATGGTTTTTGTAGCAACTTGCTTTAAAATATTTGTAGCATTTTCGACAGCGTAGCACTCATCGGCTAGCTTGAACATATCTATGTCGTTCACTCCGTCTCCAAAGGCTACGATGTGTTCACATTCTAAAAGCTCTGCGAGCTGTTTAACGGCATTAGCTTTGGTAGCACCTTTGGGCAAAATTTCGAGCCAGTAGTCATTTGAGTAGATGTCCTGCTGAAAAAAACATTGAAACTTATCTTTGTAATAATCGTACAGGGGCTTTGTTTTATCCTCGTCGCCTATAAGCGTGAAATAGTATATTTCTCCGTCATAAAGTCTATCACTACAAAAAACCTCTCGGTTTCTTGGGTCATCTTCTCGTGTGCTTAGAAAATTAAGCGTTTCACGGTTTAGTTTTTCCCTGATATACGAAAACTGTTCCTTTGAGTCTATTAATGAGTACACAACAGGGGCAACACCGTTTTCTAAAAGTGTGTCAATAATGCTGTTTGACTCTTCCTTTGAAAAAGAATTCTTAGCGATAATTTTTCCGTCTTTGTCAACGATGAATGTGCCGTTGTGTACAACAGCAGGGTATTTCATATTAAGTCCTACCGTTACTTTTTTAGCGGTAGTGTATGAACGAGCTGTCGCAAACGAGAATATCATTCCCTTGCTGAGCAGGTCGTTTATAACTTTATTTGTGTATTCACTTGTTTTAGGTGTGTTGTCAAGCAACGTGCCGTCTAAATCAGAAATGTAAAGTGTGTTCATAGGCTTCTCCTAAAATTGAATTGCACTAAAAAACCAACAGTAGATTATGTCGAAGGGCAATTCATTGTAAAACCAATTTTGCGATTGATTCTATATGGTTTGTGTGTGGGAACATATCAACAGGCTGTATTTTCTCAACCTTATAGCCGTTTGATTTGAGCAATCTCAAGTCTCTGCTCTGGGTTTCGATATTACACGAAACGTAAACTACGGTGTTTATGTTCATATCAATAATCGACTGCAAAAACTCTTTACTGCAACCCGCTCTTGGTGGGTCAACAAAGGCTACGTCAATTTTTACCCCCTCGTCTTTAAGATATGCAATATAGTCCTTTGCATCTGCACAAGCGAATTCGATGTTATTAATGCCGTTGAGCTTAGCGTTTTTCTTAGCATCAACGATAGCATCCTTGACTGACTCAACTGCGTATACCTTTTTAGCCTTATCACAAGCACATATACCAATTGTGCCAACTCCGCAATAGCTGTCGAGCACAGTTTGTGTGCCATTTAAACCTGCAAACTCAATAGCTTTTGTGTAGAGCTTCTCAGTTTGAGTGGGATTTATCTGGTAAAAAGACTGTGGCGAGATTATAAAGGTCTTACTACAGAGCGTGTCTTTGATATACCCATCGCCGTAAAGCACGCTTGAAGTTTTGCCTATAAAGAGCTTACGCCTGTCTTTGTTGACTGTTGTGACAATGGTTGTGATGTACGGATGCTTTTTCAAAAGTGCTGACACAAAGGTCTTTTTAGCAGGGAAGAGGGAGTCAGCTCCGTTGATGATTACCATAACTTCACTTGAATTAAATCCTTCTCTTATTACAACGCTTTTTACAAAGCCTGTGCCCCTAAACGGGTCGTAGGGCGAAATTTTAAAGCTTTTGAAAAGAGAACAAAGTGTGTTAAAAATCTCGTTAGAATGTTTTGTGTGAAGCTTACATTCTTTTGTTTTGACTAAAGTATTGGTTGTGGATTTATATAGTCCCCAGCTTATACTTTTGTCACGTTCACGTTTAAAGACAGCCTGAGCTTTGTTGCGGTATGCAAAAGGTGTGTTCATTCCTATGATGTTATCTATTCGGCACAATGAGCCTAAATATTTGATGCATCTGTTCTGTTTGTACTTAAGCTGTTCATTATATGTTAGGTTGTTAAGCTGGCACGAGTTGCATTTTTTTGCAACATTACAGTTAAGATTAAATTCCATAAATTACCCGCCCTATGATAATGATGGTTATATTCTAGCACATATTATACCACTTTTGCAATTTGCAGAAAATATGACTTGATAATTGCCTTTGGTGATTATATAATTAGGTTATGAAAGAAATGAAAGTAATACGAAGACGCAGGCGAAGAGGTACGAGTTATCCTATCAGTTATAACGGCAGTTATAATTACGCATACTCAAGTAGTAATAGCCAAAGGCGTAATAACAGAGCTGCTTTGCTGATAGCTATGACATTCTGTGCAGTGGTGCTGGTTTTCGGCGTGTGTACGCTTTGCTTCAAGTTTTTAGAAAACAGACCACATAGCTATGTTCCGACCACTCCTGTTGCTACTGAGCCTTGCGTTATCGAAAACGGACAAAGTACATCTTTAATAATAAAAGCCGGTGAGGTTCATATTTTTACCGTGCCTGTCGATGAAAAAGCTATGGAAAAGGTCGAGTTTATATCAAGCGACCCCGAGGTGCTAAGCGTTGACAGTGGCGGTAGAATTGATGCGTTGAAGGAAGGACAAGCTACTGTCACAGCACAGGGCAAGGATTTTTCAGGAACGTGTACCGTTACTGTGGAAAAGGCTGAGGAAGTGGATGCTCCATCAGAATATACCACAGCGTATGTTGCAAATCTCGACATTGTCGAGAAAAACAAAAACGACGGCTCACAAAATCTCTACAGCGTCAAGATTAATCGCAGAACCAATACCGTTACTGTATACACCTACGATGAAAACGGGGACTACGTTGTGCCTGTCAGGGCTATGGTCTGCTCGTGCGGTGAGATGACACGGGAAAATATTACACCTGTGGGCGAGTATTCCGTGTATTTTAAGAACTACTGGCACTCCCTTTTCGGCGACGTTTACGGTAAGTATGTTACAGGCTTTTCGGGGCATTATCTGTTCCATTCGGTGCCTTATACAAATACCGAGTCGTATACATTAAAGGCTGACGAGTTTAACAAGCTTGGAACAAATGCGTCGCAAGGCTGTGTACGTATGATGGTGTCAGACGTAAAGTGGATATACGATAATATCGACATTTACACCGAGGTTATTGTAATTGATGATGGGGCAAAGGCTGACCCGCTTGGTACTCCACCTACTGTAAAGGTTGATACCTCGATAGGATGGGACCCGACAGACCCTCATAAAAACAATCCGTACAACGAAAAGCTTCCTGTTATAAGCGGTGCTCAGGATGTAACTATAGAGAAAAACAGCGATTTTCTCCCTAAGGTTACTGCTGTTGACTCGTGTTCACAGGATATTACTGATAGGATTGAAGTAATCGGTAATGTGTTGACTAACAAAAAGGGTTCATATAAGGTTACTTACAGGGTTACAGATGATTTGGGCAAAAAAGCCGAAAAGTCGGTTACCGTAACAGTTGAATAAAAACAAAAATCCCCTGCTTCGGCAGGGGATAAATTTTTGTGTTATTCTTCAATTTCGGAGATAAAGCCTACTACTGTTTCGGTTTCTGCGTTTGCTTGTGTTTCGCTCGCTATAGCAACAGTTGCTTCCTCTGGGGTAGCTTCGTCCGGTGTAGCCTCGCTTGTGATGAACATAAACTCAAGCATACGATAAGCGGTCTCTTCGTATGTTGTGCCCTGACGGCCAAAGTCAGTGAGCTTTACCTGATAAGATTTATCATTGTTTAAAGCACCCATTGTGGAGAGCTCAGCGTCATTCTTTAGATAGTCAAGCACAGCAGGGTCATCGTAGAAGATGAAAGTAGGCGTGCTGATTTTTAAGAGCTCAAGATCAACTAAAGGTGTTTCCTGAGATGAGAAAACGTTGATAGCTCCGTTGTATGAGAACCAATCGTACTCGATTGTGCCTTTGGTAAGAGTACACAATTCATTGTTTTCGTTGAAATAAAGGTAGCACGCGGTTTTTACAACATCATTAGGCACAGCATTTTTGAAGTCGCCTAAGGTTTTTGTAAGACTTGAGTAGGAGTCTTGTCCCTGCTTTCTGCCCGTCACGTTACCGCCTAAGGCTGTTCCCAAGTTAACGTAGAGTGCTTCGAGCTCAGCAAAAGATTTAGCCTTTGATAAGATGAGCACAGGGATGTTAGCTTCAGTGAGAGCGGTTTTAGCACTGTCCGGCAGAGTGCTTTCTGCGATAACAAGGTCTGTTTCGTTAGCTATGATAGCGTTTACATCCGGATTGGTTGCTGAACCAACTGTCGGAACAACAGCTAGAAATTCCTGAGTAGTTTCAATGCTTCTGCCTACCATTTTGACATCGTAACCCATATATGAGATAATGTCAGCAAGACAATCGGAGAGCACCGTGATGTTTTCAGGCTCGCTTTCTATGGTTACATTTGCGACGGTCACTGGATACTCATCGCTTTTCTCGTCTTTACAAGAGCAAAGGCAGAGTGTCATACTTCCTGTAATAAGGATGCAAAGCAAAATAGAGATAATTCTTTTGTACATTTCTATAACCTCCATAGTATCGTATGATATTATTCTACAAAATTTGTGACGTATAGTCAAATGAAAGTACAAAAGTTTACGTTTTTTTAAAAAAATAAAAAAAATTTAAGAAATTTTAAAAAAAGGCTTGCATTTTTAAAAATAAGGTGCTATAATAACGAAGTCGCTTGAGAGAGCGACACAAAATAATAGTTGGTGTCGATGACGCAGGGGGTCCACCCGTTCCCATCCCGAACACGGAAGTTAAGACCTGTAGTGCCGAAAATACTTGGCTGGTGACGGCCCGGGAAAATAGGAAGGTGCCAACACAAATGAGAGCTTCCACCCAATAGGGTGGTTGTTTTTTTTGTAAAAAATTTGCTAAGAAAAGGTTGTCTGATTTTTCAGGCAACCTTTTTGTATAATGAAAATTATACTATATTCATATAGTTCAAAAGCATTAACTGATAAAAGCAAATGATACAAGGAAAAGGCTCGTTTGTGTAAAGTAAGCTTTTTGCATAATTAAAAGACTGAGGAATTTGTAATATAATACGTAGTTTGTATGGGTGCTACGCACTCGGACGAGCAACTCTCGCTCCTGCAATTTTGGAAAGAACATTTGTGATGAATTGTAGGGGCAAAGTCAAGTGCTGATAAAAAAGGAACTGCCGTAAAAAGCAGTTCCTTTGCTGTTTAATATAAAATTACTGTTTAAGTCTGTACAGTGTTAAGGTCACTTTGTCGCCGGGCTCGTATTTTGAAAGCTCTTTGTAAACATCCTGGAAGGTTTTAACCTCAACATCATTGATTGCGGTTAAGATATCATACTCTGTGATTTCAGTGCTATCAATTGGACCGCCCTCTGAAATAGTTGTGATAAGGATGCCGTATGGAACGTCATAGCTGTATACCATCTCGTCGTCAACCTGCATACCAACTAAGCCAAGCATAACTCTATCCTTGACGTAGCCGTAGTGGATTAAGTCATTTGCGATTTCTGCAACTGTATTTGCAGGAATTGCAAAACCCATGCCTTCGTATTCTTCGGACGCGATTTTTGCTGTGTTGATGCCGATTACATAACCGTAGAGATTACACAGCGGACCGCCTGAGTTACCGGGGTTGATTGCAGCGTCAAGCTGGATATAGCTTACATTGCTGTTTATGGTAAGCTCTCTGTCAACTGCAGAAACGATGCCTTTTGTTAATGAGTTTTGGAAGCTCTGCCCGCCGGGATTGCCGATTGCAACAATGTCCTGACCGACTTCTACAAGCGAAGAATCAGAGAACTTAGCGTAGGAGAGATCTTTTGCATCAATTTTCAGCACTGCGATGTCAGTTCTTGTGTCAAAGCCAACGACCTTAGCTTTGTACTCTTTTGCGTTGTTTAAAACAACGTTAATGGTGTACTGCTTTGTGTCGCCGATAACGTGGCTGTTCGTAACAATGTAGCCGTCGCTTGAGATAACGGTGCCTGTGCCTTCGCTGATGACATCTTCAACATTATCCGTGATTTCATCTTCGTAGCAAAGAATTGAAACAACAGAGTCTGTAACAGCGTTGTACGCATACTGTGTTGTATATTTTTTGTTGTCCTTGTCTTTAGGAAGCTTATTTAACTCGATGCCTTTTGCGTCCTTGTTTGGAGCGTAGGAGTTTTTATCGTTATCACCTTGCTGGGTTTGGCCTTCGTCAGCCTGCAGGGTGATTTTTTCGTCAAAATAGTCACCCTCGTACTGTGGAGCAAAGCTAAAGTTATCTCCAAAGCTACCGTAGTAGTCGTCACCGAAATACTCGTCAAAATTATATTCTTCCGGCTCGGTTGCGAACTGAGCGAGAGGATTATCTGATTTGAACGGATCATTCGGCGTATTATCTGAAATGATGGACCAGCAACAGATTACAAAACCCACTGCAAATGCAACAAGCAAACCGATTAACACCCCAATTAAGACCTTTGTTTTCTTTGGGGTCTTTTCTTTTTTAACAGCAGGAGCAGTGCCGTATGGGTTGAAGCTTTGGGCAGGAATTCCTGCACCTTGCTGTTGCTGATAAGGGTTATTATATTGTGGCTGTGGGGCAGGCTGTGCAGGAGCACTGGTGTACTGTCCTACAGGTTGTGTGTTCTGGTTATACTGACCGCTGTACATCGGTGGCTGTGGCATCGGTGTAGGATTTGCATACTGAGGCTGTGGTTGCCTTGGTGGCATATACTGCGGTGGCATATACTGTGGATGATTAAACGGCTGGTTGTTAATCGGAGCGTTATACTGTACAGTAGGCTGTGCAGTATAACGCTGACCGTTTTGCTGTGAAGGATAAGAAGGTGCCTGAGTGAAAGGCTGTGCTGTAGGTGAAGGGATAGGATTTTCGTAAGGAGATGGGGTGTTTGATGCTTTGTCAAAAGCTTCAAATACATCGTCCTCAACAGTTTCAACCTGCACAGGCTCTTGCGAATCCGTCAATATGCTTTCGTCAGTTGTATTATCAACAGCGACTGAATCGCTACTGTTTTCGTCTTCTAACGACATATATTCGTCGGTAGGGTCGAAGTTACGATTAAATTCGTCCATATTAGTCCTCCGTTTTAGTGCTTGCTGTGGTGTCTATATATTTGCTGTTTGACGGCTTCTCGTATTGCTTAGCAATGAGCGGAAGCTTGAAGGTGAAGCGACAGTACTTGTCGGGTTCTGATTCAACATAAATATAGCCACCGTGAAGTCGCATAATAGATTTTGTGATAAAAAGTCCAAGTCCCATACCTTTTTTGTCGACACTTCTGGACTTATCGGTTTTATAGAAACGGTCAAATACATATCTTATGTCTTCAGGCGGTATGCCTGGTCCGCTGTTTTCAATAGCAACGGAAATATCGTATTTTGTTTCTATGGCTGAGAATGAAATGTAGCCGTTTTCGTTGGTGAATTTTACGGCGTTTTCTATAAGGTTGTATATAACCTGATGCATTAAATCGGGGTCAGCATTTACCTTTAGGGTAACAAAGTCTTCAAGACCCCTGATTTCAATGTTCTTTTCACTGATTTTTTGTTCAAAGCCTGCAAGTACGTTGACAATAACCGAGAACATCTCAAACTCTTGGCAGTTGAGCTTAAGCTCGCCGTTGTCAATACGTGATAACGACAGCATTGATTGTACCAGTCGCGATAAACGCTTTACCTCGAGCGAAACGATATTCATATAGTGCCTGTGACGTTCAGGCGGTATTGTGCCGTCCAGCATACCATCAACAAAGCCTGCGATTGTAGTCATAGGGGTTTTAAGCTCGTGGGAAACGTTAGCTATAAAGCTTCTTCGCATACCCTCGCTGGCAGTTAATGAATCTGCCATATGGTTAAATGCGAGTGCAAGCTCACCAACCTCGTCCTGACTAGAAACGTTGACTCTGGCTGAAAAATCGCCGACAGCGAATTTTTTAGCAGCATTAGACATCTGTCGAAGTGGTCTTGCAAGATTATAGCTTAATACATAAATGAAAACAAGCGAAATAAGTACGGTAATAATTGCGGCTGTTACGAAGGTTCTCATTGTAGCCATTGTAAGTCCCGAAACAAAAGATGATTTTGTCGAAACGTAGCAGAATGCGGCAATTTCCTGTTCGCCTTTATCTATTACGTTAATCGGGACACCGGCGGTGTAGTGAGTGGTTTCGTAAAAATCGTCGAGTGTACCGAACTCAAAGAATGTGTCAAAAGCGGTCTGAGCCAGAATGTTTGAGGGAATCGTAGACCCATTGTGGTCCGATTGACCGTGCTCAGAGCAAAATAAAAACTCACCCTTAGTATTGACTATAAAAATGTTTGCATCCAGACTTTGAGCCATAGTCGAAATCGTGATGTTGAAAAACTCGGGGTCTTCTACGATAATCGCGTTATTGACACTGTCGAAATTTGATGCTGCTGTAATCACTGCCGCAACCTGATTAGCGTTTTCGATGAGATTTGTTTCTTTTTCGCTCTCCCAGTACTTAGCTACAAAAAAGAGCATAGTTATGCCCATAGCTATCATACACAGGAGAATCATCGACAGGCTGACGGTCAGGTATTTTAATAAGATTGAACGGCGTAATACGCCAGGTGACTTCTTAACCTTTGACTTCAAATTTATAGCCTACTCCCCAGACGGTTCGAAGCTCCCATTTATCGGAAACACCGTCAATTTTTTCTCTGATTCTCTTGACGTGAACGTCAACAGTACGGCTGTCGCCGTAGTATTCAAAGCCCCACACCTGATCTAAAAGCTGGTCGCGAGTGTAGACCTTGTTTGGGTTACTTGCGAGGTGGTATAAAAGCTCGAGCTCCTTAGGTGGAGTGTCAACCTGCTCGCCGTTTACCTTGAGTTCGTAGTTAGTGAGGTTTATCGAGAGTTTATCCCAGTTGACCTCTTTTATGGATTCTTCTTCACTTGCTCCTGTACGTCTTAAGACTGCTCTGACTCGTGCTACTACCTCTTTTGCCTCAAACGGCTTTACAACGTAGTCGTCAGCACCAAGCTCAAGACCGAGGATTTTGTCGAAGACCTCGCCCTTTGCTGTAATCATAATTATAGGACAGTCAGAGGTTTTGCGGATTTCTCTGCACACCTGCCAGCCGTCGAGTTTAGGCATCATTATATCTAAAAGCACAAGACTCGGTTGCTCTCTGTTAAAGACCTCGAGAGCCTGTATGCCGTCATTAGCGATAGCTGTTGAAAAACCTTCCTTTTCTATGTAAAGACGTAACAGCTCGCAAATGTTGGTATCATCGTCTACGATGAGAATTTTACCGTTGTTCATAGTATCCCTCCGTTGCATTTATAGGTTTAACATACCTTACTGATTCTAATTATAATACAAAAAATCCCACAAAAATGAATAAATTGATAACAAAAAGTGTAGAATTTTTGAAAATTAAAGGCTGTCCGATTCGGACAGCCTTATTGCAACACAGTCTAAGGCTGCTATGAGCCGTTTAGCCCATCTCTTTTAAGGTTTCGATGAAGCTTTTAATTACGTAATCAGCTTCTTCGTCTGTGATTACGGTGTTCATCGGGAGAGTGAGCTGGTTTTTATGTTGGTTATATGAGTTAGGATAATCTTCTATATCAAAGCCTTTGAGCTTGTACGCAGTAAGCATAGGCAGAGGCTTGAAATGCACATTACACATAACTCCCTTTGCCTTCATTTTGTCATAAAAAGCGTTTCTGTATTCAGCGTCCTTGCCGACAAAACGGACAAAGTACAGGTGGCCGCTACTGCGATGAGTGCTGTCGCAGTGATTAAGCACCTCGATAGGAAGATCTTCGAAAGCTGTATTGTAACGCTTGATGAGCTCGTGTCTGCGAGTGAGCATATCGTCGTATCGGTCAAGCTGAGCAAGTCCTAAAGCCGATAAAATATCAGGCATATTGCACTTGTACTGGGTATCAACAACGTCATATTCCCAGGAAGTGCCCTTGTTTTTAGCAAAGGCATCCTTAGTCTGGCCGTGGAGTGTCATTAACATAAACTTTTTGTATATTTCATTTGAGTCTATGCCCGGAATTTCCTTCCAAGTAGCGGCACCGCCCTCGGCTGTAGTCATATTTTTAACAGCGTGGAAGCTGAAGTTGGTAAAGTCTGCGATTTCACCGCACATTTTACCGTGCCACTGAGCACCGAAAGCGTGGGCAGCGTCACTTAACACGATAACTCTGCCGATAGCGTACTGTATAGGATTATCAGATGGTCTGAAAAGCGAACGCTTCCTTTTTACAGCCGCAAAAATTTTGTCATAATCGCACACAATACCTGCTAAATCAACCGCGATGATAGCTTTTGTTCTTTCGTTGATAGCTTCTTCCATCTTTTCGTAGTCCATCTCGTAGCTGTCTTTAGCACAGTCAATGAGCACAGGGGTAGCTCCTACGTGACAGATTACTGAAGCGGATGCTGTATATGTGTAGGACGGAACAATTACTTCATCTCCCGGTCCGATGCCTAAAATACGGAGTGTCATTTCGGCACAGGCGGTTTGTGAAGAAAGGCAAACGGCTTTTTGAGTGTTACACATCTTTGCGATTCTTTGCTCAAAAAGCTTGGTCTTAGGGCCTGTTGTTATCCATCCTGTTTTTAATACTTCAACTACCTGATCAATCTCAGCCTGAGTAATGTCAGGTGGTGAAAACGGAATGTTCATCATAGCAATATCTCCTTGTGTAAACACAAATTACATTACATACCACGCTGATTATACTACTTTTCATCCACAAAGTAAAGAGGGAGTTGAGTTTTACAAGACTTACGCTATACAGCAGAATAAGCAGGCAAAAAGACACACCTTTTGCCTGCTTAAGGGATTGCTCTATTCGTTTTGTGCAATTTTTCTGTATTTTTCTTTTGTTGCTTTGCCACCTCTGATGTGACGTTCTTGCTTGTTTTTTTCAAGCACCTGTCTTACCTGTTTATAAAGTGGCATATTTATTGTCTTTAATCTTTCGCTTACGTCCTTATGTACAGTGCTCTTGCTAACGTTGTATTTTTTTGCTGTGAGTCGTACTGTCGCGTTGTTTTTAGCTATGTATTCTCCGAGCTGTACGGCACGTTCTTCGACGTTATCTTTCATAAGTAACCTCCGTGTTGTTGTGGTATATTTATATGAAAGATACCCTGTATTTATTACCGCGAAATTTATGAAAAGCGTATAAGGTGAGGGTGTGTCGAAATATAGGTTTTTGTTGACATTGTTGTAGGATAAGTATATACTTATCGTATGCAAGTATGCGTACTTTTTGCTATGAGGATGATTTTATGAAGAGGTTCAATTTCGGGAAAAATCTTTTGATGATAGTAGATGCTGTGTTGGTGGCTTTATCTGCTTTGGTGTCTAGTCTTATCGTATCACTTATGTGTGTTATTTTTGAGTTGCCGTTAGAAAAATTTCAGGTAAACGATGTTAGATTAACATGGATAGTATTCTTGAATGTACTGTTCTGTTTCTTCTCACTTTTCATCTGCGGTGCTTACACAAAGGTGTGGCGTGAATTCAATAAAAAGGATTATCTCTATTGCTCGGCAGGTGTTGCTGCAGGCTTGCTTTTAAGCGGTTTTTTTGCTTCTCTCGCTGATAAACACGGCAATCCACTGTTTTATGTGGTCAATTTCGTTGTGACAGTTGCGAGTATTACACTGTTTCGCTTTATATTTAAGCGTACTTTTATAAGTCTTACTGAGGTCGGACGCAGTGAAAACTACGAGCGTACACTCATTGTAGGTGCGGGTCAGGCAGCGAGAATGATTCTCACCGATATCTCCAATGCTAATGCTGACCCTAACAATCCGTCGAGGAATATTTTGCCTGTTTGTCTTGTTGACGATGACCCTAAAAAACGCGACACTAAGCTGATGGGAGTTGAGGTTGTCGGCGTAACAAGAGATATTCCGAAAATTTGTAAAGAGTATAAAATCAAGCTTATTCTTTTCGCTATTCCGTCCTGTACTCAGGAGGAGCGTAAGGAGATTATGGAGCTGTGCTCGCAGACAGAGTGTAAGATAAAAATGGTTCCGTATTTGAGCCAGCTTTTGTTTGATGATAATAATCCACAGCTATTAAGTCAGGTTAAGGATATTAAAATTGAGGATCTCTTAGGAAGAGACCCGATTACTTTTGATAAAACTGAAATCAGAAGCTTCATAGAAAATAAGGTTTGTATGGTTACAGGCGGTGGCGGCTCGATTGGTTCCGAGCTTGTAAGACAGATTGCCAAATACAATCCTAAGCAGGTTATTATTGTCGATATTTATGAGAACAATGCTTACGATATTCAGCAGGAGTTAAAGCTTGAATATGACGACGCACTTAATCTAGTGACACTCATCGCGTCCGTTCGAGATTACGATAAAATGGATGCTATTTTCAAGGAATATAAGCCTCAGGTAGTGTTCCACGCGGCTGCTCATAAGCACGTTCCGCTAATGGAAACTTCCCCTGCTGAGGCGGTTAAAAATAACGTCTTTGGTACCTGGAATATGGTTACTGTTGCGGAAAAACACGGCGTTGAAAAATTCGTTATGATATCCACTGATAAGGCTGTTAACCCGACTAACGTTATGGGTGCGACAAAGCGTTGCTGTGAGATGATAGTTCAGTATAAGTCACAAAGTGGTTCTAAAACCGAGTTTGTAACCACACGTTTTGGTAACGTGCTTGGCTCAAACGGTTCGGTTATTCCGCTTTTTAGACGACAGATAGAATCAGGCAAGCCGGTTACGGTTACTCACCCTGACATCATTCGTTACTTTATGACTATTCCTGAGGCTGTATCACTTGTGCTTCAGGCTGGTGCGATGGCAAGCGGTGGCGAGATATTCGTTCTTGATATGGGTGACCCTGTCAAGATAACAACTCTTGCAGAAAATCTTATCAGAATGTACGGCAAGGTGCCATACAAAGATGTTGAAATCAGGTTTACCGGACTCAGACCTGGTGAGAAGCTTTTTGAAGAGCTTTTGATGGATGAAGAGGGCTTGAAATCAACTGCGAATAAAAAGATTTTTATTGGCAACCAGATTGATATCAACCCTGATGAGCTTCTATCAAAGCTTGACACTTTGCGTGGTTACGCTGAACAAAATGACAGTGACAAAACTGTTGATATGCTCTCTCAGATTGTCCCTACTTTCAACCATAAAATTAATCGTTAATTCAGGAGAAAAACTATGAAAGTTCTTCTTACCGGCGGTGCCGGATATATCGGAAGTCACACCTGCGTTGAGCTTTTAAACAACGGCTATGAGGTGGTAATCGCTGACAACTTTGATAACGCAAGTGAAAAGGTTATTGACCGCATTAAGCAGATTACAGGTAAAACTGTTGATGTTTATAAAATTGATGTTGCAGACAAAGAGGCACTGCGTGAGCTTTTCTCACAGTGTGATATAGAGGCTGTAATTCATTTTGCCGGATACAAGGCTGTAGGCGAAAGTGTTGCAAAGCCTACTATGTATTACAGAAACAACCTTGATACTACACTTACTCTGCTTGAGGTGATGAGTGAGTTTAATGTTAAGAAAATCGTTTTCAGCTCATCTGCAACTGTTTACGGTGTGCCTAAGGTGGTGCCTCTCAAAGAGGGGATGCCAACCTCCTGTACTAACCCTTACGGTTGGACAAAGCTGTTTAACGAGCAGATTCTTACTGACGCTACTGTTGCAGATAAAGAGCTGTCAGTTGTGCTTTTAAGATACTTTAATCCTATCGGAGCTCACAAGAGCGGTCTTATCGGTGAAAGCCCTAATGGTGTTCCGAATAATCTTATGCCGTATATCACTCAGGTTGCTGTCGGCAAGCGTGAAAAGCTCGGTGTTTTCGGTGACGATTATGACACTCCTGACGGCACAGGTGTGCGTGATTACATACACGTTGTCGACCTCGCAAACGGTCATTTGAAAGCTCTTGAGTATATTAATAACGGACATAAGGGAACTGAAATTTTTAATCTTGGTACAGGAACAGGCTACAGCGTGCTTGATATTGTCAAGACTTTCTCTAAGGTAAATGACCTTGAAATTCCATACGCAATTATGGAAAGACGTGCAGGCGATGTTGCTATTGTTACAGCTGACCCCGAAAAAGCTAATAAGCAGCTTAATTGGACAGCGAATTTCGGTTTAGACGATATGTGTCGTGATTCTTGGAACTGGCAGAAGAATAACCCAAATGGCTATGATTGAGCATAAACTTCGTATGATTGCATAAAAACTGCTATTGAATTTTAATCAAATAGATAAAAATTTTGAGCCCTCGGAGAAATTTCCGAGGGCTTTTTGTATTGTTTGACGAAAAACGCTAAAAAATCGCATAAACAAGCTGTTTTTGATAGATATTACCAGGAGTGATAAAAACTGTCGATTAATTGACAATATATATGTTTTATAGTAGAATAAGAAAGATAAAATGGGATTGTGGGGCAGTGTGCTCCGATGAAATTTGAGGGGTTAATTATGTACGCAAAGTTTTTTAAAAGACTACTGGACATCGTATTATCATTTTTAGCACTTGTGTTCCTTTCATGGCTGTTTTTGGGTCTTATAATCGCAATTAAGATTGATGATCCCGGCCCTGCATTTTTTACGCAGAAAAGAGTGGGTGTTAACAAAACCTACTTCAAGCTACATAAATTCCGTTCTATGAAGATGAGCACCCCACACGATGTTCCGACGCATCAGCTTGAAAACCCTGAGCAGTATATCACAAAGGTCGGTAAATTCCTGAGAAAATCAAGCCTTGATGAGCTTCCGCAAATTTGGGATATTTTTGTTGGAAATATGAGCATTATCGGTCCGCGACCTGCACTTTGGAATCAGGATGATTTGATTGCAGAACGCGATAAATACGGAGCTAACGACGTTGTACCGGGACTTACAGGCTGGGCTCAGATAAATGGTAGAGATGAGCTCGAAATCCCTGTTAAAGCTAAGCTTGACGGCGATTATGCGAAAAATATCAGTTTATGGTTTGACATAAAATGTTTCTTGTTGTCGATTGTAAGCGTCTTCAAAAGCGATGGTGTTGTCGAAGGCGGTACGGGAGAACTTTCTAAAAAAGAGGAAGCGAAAAAGCAATGAAAAAGATATTAATAACCGGTAAGGACAGTTACATCGGAACCTCGTTTGAGAATTATATCAGACAATTTGAAGGCTATATTGTCGATACTGTGGATATGATTGACGGCGGTTGGCGAGATATGAGCTTTTGTCAGTATGATGTTGTGTTTCATGTAGCCGGTATTGCACATTCGGATTTTGGTAAAATCAGTGATGACAGAAAGTCGATATATTACACCGTTAACACTGAACTTGCTATTGAAACTGCCAAGAAAGCAAAAGCGGAAGGCGTCAAACAGTTTATTTTTATGTCAAGTGCAAGTGTGTATGGTGAAAGTGCTCCGATTGGTAAACTAAAACGCATTACAAAAGATACACCGATGACTCCAGCGAATTATTACGGAGATAGCAAGGTTAAAGCTGAAAATGGTTTGGTATTACTTGAAGATGAAAGCTTTAATATTGTGATACTCAGACCGCCGATGATTTACGGTGAGGGCTGTAAGGGAAATTATCCGACTTTGTCCAAATTCGCAAGGAAGCTACCGGTGTTCCCTTACGTGAAAAATGAGCGTTCTATGCTTTATATTGGCAATTTGGTGGAGTTTATTAAGCTGATGATTGATAACAATGAGCACGGAGTTTTTCTTCCTCAGAATTCTGAGTACACAAATACATCCGAGCTTGTTAAAATGATCAGTCAGGTTAACGGCAAAAATATAGTTCTTATCAAAGGCTTTTCTTGGGCACTTAAGATAATGAGTAAGTTTACAGGTCTTGTTAATAAAGCATTTGGTAACCTTGCTTATGATATGGAACTAAGCGAATATAAAGAAAACTACAGAAAATATACACTAAAAGAGAGTATTGAAAATACGGAGAAACACAAATGAGTAAGAAGCATATCCTTGTAATAACTCAATATTTTTATCCCGAACCGTTTCGTATCAACGATATGTGTCTTGAGTGGATAAAAAGAGGATATAAAGTTACCGTTTTAACCGGTATCCCTAACTATCCGCAGGGTGTATTTTACGATGGGTATAGCACCAAGGAAAAACGATTTGAGAATTGGAATGGCGTGGACATCATAAGAATTCCTATTGTAGCACGAGGCCACAACTCGCTGAAATTGTTTTTAAACTACATCTCGTTTGTTGTTTCGGGTTTTTTTTTGGAAACTAAAAACTAAGCTTAAAGCAGATTACGTTTTTACTTTTGAGGTTTCGCCGATGACACAGGCATTAATCGGTGTATGGTATACCAAAAAACACAAGGTGCCTAATTACTTGTACGTTCAGGATTTATGGCCTGAAAATGTGGAGATAGTAACCGGTATTACATCTCCTGTTGTCATTAAGCCAATCAGCAGAATGGTTAATTATATATACAAGAATTGTACAGATATTTTTGCTACTTCTCCGAGTTTTGTTAAAGAGATTCAAAAGAGAGTAAAAAACAAAGAAAAGGTGCATTATCTGCCGCAATACGCGGAGGATTTTTATGTACCTGTGACGAGAGCGTCTGTTCCTGAAATACCTCTAAACGATAAGTTTAAGGTTGTGTTTACAGGTAATATCGGTCAGGCACAGGGGCTTGATATTTTGCCAAAAACAGCTCAGCTTTTAAAAGATGAAAACATAGAGTTTGTTATAGTTGGCGATGGCAGATATCGCGAAGAGTTTGAAAGAGAGATTTCGCAGTGTGGAGTTTCAGATATGTTTGTTTTGGTAGAGCGACAGCCTGCTGAATATATACCTCAACTACTTGCTGCTTGTGACGCAGCATTCATTTCCTTCCAGAATGCTGAGCTATGGAAAATGACTATTCCCGCAAAGCTACAGAGTTATATGGCATGCGGTATGCCGATAATTGCGTCCGCTTTTGGAGAAACACAGCGAATTATCGAAGAAGCTGGTTGCGGACTATGTGCCCCTATTGGTGACGATAAGGCTCTCGCACAGCAGATATTGAAGCTCAAAAAAGAAGACTTGTCCATTATGGCTGAAAATAGTCGTGGCTATTATGAAAAGCATTTTGATAAGCAGGCCATTATGGATGGGCTGGATGAATATTTTGAAAGATAAGTGTTTTTATGAATGATATCACCGTAATTGTTCTGACAAAAAATGAAGAAAAAAATATTAAGGCATGTATAGAATCAGCGAAAATGATTGCTAAACGTGTTATTGTTGTTGATAGTGGTAGTACAGACAACACTGTTGAACTAGCAAAAAACAACGGAGCTGAGGCTGTATACCACGAATGGGTAGGACACGCTCGCCAGTTTAACTGGGCATTAGATAACTGTAATATTAACACAGAATGGGTATTTCGACTTGACGCTGATGAACGTATTTCTAAGGAGCTTGCTTGTGAAATTAGAGAAAAGCTAGCCAGCGAAGAATCTAAAGATGTTAACGGCTATGAAATGCGTTGGCGTATTTATTTTATGAATAAATGGATTAAGCACGGTGGTACGCATAAGCCATATTTTTTACGTTTGTTCCGTTTTGGGACAGGTCGTGTAGAGGATAAACTGATGGATGAGCATATCATTGTTGATGGTGCTGTAAAGAAACTTAACAGTGATTTGATACATTACGATTATAAGGGATTAGACGCTTGGCTTAGTAAGCATATTTGGTACAGTCAGCTCGAATTACAGATGTATAATACCCAAAGTGATATGACCGGTGGTAATGAAGCTCAAAAGCAAAAACGAGGCTTTTATTATCGATTACCACGTTATTTTAGAGCTAGACTTTACTACTGGTACAGGTATTACATACAGCTAGGTTTCTTGGATGGGGAAGCTGGTAGGATATTCATTTATCTTCAGGCTTATTGGTACAGATTTATAGTTGATGCTAAGATATATGAACAGTTAGAAGGAAAAGATAAGAAATGAAAAAAATACTGATTTTAGCGGGACGATATCTTCCCGGTCACAAGGATGGCGGACCGCTAAGAACCCTTATTAATATATCCGAGGCTCTTGGCGACGAGTATGACATCCATATAGCTTGTTGGGACAGGGATCAAGGTGATACACAGCCTTATCCTGATGTTAAGGTGGGAGAATGGAATCAGGTAGGAAAAGCCAAGGTGTTTTATGTTGAGCAAGGCGGTTTTACTGACGAATTGCTTTTATCCTTGATAGAAGGTAAAGATGTGGTTTATTTATGTAGTTTTTACGATGAGTATGGCTACAAAACCTTGTTGCTCAACAAAAGAAATAAGATAAGCTGCAAGGTTGCTCTTGCGTCAATGGGAGTTTTTTCTGAAAGTGCCTTAGCTCAAAAGGCGTTGAAGAAAAAAGTATTTATTACTTTATGCAAGATTCTTGGAGTATTTAAAGATGTTGTTTGGTCTGTTACATCGGAACTCGAGGCTGAAGATGTAAAAAGAGTTATTGGCAACAACATTAATTATGTTGTTGCAGAAGATTTG
The DNA here is from genome assembly GCA_017473955.1 of Ruminococcus sp. Classification (GTDB taxonomy): domain Bacteria; phylum Bacillota; class Clostridia; order Oscillospirales; family Acutalibacteraceae; genus Ruminococcoides. The sequence continues at coordinate 44,494 of JAFUIK010000049.1, read as the reverse complement.
CCGAGAACCACGGTTCCAGGATTAATGGATAAACCGCAAGGACCGATGAAAATAGCGTTTTTGTCCCGTATTTGCGAGCACAAGAATCCAATGGTTGTGATTGACGCTGTATCACGGATGAAAAACAAAAACGTAGAATTAACACTTTTTGGGCCAATACAGGAGCCTGAATATTGGAACGAGTGCCTAAAAAAACTTAAGAATTCGGATATTCGCTGGAAATATGAAGGAGATGTTCCGTCCGACGATGTGCAGAAGGTGCTGTCACAGCAGGACGTTTTGGTACTGCCTACTAAGAGCGAAAATTACGGTCATGTGGTTTTTGAGGCTATGTCTGTAGGTTGTGTACCTATTATCAGCGACCGTACTCCATGGGCAGTAGTGGAGGAAAAAAAAGCAGGTTATGTATTGCCACTTGACACAGCTATGTTTGCAAAAGCTTTGGATGATTTTTATGAACTTACAGAAGAAGAAAAGCACAAAATGGCACTGTGTGGTGTTGAGCTTGCTAAAGATAAAGTGAGACAGTCCAAAGAACAAACAGGTTACAGAACTATTTTTGGATGATTAGATTATTGTTTAAATAAAATTCTTTGTGCAAAGGAGATTTCGCACTTAGTGTGAAAGGTTTATATGAAAATCCTATATGTTTCGGGTATGTATCCCACACCAAAATTCCCTCAAAAAGGTATATTTTCTCACGAACAGGTCAAGGCACTTAGAAAAAGAGGCGTTGATATTGATGTTGTGGTGCCTTATACCTTTTACGACAAGGAAATAAAAGATGAATATTGGCAATATGAAGGTGTGACTATACATTATATCAAGTATTTTAAGATACCGGGAACTGCTGATTTTCATAGATCCGGCAAGGCTTTATTCTGTTCACTTGATAGAAAATTGGATTTAAAAAGTTATGATATTTATCATGCTGATGCGGCTTTACCTGTGGGTCAGGCTGTGATGTATGCTGCGAAAAAGTATAACAAAAAATACATTGTACACGGACACGGTTTAGATGTATTCTTAGATGTCAGCTACAAGGATAAGAAAAACTGTGACAAGATTGTTGAAGAAAGCAAAAAGGTTTACACAAATGCTGATGCGTTCATCGGAGTAAGTCAGAAGGTTGTTGACAATGTTACACAGAGATTGGATATGGGCGACAGAACATATGTTGCTTATAATGGCGTAGATGTTGAAAATTTCCATCCTGAAGCTCATAAAAACGACAGGATTAAGATAATCTCTGTCGGAAACCTTATTCCGCTTAAAGGACACGATTATACATTGAGAGCACTTAAGGTGCTCAATGAAAAATATCCGGACAGATTCAGTATGAAATTATTGGGTCGCGGATATCTTGAACAGGAGCTGAAAGCGTTAGCTGTAGAGCTCGGCATTGACGGCATAGTGGAGTTTGAAGGCTATATTCCGTATTCTGAGCTTGCAAACGAAGTCAGAAAAGGCGATATATTTGTTCTGCCGTCATATTACGAGGCACTCGGATGTGTTTATCTTGAGGCGATGGCAAGCGGTCTGCCTGCAATTGGATGCAAGGACAACGGCATAGATGAAATAATAGAAGATGGCGTAGACGGTTTTTTGATTGATATAAAAAATGTTGACCAGATAGTATATTCGGTAGAAAAGCTGATGGATGAAGATGTACGCTCAAATATGGCGAAAAAAGCCAGAGAAAAGGTAGAAATAGGGTACACTTGGGATGTATCGGCGAAAGTGGTTGAGAGTATCTATCGTAAATTGTTAACTGCTTAGTCAGAATTTGAGGTATGGTGAAAATATGAGTAAAAGAAGGCTTTTGATAATTTATTATCATGAGGTAGTAGAGCAAGGTAAAGGCTATTCTTATCAGAAAATTGAAAAGGATAAATTTGAAGAGCAAATGAAGTATTTGTCTGAGAATGGTTATCAGACATTGTTTTTTTCAGAATTGTCAGATCCACTGCCGGAAAAAGCGGTTATAGTTTCATTTGACGATGGTTTGAAAACTGTTTTTGATAATGCTTTTTCGATTATGCAGAAGTACGGAATAAAGGGCAACGTTTATCTGCCTACTGCGTATATTGGAAACGATGAGCATTTTATGGACTGGAATATGGCAAGAGCTTTGTGTGACAGCGGACTTTTTGAGATGCAGGCACATACGCATAACCACACTGATATTAGAACATATTCTGTTGAAGATATGTCTACTGAGGTCAACACATCTTCAGACATTCTTAGAAGAGAGCTGGATTTTGAGCCAACTGCTTTCTGTATTCCGTTTGGAATGTATGACAGAAAATCAATTTTGAAGTTAAAAAAAACAAATAAGTATAAATACATATTGGGTTCCTATTACGGCAGGGTATCAGAGAATAGACTAAATTCCATCGTACTTCCGAGAATAGGCATTTCAAACGATGACAGTATAGAGAAGTTTGGTGATAAAATCAAAGGAAAATACGATTGGAAAGGTATTTTGCAGCGAATTAGACTATTAACAAGCAACATTAGTAAACGATATGTAGAGGTATATGAGGTTTAGATTTAATAAAATTACAGTTTTTTAGTAATAAGAATTATTAGCGGGAGAATTTGTATGGAGTTAAGAATAATCAATACTGAAGAGGGTTTCTTATCGGTTAGAAATAAATGGAATAAGATAGTTTATCGTATGGTTGATGCAACACCATTTCAAACTTGGGAATGGAATTATTATTGGTGGAAGGATTTAGAAGAAAATGTAGAACTGTATATTTTAGAAGCTTTTGAAGGGAAAGAATCATATGGATTTGCACCTATGATAGTTAAGAATAAAAAAATTGAGTTTATCGGAGATAAGCACTTTGATTATGGCATGTTTGTGGTGTCAGAGAGGAAAAGAGAAATAGTCGAACTGTTTATAGAAAAAATCAATTTTAAAGTGAAGAAAGAAAGAATTACTGCTTTTCTCAAATGTATCCCACAGAAGTCGAGTGAATTTAGTTTTATGGATGAGTATAAAGCAAATAACAGACTTTCATGCTTGTTATGGCAAGTGCCAACTGCGGGTATTCGTTTGGGAGAGTATGATAGCTTCGACGGATATATGAAAGCAGTTAGTGCGAGTTTAAGAAAAAAAGCTATTAAGCCTTGTTTGAAATCGGATTTGGAATATGAAATTGAATTGTTTAGCGACGAAGTGTGGAGTGATATAGAAGCTATTTATTCTGATAGACAAGAAGATAGAGTAGGTACATCGGATTTAAAGTGGGCTAAACCTATAGTTAAAGCAATGTCTAACGAACAACTTATGAAGATTTCGACACTTTCGATCCAAGAAAAAAGGGTGGCATATCTTATTTTTTTTGACTTCAATGGTAAGAGATATGTGTGGTTGACGGCATTTAAAAAAACGGATAATTTGCAGTTAGGACATTTTATCAGATATCACTTAATCAAGACCTCGTATGAATGTAATATAAACGAGGTGGATATGATGCGAGGTGCCTATGATTATAAAAAGCAATGGGATTGTAATGTTTTTTATAATTATGAGTTCATATTATTCAGTAATATATTTCAAAAAATTTATTATTTAGCATACAGGCGTTGCAGGAAAATCCTTAGAGATATAGTGTATAATAACAGAGTTTTGAAAAGGTTATATAAAAATCATGGAAAAAGATAATTACAAAATATTGGTTCTTTTTGTAGAACCTATGAGATACGGATTAGATAGAATCAAAGAAGTATATGAGAGATCCCCATATACTTTTAAATATGTTTATTGTGAACAACGTGTAACAGGAAAGGAAGACTTAAATCTTCCTGCCGATAGTATAGTCTGTACGGGCACTAATTTTGATAAAAAAAAGCAGTTTATTTCTGTTATCAAGGATTTTAAACCGGATTTTTGTATAATTAATGGTTACGTTGGTACGGTTCAGACTGTTGCGATTAAATATTGCCAAAAGCATGGAATTCGTTATGCTATTGAGTCAGATACACCATTAAATATACCGAAAAATAAGATTAAAAGGTTGCTAAAGAAAATCTATTTAAAAAGAATGCTTAGCAATCGTTATTGTTATGGCTTTCCAGGAGGAAGTCTGCAAAAAGAAAACTTCATTTTTTACGGAATTCCGGAAGAGAAGAATTATATTATGCCAATGTCGGTTAGTTTAGATAGGTTAAATAAAGAGGAGATAAAATTACCGTCTAAAGAAAAGCTTAAACAGGAGCTTGGGATACTTAACAAGATAACATTTCTTTTTGTAGGAAGGTTAGAACATGTAAAAAATGTTTCGTTGCTCTTGAAAGCTTTTAGTATGCTGAAAAAAAACAATGATAATGTGGCACTTATTATTGTGGGTGATGGAACCCTAAAGACTGAACTGGAAGAACAAGTAAGAGATAGTGGCGTTCAAGATGTTTATTTTAAGGGATATATTACATTCCCTGAAATAGTAAGATACTATAAAGCTTCTGATGTGTTTGTATTGCCTTCTGTTTTTGAGCCTTGGGGATTAGTTGTAAATGAAGCGATGACGTTGGGGTTGCCAGCAGTTGTTTCGTCTGATGTTGGATGTAGAAAGGATCTAATAGAAACTGGCAATAATGGTTATATATTTGAAAGTGATAATGTTTATGATTTACTGGAGAAATTAGAAAGCATTATAGAATTAGATATTGCAAGTGCCAGTAGATTTGCTGTTAATAAGATTAGTCAATGGAATTATAATTATTATTTAAAGGTTTTTTTGGGAGCAATTGAAGATGTTAAACAAAGCTAAGCTACCTAGTTTCCAAAATACGATATTTTTTGTTACTGTATGGGTGTTTTTTTCATTGAACTCTGCATATTTCAGAGTACCTTTTGCCGAAATGCTTAGGTGGTTATTGATTGGAATACTCGTATTTTTAGCATTATTAAATAGTGGTTGTGAGGTGTTAAAGCCTCCGACGATGATATGTGTCTTTCTAATTGCAACATTCCCTTCGGTTTTATTAAGTGTTGATGTTACTGAATCATTTGTAAAATTTATGTCATTTATATATGTCGTGTGGGGTTTGTATGTTTTTTTTCAAAGTTTAGAAACTGAAGAAGAGATGTTCCATATGCTAACGTTAGTTATGGTGGTGGTTCTTATTTTTGAGTTTCAGAGTATTATTGCTATTGTTACAGGATTCGGATATTATAACAGTAGTAGAGCTACAGGAATAACCACTAACGCAAACACACTGGGTATATATTCAGATTTGTCCTTTGCGGCATCAATTTATTTTTATATTAAGTCGGACAAGTGTAAAAAATGGTTTTTTATTTTGACAGCTATATTAAGCATTTGGACTCTGTTCCTTTCAGCTTCTAGAGGTGCATTTTTGTCATTTGCTGTGATTTGTGTCGCTTTTGTATTTTTGCGTTCCAATAGCGTATTGAGGAGATTTTCAGTAGTGGGATGCTCTTGCTTTGTCCTGTATTTGCTTTTTTCTGGTAAGTTGGCTTTTTTGGATATACCAGCATTAGACAGATTGTTAGAAGAAGGCGGTTTTGATAGAGGAGATATATGGGATGTTGGATTAAACTTGTGGAGAACATACCCTGTTTTTGGATGCGGTTATTCTATGTCTGACCTTTTTAATGATCCTCCTGGTCTCCAGTTTCATAATAGTTATTTAACTATTTTAGCAGAGACGGGCGTTTGGGGCGTAGTAGTTCTTGGTGGATATAGTATTTTTACGTTTGTTAGTTTTGTGAACATTTATGCAAAGAACATTGAAAACACACATTCTTTTGAAGTGTTACTGTGTATATTAATTATGATTTCGTAACTGATAGTTGCATATGGAGAGTCTTTTTTATTTGCTGTTGGTAGTACAGAAGCTGGTCTTTTTTGGATGATGTTTACATGGATGTTGGTATATAGAAACAAGAACAAAGTTATAAATAATAAGCTTATGTGAGTTTACATTTAACGTATTTTATTTGTGATATTTGAATCCTTAGATATATCTTAATCTTATTTAGTTTTTTGTAATTAAACCTAACAACGGAGGCGAAAAGTCTTAAATGAATGATAATAAAAATCTTAAGCTGGGTATTATTTTTTCATACATAACGATGGTAGCTAATATTATTGTGTCTGTGTTGTACACACCATTCTTGCTTAGCTCCCTTGGTGCTCAGCAATATGGCTTGTATAATATGGGTCACGCTGCGATAAGCTATCTCAGTCTGGCGGAGTTTGGTTTTGGCAATGCTGTTGTTAGATATTCGGCAAAATACAGGGCAGAGGGTAATTCAGATAAAACTTCTGCGATGTACGGAATGTTTATGTACATTTACGGCATTTTGTCTGTTCTGATAACTATTGTCGGTGCTATAATATGTGTATTTTCTGATCGTTTTTACACAGTATCTACCGGTGCACAAGGTTATTTTGAACTTAAGGTTATTATTATGTTCATGGTAATAAACCTTGGTTTAACTTTCTTTTTACAACCGTATAGTGCGATAATTACAGCTCACGAGCGATTCACTTTTGTTAAAGTGACTAATCTTATTTATACGCTATTAAAGCCTGTGGTTATGATTCCACTACTTATCTGGGGATACAAAGCTATCGCCCTTTCTGTTGTTACTTTTGTGTTACAACAGATGCTTAACATAGCGAATGTGATTTACGTTAGAAAAGTGCTTAAGGTTAAAATTACAATGAACCCGAAGTCGATGGACTTTTCTATACTCAAAGAAATTGTTTCGTATTCGTTCTTTATTTTCTTAGGTTCGGTAGTAGGACAGCTCAACGACAACGCAGATACTGTAATACTTGGTATTATCAGCGGTGAGGTCGCTGTTGCTGTTTATACAATAGGCTATACGATTAATACATATGTTCAGCAAATACCTGCTGTTGTAGGTAGTGTATTCTTCCCTAGGGTTACAACTAGAATAACTAAAGGTGCCTCGATGGACGATATGACTGATTTGATGATTCGTATAGGAAGAATACAGTACTTCATAATGTTTCTGATGTGCGTAGGTTTTACGATTTTCGGTCAGGAGTTCATAGCACTTTGGGCAGGAGAGGGATATGAAGTAGCGTACTGGATTGCATTAGTATTGATTGTGCCACAAGTGATTCCAAAAAGCCAAACGATTGCGGTGTTAGTCATCCAGGCCTTAAATAAGCATCAGTTTAGATCAATAGTATATGTTTTATGTGCAGTTTTAAATGTTGTTTTGTCAATACCGGCAGGATTGAAATATGGGCCTTTAGGATGTGCGGTTTGTACTGCTGTTACTACACTAGTAACTAGTGGGATAGTAATTAATTGGTTTTATGCTAAAAAGATCCACTTAGGTATAGGACGATTTTGGAAGAATATCTTAGGGTTGACGATAAAGCTTTTACCAACAGTTCTGGTTGGTGTTGCGATAAATTATTTATTGCCAACACAAGGGTGGCTATGGTTAATAGTTAAAATTTTCTTGTTTACTACAGTATTCCTTGTTTACAGTGTTTTTGTTTGTATGAACAAGGAGGAGAAGAATTTGATATTTGGTGTTGTTTCAAAGGTGTTTCCAAAAAGAACTTGAGTTTTCAGTGACTTTTTATATGATAAAGATGTTTGTTAATATGAGGCTTGTATGAGAATTTTTAACAGTATAAAAGCACGTATAGACGGTATGATAAATACCCATAAAAGTAGGTATTGGGTATATGCAAAATATTATGAGGACGATATTTTACTGGATGATACAGTGTTTTTTCAGTCCTTTAATGGAACAAACTTTCAGGGGAATCCGTACTATATTTATCATCATATTTTTAGTGATGAAAAGTATAAGCAATACAAATTGGTTATTGCACACAAGGTGCCTTTTCAGCTTAAATCTTACCTTAATAAACAGGGCCTATTTGATGATAGAGTAAAAATAGTAGAGCTTGACTCGGATGAATACATCTATTTTTTATGCCATTCCAAGTATCTTGTGAATAATGTTACATTTAATATTAATTTTATAAAGAAGTCTAGACAGGTGTATCTTAATACCTGGCATGGCACACCACTTAAAACGTTAGGCAGAAGTGTTGCAGGTGACCCTTTTGCACTCAATAACGGTCAAAGAAACTTTTTGATGTGTGACTACCTTATAGCTCCAAACGAACTGACTAAAAGAGTGTATGAAGAAGAATATATCGTACACGATATTATGAAGGGTGAGTTAGTTCTAGGTGGTTATCCCAGAAATTCAGTTTTTTTTGACCAAGATTCACGTGGTAAGATAAAGGAAAAATATGGACTTACGCAGTGTAAATCTATATTATATATGCCAACTTGGCGAGGAACTGCCTGTGGTGTTGACGACGTTGATCAGGTGACAGAGATTGAGAGATTAGCAAAGGATTTAGGTAGTGAGTACAAAGTATTTGTGAAATTTCATCCTGCGATGCAAAAGGCGAATCAAGAGTTCAAGCATTGCTATAATATGCCTGATGATATTGAGGTGTATGAGTTTTTAAATGCAATTGATATACTAATAACTGATTATTCAAGTGTATTTTTCGATTTTGCAAATGCCGGTAGTAGGATAGTGCTTTATCAGTATGATAAAGAAGAGTACTTCAGTAGTCGCGGAGTGTATAGTGAAGTTGAGGATAGCTTACCGTTTGACACAGCATATAACTACGATGAGTTGTTAGAATATATCAAGAACCCTAAAGTTACTGAGTATTCTGATTTTATTGACAAGTTTTGTGCTTACGATTCTATTAATGCCAGTGAACAAGCAGTGCAACTGCTATTTTCCGATAATAAAAGCAAAACTACTCCACCTGTTGATTTGTATATCATCGATTTTGAGGTCGATGATGACTATTTGAACAGAATAAAAGAGCAGCTTAATGGTGAAAATTACAGGTTTGTGTTTTCACCAGAAAGAAAATCTAGAAAATACAAAACAGTGAGTTGTTGGAACCAACTGGAGTATTTGACTTTATACCAAACGGATAAAATATCATTTAAAGAGAAGTTTGGAATTTTTTGGTGTAGATTAATGGATAGTCAAAGAGGTTTAGATAAATCTATTTATTACTCTAGACGAGAACAAAGAAGAATATGGGGAGATATAAATATTGGTCTCGTTTATGCAAAGAGTAAACACTTGCCGCTAGCGGTTAGATATTCGGCTGAACGCTGGCCTGAAAAATTGACCTGAAATAAAGGTAGGGATAAATAATGAAAAGAGTTATTACATATGGCACATTCGATTTGCTTCATTACGGACACATTAATCTGTTGCGAAGAGCCAAGCAGTATGGCGACTATTTGATAGTGGTTTTATCAACAGACGAGTTCAACTGGAATGAGAAGCAAAAGAAATGTTACTTTACTTATGAACAGAGAAAAAGCTTGTTGGAGGCTATAAGATACGTTGATCTCGTAATCCCTGAAGAAAACTGGGAACAGAAAATTTCCGATGTTAAAGAGTATCATGTCGATACTTTTGTTATGGGAGACGACTGGGAAGGCAAGTTTGACTTTCTTAAGGATTACTGCGAGGTTGTTTATTTACCTCGCACACCGGAGATTAGTACAACACAGATAAAAAAAGAGTTAAAAGATTAAAATATATAAGATAACTACTCGGAGGATAAAATTATGTCAGCATTTAATGGTGCAACACTTATGATTACAGGTGGTACAGGTTCGTTTGGTAACACTGTGCTGAAACATTTTTTAGAGTCGGATATCGGCGAAATCCGCATTTTCTCTCGTGATGAGAAAAAACAGGACGATATGCGTCACGATTTGCAGGCTCGTTTTCCTGAGTTTGCCAATAAGGTTAAATTCCACATTGGCGATGTAAGAAACGCTCAGTCTATTAAGGATGCTATGTGGGGTGTGGACTACGTTTTCCATGCAGCAGCTTTAAAGCAGGTGCCTTCTTGCGAATTTTTCCCAATGGAGGCTGTTCGTACTAACGTTGAGGGTACTGATAATTTGCTTCATGCGGCTATCGATTGTGGCGTAAAGAGAGTTGTTTGCTTGTCTACTGACAAGGCTGCTTACCCTATCAATGCTATGGGTATTTCAAAGGCTATGATGGAGCACGTCATTTTTGCGAATGCACGAGTTGCTGCCGAAAGAGGCGGTACTGTCATCAGTTGTACACGTTATGGTAACGTTATGTGTAGCCGTGGTTCAGTTATTCCGCTGTTTATCGACCAGATTAAGGCAGGCAATCCAATTACTATCACTAACCCTGATATGACAAGATTTTTAATGAATCTTGATGAGGCGGTTGACCTTGTAAAGTTTGCTTTTGAGCATGCTAACCCTGGTGACTTGTTCATCCAGAAGGCTGACGCTTCAACTATCGGCGTACTTGCTCAGGCTGTTCAGCAGTTGTTTGGTGACACAGGCACTAAGATTATCGGTACTCGTCATGGCGAGAAACTGTACGAAACTCTTATGACTAGAGAAGAAAGACTCAGAGCTCAGGATATGGGCGATTACTACAGGGTTGCTGCTGATAGCCGTGACTTGAACTACGACAAGTTTGTTGTTAACGGACAAGTTGCTACAGAGGCTGACGACTCATACACAAGCCATAATACAAAACTTTTGGATGTGCAGGGTACAGTGGATAAGATTCTTACTACTGATTATGTACAGGAACAGTTGAATAAATAATTATGCTTTTAAAAAGCTTTGCTTTAATAATACTTATTGCGATACTGTGTGCAGTTACTTTATATAGTGCACAAATTAAACATAAAACTGTTTTGTTTACTGTAATTTCAGTTGTTTACTTAGCAGTATTGCTATCTTTTACTTTGCTATATAGGGAAGATGTTACAAAAACGGATGTGTCAACGATACCATTTAACTCTTTTTTTCAGATATTAATGTTGGGATGGTATGGCTGGGGAAAATATATATTTATGGGCATTTTCGGAAATATGTTGCTTTTTGTGCCATTGGGTATGATTGTCGGCAATACATTTGTCAGTAAATATAGAGTGTTGATTTCTGCTATCTCAGGTTTTATTTTGAGTATGACTGTAGAATGCATTCAATACATTTATGAGTTAGGTGTTTTCGAAATTGATGATTTGATTATAAATACCTGGGGAGCCATTATAGGATGTTCGGTTGTTATAGCGATTTTAAAACGAGAAAAATCGGTTTTAGAGAATATCAAGACATTGATGCCTTTGGTTGTGTTTGCAGTTGTGCTGTTCGCTTTTTGTGTTGTTCCTGTTAGCAAGGAAATAATCAGACTTTTTTAATATCGGAGAACTAATGATTGACAGAATTCACACAATTATATTAAAAGCTTTAGGCTGTGCGTTGTTTGGCCTTGAAAAACCTGAACTTAATATAGAAGATGTTAACGCTGTTATAAAGGAATCAAAACTACAGGCTGTGTTCTCCTGTATATATCCGGTTTTGAAAAATGACTTCAAGAAGTTAATGCCATCGGCTGAATTTACAAAACTGGAAAACGAATTCTTAATTCATATTGCAAATAGTATTCGCGTTAATGCTGAGCACGTTGAGCTTCATAGACTTATGACCGAAAAAGGTATACCTTATGTTATTCTTAAAGGCTGTGCATCATCATCATACTACGATGAGCCTTTTACGAGAACTATGGGCGACGTTGATTTTTTAGTGTATGAGCATGATGTTGAAAACGGAATAAAGGCTCTTGAAGGAATCGGGTTTAAGCGTGATGAATATGAATTCACAACTAATCAAAGTGCTTACCACAGGGGAGCTCACAGTGTTTGGGAGATTCACAAAAGTGTCACGGGTATTCCAAGTGGAGTAGAGGGTGAAATAATAAAATCTTCGTTAAGTGATATCATAGAAACAGCCGATGTGTATGAAAAGGACGGACTGGTATTCAGATGTCCAAATATTACTAATCACGGGGTTGTTTTGTTGCTTCACAAAGCTTCTCATATGACCACTAGTGGAATTGGTTTGAGGCATTTGTGCGACTGGGCTGTGTTTGAGAGCAAGCTGAGTAGTGATGAGTTTACTGAACTTTTTGAAGATAAGCTGAAAAGATTCGGACTTTGGAGATTTGCTCAGGTTATGACACTGTTGTGCGAGAAATATCTTGGAGCTCCGTTCAAGCAGTGGGCGCAAGTAAATGGAATCAAAGACAACGAACTCGAGGATCTGATGCTTGACATTTTATCCGGTGGTAATTTTGGACATAAGGATAAGAACAGACAGCGTGAGATTAAATATATTACTGATAGAGAAAAAGGAAAGATTGGGAACAGAAATATGGCTTCCCAGGTGTTTAAATCATTAAATGATAAAGTCTATAATGACTATAAATTTATAAAAAAACATAAGGTGCTTTTGCCTATAGGATGGGTAATTGAAACATTTGCTTATGCAAAGTTAATAGTTCAGGGAAAGCGTAAGAGTGAAGGCACTGTTGCTATGTTGAAAGAAGCTTCTAAAAGAAAAGAAATATACAACAAGCTTCATTTATTTGAGGTTGATTGTTGAGGTGTAATTATGAGTGATTTTTCTAATGTAAAATGGAAGGACAACGGCAAATTAAAGCTGTTGATTATTGTTGGAACAAGACCTGAGATTATCCGTCTTGCTGCGGTTATCAACAAGAGTAGGCAGTATTTTGATACTATTCTTGCACATACGGGTCAGAATTATGATTACAACTTAAATGGTGTATTTTTTAAGGATTTAGAGCTTTCAGACCCTGATGTTTACCTTGATGCTGTTGGTAACGATTTAGGTGAAACCATGGGCAATATCATCGCTAAATCATATCAGCTTATGGTTGCTATTAAGCCTGACGCTGTGCTTGTTCTCGGCGATACTAACTCCTGCCTTTCAGTTATCGGTGCAAAGCGTTTGCATATTCCGATTTTCCATATGGAAGCAGGTAACCGATGTAAAGACGAGTGCTTGCCAGAGGAAACTAACAGAAGAATCGTTGATATTATCTCTGATGTTAATTTAGCGTACAGTGAGCACGCAAGACGTTATCTCGCTGATACAGGACTTCCAAAGGAGAGAACTTATGTTACAGGTTCTCCTATGGCTGAGGTGCTCCATAACAATTTGGATAAAATCGAGGCATCTGATGTTCACGCTCGACTGGGTTTAGAGAAAGGTAAGTACATTTTGCTTTCTGCTCATAGAGAGGAAAATATCGACACAGAGAAAAACTTCCTGTCGCTGTTCAATGCTATCAATGCTATGGCTCAAAAGTACGATATGCCAATACTTTATTCTTGTCATCCTCGTTCCAGAAATCGTTTGGAGGCAAGCAATTTTGAGCTTGACCCACGTGTTATACGCAACGAGCCTTTAGGCTTCCATGATTACAACTGCTTGCAGATGAACGCATTTGCTGTAGTTTCTGACTCGGGCACTCTGCCAGAGGAGAGTTCGTTCTTCACATCAGTGGGACATCCGTTCCCTGCTGTTTGTATCCGTACATCAACCGAACGCCCTGAGGCACTTGACAAAGCCTGCTTTGTGCTCGCGGGTATTGACGAAAAGAGTCTTTTACAGGCGGTTGACGTTGCAGTTGAGATGAACAAAAACGGCGATTTGGGTATTCCTGTTCCTGATTATGTGGACGAGAATGTGTCTGATAAGGTTATTAAGATTATTCAGTCTTATACAGGCGTTGTAAATAAAATGGTTTGGAGAAAGTATTGATATGAAAATACTGGTTACAGGTGCTAAGGGTATGGTAGGACAGGCCCTTTGTGCTAATCTTAAGAACATCAGGGACGGTAAGAATCGTACTCGTCCTGATATTACAATTGAAGAGATTTTTGAATATGATATAGACTCAACTGAAGCTCAGCTTGAGGAATACTGCAGTAAGGCTGACTTTGTGTTCAACCTTGCGGGTATTAACCGCCCTAAGAGTAACGAAGAATTTATGCAGGGCAATTTCGGCTTTGGTTCAAAGCTTCTTGATACTCTTAAAAAATACAATAATAAAGCGACAGTTATGCTTTCAAGCTCAATTCAGGCGACACTTATCGGCAGATACGGCGAGTCTGATTATGGCAAGAGCAAGTTAGCAGGCGAGGAACTGCTCTTTGATTATGCTAAAGAAACAGGAGCAAAGGTAGCGGTTTATCGTTTTTGTAACCTTATAGGACATTCACGCCCAAATTACAATTCGGCTGTATCAACCTTCTGTAACGCTGTGGCAAACAACCTGCCGTTTACGGTTAATGACAGAAACGCTGTGGTTGAGCTGTTGTATATCGACGACCTTGTTGAAGGTATGTACGATTTACTCGAGGGCAAAGAGAAGCGTTGCGATTATGACGGGCTTGAGCCTGTTGAAAGTGAAAACGGCAGATACTGTTACGTTCCGCTTACATATAAAGTGACACTCGGCGAGATTGTAGATTTGCTACAAAGCTTTAAAGCACAGCCTGAAACACTTGTGATGCCGGCTATTCCTGATAACAGCTTTGCTAAAAAGCTATACAGTCTGTATCTTTCTTACTTGCCGACAGATAAATTTAAATTTGAGCTTAAGATGAACTGTGACGACAGAGGCTCATTTACCGAACTTTTGAAAACCGTTGATTGCGGTCAGTTTTCGGTGAATATCTCTAAGCCCGGAATTACTAAAGGTCAGCACTGGCATAACTCAAAGTGGGAGTTTTTCATTGTTGTTGCAGGTAAGGCACTAATTGAAGAACGTAATATTTATACAAATGAGAAGGTGTCTTTTGAGGTGTCGGGTGATAAAATAGAGGCCATCCATATGATTCCCGGCTGGACTCATAATATCATCAATCTGTCCCAAACGGAGAACTTAGTAACAGTTATGTGGGCAAACGAGCAATTCGACCCGAATCATCCGGATACGTTTTTTGATCCAGTGTAATTTATTATTTTGTGAGGTAACAGTATGAGTAAACCTAAGTCCGGTAAGATTAAGCTTTTTTTTGGAGCTTACGTCAATTTTCCTAACGCACAGAACATTAACTGTGACCATATAGCACGCTATATTGATAAGGATAAATTCGAAGTACATACTATGTATACCGATAAGATGCCTATTAATAAACAGGAATATAAGGAGCTGAGCATACATCTTCACAGACTTATACACCACCGCTTTATTTGGTATTGGTGCAAGTGGTTGACTATGCTTTTTGGTAGATATGATATATATTACCTGCCTAAGACAGAGCCTATGGACTGGAGTTTTGCAAAGCTTTTTAAAGGAAGAAAATGTAAGTTTGTCGGATCAGTAGAAGGAGTAGTTACTGATACCGAGAATAATACACCAGAGTTTATTTATTACTACACCAAGCTTATGGATAAATCCTTTGCTATTAGTAAATGTATTGCGAAAAGTGTCAAGGATAAATGGGGTTATGATATACCTGTTTTACCTCTTGGTGTGGATCCTATGGAAATAGAAGTAAAACGTAAAGAGTGTTTAAAAAACATAATTTGGGTAGGTAACATAAAAGCCAACAAAAGACCATTGTATCTAATTGAATGTGCTAAGAGATTTCCTGATATTAGTTTTACGATGATTGGTGACGGCGATATGCAAGACGTCGTAAAGGAAGAAATCAAGAAATGTAATCTGCAAAATGTTAAATTGACAGGTCGAATTCCGAATTCACAAGTTTACGAACATATGAAGAATAATGATTTGTTTCTTATGACATCTAAGAATGAGGGATTGCCTAAGGTTATTCAGGAAGCAGCTCAGTGTGGGCTTCCAAGCATATACATCGGCGAGTGCTATGATGTTGACTTCATAGAAAGTGGCATTAATGGCATAAAGGTTATGACTATTGACGAAATGATTGAAAAAATTCAATTTCTGCTTGATAATCCGCAGGAACTTAAAAATATGTCACAAAATGCTATTGAATCAGTTCAGGACTATTTGTGGCCTAATTTGATTTCTGACTACGAACGTTACTTCACAAATGTATATAATGAGAATAAGGGATAAAATGTATGAGTCAAATAACAAATTTGCTCGAGTTTGAGAGCAGATATCCGAAACTGTACGGCATTCTTGCTAACGGTGTTCCTGTGTATGCGTCGCTTAGAGATGGTGTTAACTTCAAGCTGAATGGTAAGGGTGCTGATAATGTATCCTCTAAGGAGCAAGGAAGAGTTAGCTTTCGTAGAATAATCGACAGTTTCATAAAACTTAAAAAGTTCAAAAATTCAACAACAGCAGTTTTTACTTCCAGCATATATCGAAGAGATAGTGGTCGCAATCTTGCCGCAGAATTTTTGATAGACAAGTATCCTGAGACGGTTATATTTGAATGGCCATCAAGAAACGAGAGCTTCGACTTTGCTTATCTTAAAGATAAGCTCAAAAGCAGATATTGTCCTTTGGAGTACTATGTAATATATAATAAGATATATATTAAGCTACATAAAAAAGAGTACCTCCGTTTGTGCGAAGAATGCAGAGAAAAGCTTGAGGATATTTTCAGAGAAACAGATGAATCGGTATCTGATAGTTATGTTGGTGCTATCGAATATTTGAAAGAGGTTATGCCTGATTCATATGCTACAAACATAATGAATCAAAGGGTGTTCAAAAAGCTGTTTAAAAATTATAAACAGCTTGAATATGCAATAGATTTCTGGGGAAGTGCAAGAGAAAATATTATCCCTGTATTAAAGTCAAAACCTCAGTCTATCGAGCTTCAGCACGGACTTATAAATTCAGCTCATCCGGGATATATTTATCCAAAATTTGTTGCTGATTTGGACTACGATTTTTTTAAGAGAACAATACTTGTATACGGCGAAAAAACAAAGAATATGCTGTGTGATTTGTCTATATTTGAACCACAGCAACTTGAAGTAGTAGGTAACCCTAGAATAAAGAAGTATAAAGAAGAAATTAATCTAGATGCAACAGAAAAGAAACTGATTCTGTTTGCATCACAGACATATGAGCAGGATGGCACCGGTTCAAATTACTATTCGACAGTGATTCCTGTTTTGCAAAAAATAGCTAATTTTATCGAAACGGATGAGAGATTTTCTTCATACAAACTCGGAGTTAAACTCCATCCTCGCGAGAACAACAGTATAGTAGAGATGTATCAAAAAGCTCTGCCTAATGCACAGGTGTTTGGAAACACATCTCAGCTTTATGAATTGCTTGCATCATCATATATTCAACTTACCGTATCATCAACAACACTTTTTGAGGCGGCAGAGTTTGGCACTCCGACAGTTTTGGTTTCTTACGGTGGAGTTAAGGATATTGATATGTTTGGATTTTCTGTAAAGACCATTGAAAACGAGATTTCTGTGTACGATGAACTTGTCCCGCTATTAGAAAACAATAAATACAGCGAATATCTGTCGTATTTAGTTGATAATACAAATAAAAATCTATAATCTATTAAGGAGAAAAAATGAAAGTAACAGCACTATTAACAGGTCGCGGCAACAATACTCTGAAGGATAAAAATGTTTTAGATGTATTAGGTCATCCATTACTTTATTATCCAGCTCATGCAGCAAGAAAAGCACAGACTGTTGATTCTTGGTATTGTAGCAGTGATGATGAAAAAATCTTGTCAGCTGCAGCTGATGAGGGATACATAAAAATCAAAAGACCTGATGAGCTTGCAACTCCGACTGCACAGCACGTTGATGCTATTACTCACGCGTTGGGTGTAATCGAAAAGGAAACAG
Organism: Ruminococcus sp.; assembly: GCA_017473955.1. Classification (GTDB taxonomy): domain Bacteria; phylum Bacillota; class Clostridia; order Oscillospirales; family Acutalibacteraceae; genus Ruminococcoides. Next base: position 26,767 of record JAFUIK010000049.1, on the reverse strand, counting down.
ATATTCCTGACATTTTAGTAGTTGTACTTGCAAATAACGTTACAATTAAGTCCGAGTGGATTGATGAGTGTGTACGTATGATGCAGGACGATATGTCTATCAGTGCAGTTGTTCCTGTATACGAGGATAATGACCATCATCCTCTGCGTGGTAAGCGTGTTGAAAACGGACGACTTGAAATGTATGAGAGAGGTGTCACAGGTAAGATTTCAACAAACCGTCAGGATCTTCCAACATGTTACTTCTTGTCACACAACTTCTGGGTTCTTAATACAAAGCTTCTTCTAGAAAGTAATGGTGAAGGACAGGCTCCGTGGTGCTTTATGGGTGATAATATTGCGTATATCGAGATTGATGAGTCTATTGATATCCACAAAGAAATTGACCTCTACATAGCAAAAGAGTGGATTGAAGAGAATTATACGGATTAATTTACTGTGAGGTAAGTATGATTAAGAGTAAAGAAGATTTACGTAGATATATAAATTTAGATAGGATTGCTTATGAGAAACCTGATGAGTACAAAGGATTTAGGGCTAAGCTAAGCAATTATGTGTTCAAAGATCGTTTTTTTGAATATATGAAAGTGTTGCGTAAATTAGAATATTATACCAATCTGCAAAAGAGAAATCCGTTACAGCAATTTATGTTTTATTATTATGGTCATAAACTTGGGAAGTATAAAGCTATAACCGGCATCGATTTAGATGCTAATGTTGCGGGACCAGGGTTAAGAATTTCGCATGGTAAATGCGTAGTAAGTGTTGATGCACGATTAGGATCAGGGTGCAAAATATTAAGTGATGTTACAATAGGTAAATTAGGTCCATATAATAAAGATGGAGCTCCTAGAATTGGTAATAACGTTTATATCGGAACAGGTGCTCGTATAATAGGGGACATCGAGATAGCTGATGATGTTGTTATAGGAGCAAATGCCGTTGTTACCAAAAGCATCACCGAGAAGGGTATCACAGTAGCAGGAATTCCTGCTAAAAAGATAAGCGATACTGACTCGTGGTGGTATATCCATAGAGTGCCCAGAGAAGAATCATAATAATAGAGGTTTCTATTGTATGGGGTGGTGCTGTCAATTCCCCGCAATGTTAAACTAAATAAATTTGTTTCTGTATAAAAAACTGACATAAGAAAAGCCCTTGGAAAATCCAAGGGCTTTTTCTGTTAAGCAAACTGAATTATTTGATTTTACTGCGTGTACATCTTGAAAGATTTGAACGAAACGGTTTTAGTGCGTTTGTTCTGGTCTAGGTCGAACTCAGCATTGTCGATGTCTGTGAAATCAAAGCTTAGAGTGAGCTCGTTGTTGTTGCCAATCAGTGAGCTTGGAACAGTGAAGTTTAAGCCCTCATTCACAAGCGACTTGTCTATACTGCCTGAGTAAACCTGTCTGCCGTTTGCGTAGATTATGCAGTCGGATGCTTTTTCAACGGAGTGAAGCTCAAAGTAAACGTGTATGTCCTGTGCATCGTTTGGTATTGATGCGATAGGGATAACCATCTGAGCCTGCGGTCCTGCCAGCGGAGTACGCCATCCTGTGGTGGAGCAGAAGCCCTCAACACAGTACATATTTGCTGTTGCATCCATAGCGAAGGTGAGCGACGTGCCAAGCTTGTAGTCGCTTAGTTGAGGGGTTGAGTAAAAGCTGTTTAAGAGTCGCATACTCTCAGGGTCGTTTGCATCGCCTCTGGTTGAGTACTGCTCGATTCTGGTATCAGCATTTTCGCCTGTATTAAGGTAGAAATAACGAGTACGCTTTGCGTTGCTTTCGAATTCGCTGAATGTTTTTCCTGAACCGAAGTTAGAGTAATCGTCGGTGACTGTGGACGCTAGAGTTGGTGCGAAATCGAAAATTGAAAGCGGTGCGTGACTTATTTCGTAGCCTTCGCTTTTTCCTTTTTCTTTAATGAGCATCAGCGGATGCTGGGTCATATCCTTGTTACCGATGTTAGCTGTGATGATGATTGTGGAGTTTTCGTAAACGCCGTTTTCTTTCATATCATCAAGCATAGTGAAAAGGCAGTTGAAGCAACCGTAAATCTGCTCGTTTAAAGTGGTGCCGTTGATACTTTTGATTGTGTTTTTGGTCAAAGTGTAAGGAGAACGAGCACCGTCTAGGTTGTAAATTCTGACTGCACGGTCGTAGCTGTCGGTGTAAGTGAAGCCCTCAGCTCTTACATAGTCGGAGTAGAATTTCGCGTCATTTAGTGAATACGCATTTTTTGATTTGTAAGACGAAATTGTGTCCAAATCAAGCCAAAAATACTGTTTTAAGTAGTGCGGAGCATAGGTGTACGCTGCGTACTTGTAAATAGTTTTTGTCATCGAAGCATATGCACCCGTAGTGTCCATATAGTCAACTATGTTTTTTATGTCATCCTTTGCGTGTGGACCAAAGTACTCGGTCTGTGCGTAGATTCGTGTGTCAACACCGTTTTCATCCAGTAATGAGTACACAGTGTCGTTGCTCCATATACTCTTTAAGTAGCTGTTATAAGAGGTCTGTTTTGTGTAAACTTCGCCTGTCAAAAGAGAAGGAAGTGCAACTGATGCACCTGAACCTGAAGCAAGAGTGTTGTCGTACTCAACAAAACCGCCGAGTTCTTTTTCATAATCAGGGAAGTCCTTTTTGATTTTTTCTAGATAGCTTTCGTCAAACGAGTCAAGAACAAAGACTACAGTGTTGTCGTCCTCGCTTAATTCGTAGATGCCCGAACGTGTTACTTCGTAAGTGATTTTATCCAGTGTGCCTGAATTTTGTACTACTAATGATGACAGGATAACCACCTGTACGAGCACAAGTCCCAAAGAAGAGAACATCAGGATTTTTCGCCACTCGTTTCTGAATACCATAAAAAATGCGAAAGGCATCGCAAGGCACGCTGCCCATACAGCCGAGTTAATCGCACCATAGGTCGTGTAGTCCTTCCACGCAATTTCACTGCCGTCAAATACACCGGAGCCGTAGTTGATGTTCAGAAAGTTACCCTGAATGAACAGTCCCAAGGCAAGGGCAAACAAAAGACACGTCAGTCCTGCGTGTATGAAACGTTTGGGTAGTGCGACAAACAGAGTAAATATAATCAGTGCAATGGCTGAGATAATCAGCGACACGGTAAGTGTTGAGTCGAAGTTGAACCATAGCACATCTTTGTTTTCGATATACAGCTTGAGTGGTGCGTACAGAAAGAATGTGTACACAAAGAAAGCACTTACTGACAGCGACAGCAGAAGCCTGTTACCGAACTTGTCGTGTTTGTTTTCCATTTTGATTTCCTTTTCAAGGCATACGCCTTCACGTTAACTGTTAGTATAATAATATATGATACTAAAAATATGGTAAATAGTCAATAAGCGGTGCATAATCTTTGTTGTTAGATAATCAAATAAGCGGATGCTATTTGACTTTTATATACGTATGGGTTAAAATTACGATGTATACATATATGATTTTTATCTTGTGTGGAGGTGACTTACATGGGATTTCAGGTTTTTCTTGATATAGCGGTTGTGGCACTGAGATTTTTGCTACCAGTTTACGCTGTGGTTATTATTTACCAGTGCTTTGCATCAATGCGTAGACATAGACGACCGGAAAAACCGCTTGTTACTTTAGAACTCAAGGATACAGGCCAACAGGTACCGGTGCTTTTCTGGGAGAATTCCATCGGTAGAAGCAAGGGTAGTGACATCTGTGTCAATGACCCGACTGTATCACGAGAACACTGTGTTCTTTTAAGGCGACAGGAGGGCTGGCTTGTTTCTGACATTGGCTCCAAGGGTGGTACTTACGTTAATGGTAAGAAGGCACGATCCAGAACACAGGTGCTTATTGATGATGAGATAAGTGTCGGTTCTACAACCTTTGTGTTAAAACGCGGTGATGAATTTCAGGACAGAATCAGACCTTCGTGGTTTTTTTCTAAAGCCTCGAATAAAGGTAGTTTGCAACCATACAAATTGATGCTTTTAATTACCTTCTTCCATCTTTTTATGACGGTGGAGGCGTGCTTTACAAATGAGGTGCAGGACTTTACACCATTTACAATATTCTTGATTATGGAAGCGCTGTTGTGGGGATTTTTCTTTGTTTCAACGGTTGTTTTCAAACGTATAAACTTTGAATTGGAAGCACTTGCGTCATTTATGACAGGTATAGGGGTTATACTGCTTGTGCGTCAAGAGATACGTTCAGCGTATGTTCAGCTTATCGCGGCGACTGTAGGTATAGTGCTTTTCTGTTTCCTTGTTAAGTTTATTGAAAATCCTGACAGGGTTGATAGTTGGCGAATGGCGATTATGATTGGTGCTGTAGGATTGCTTGCAGTTAACCTTGTTTTTGGTTCGGTACAGCACGGTGCTCAGAACTGGATTCAGATAGGACCTATATCAATCCAACCGTCAGAGTTTGTTAAGGTTGCTTATATTTTTGTTGGTGCGGCTGCTCTTGATAAATTGCAGACAAAGCGTAACTTCTTTGAATTTATTGTATTTTCGGCTATATGTGTCGGAGCTCTTGCTTTGATGGGTGACTTCGGTACAGCTCTTATTTTCTTTGCAACCTTTTTGCTCATAGCATTTATGCGTTCCGGTGACTTTAAGACCGTTTTGCTCGCACTGGTTTCTGTTGTGTTTGCAGGAATGATTGTGCTTAAATTTAAGCCCTATGTTGCTAATCGTTTTGCCGCTTGGGGTCATGTTTGGGAACACGCTCAGGACACCGCGTATCAGCAGGCCAGAGTGCTGACATATACAGCATCGGGCGGGCTTTCCGGTGTTGGTGTCGGTAACGGATATTTGAAATATATTTTTGCATCCGAAAGCGATTTGGTTTTTGGTATTCTTGCTGAAGAAATGGGTGTTATAGTTGCGTTTGCCCTGACATTTGCCATTATTATGCTCGCGTTTTATGCGAGAGCTATTACCACAAGGAGTCGCAGTACATTCTACTCGATTTCGGCGTGCTGTGCAGCAGGTCTTATGGTAATTCAGGCATCACTCAACATTTTTGGTGCTACTGACATATTACCGTTGACGGGTGTTACTTTTCCGTTTGTATCAGCAGGTGGTTCGTCGATGATAGCTTGTTGGGGATTGTTAGCGTTTATTAAGGCTGCTGACGAGCGTACTTACGCTGCGAAGCGTCTTTCAAAGCATAAAGAAGAAAGATAAAATCTTTTATATACCATAAAAAGGAGATGAACGCATGAAAAGAATTATGTCGAGAAGCTTTATTGTTCTCATTGTTACGCTTGCTATGGTTGCGGGCGTGTGCTTGCTTGCGTTTAGACTTTTAACACAGAATGAGCAGTGGGTAGCTCAACCATATAACGGACATGTAGCTAGTAGTAACGGACTAGCTCAGGCTGGAGACGTTACTGACAGGGATGATGTAACACTCGCTTACACTGATGAGAACGAGGAGCGTATTTATCACGAGGACTATTCAACAAGATGTGCTTTGATGCATGTTGTTGGCGATAACTCGCTGAATATTTCAACTGCGGTGCAGAGTATGTACCGTGGCGATTTGACAGGATATTCGTTTGTTTTCGGTTTAGGACTTCCAAAGTCGCTTAGGACTAACAACTCAATTGAGCTGACTGTTGACGCTGATGCGTGCAAGGCTGCATATGAAGCTTTGGGGTATAAAAAGGGTGCCTGTGTTGTGTATAACTATAAAACAGGTGAGGTGCTTGTTGATGTCAGCACACCAACATATGACCCACAGAATCCTCCTGAAATAACTGAAGAAAACGAGAAGGACTATGACGGCGTTTATCTTGACAATGTTGTGTCATCAAGTTATACACCGGGTTCGATTTTCAAAGTTGTAACAGCCGCGGCGGCTATCGAGAATATCCCGGATATTTATAACAGAACCTTTGAATGTAGCGGAGAGTATGATATCGACGGTATGAAAATAACCTGTGAGAATGCTCACGGCTCGATTGATTTTACGAATGCGATTGCTCAGTCGTGCAACGTTGCGTGTGCTCAGATGGCTATTGAGGTCGGCGGTGATAATATGACCAAAACTGCTGAAAATATGGGCTTTAACAAAACATTTGAAGTCAGCGGTATCACACTTTCGAAAAGTGTTTATACACTCGAAAACGCTTTAGGTGACAATCAGCTCGGTTGGTCGGGTATCGGTCAGTTTGAAGATTTAGCTAACCCGATGCATATGGCTATAATGTGCGGTGCTATTGCAAATGGCGGTACTCCTGTGACTCCTTATCTGCTTCAGTCAGACTCTTCACTGCTGCAGAAAATAGGTATCACGGAAGCTAAGAAAAGCGAGCAGATGTTAAGCACAGATACAGCTATAAAGCTTCAGGATATTATGAGGGCTACTGCTGATTATTACTACAATGCACGAGGTCTTACAATGGGCGGACTCAATTTCTGTGCGAAAACAGGAACCGCCGAAGTAGGCGAGGACAAGGAGCCTACGGCGTGGATTATCGGATATACCGAGGATGAAAACCACCCGTATGCTTTTGCTGTCGCTGTTGAAGAGGGCGGTTATGGTATTTCTGCCGCAGCTCCTATTGCTCAGGCGGCTATAAGTTCTTTAGTGAATAATCCGTGATAATATGGATTTGAGAAAGAGGAAACAAATCCGTTTAAAGGATTACGATTATAGTAATCCGGGTGTGTATTTTGTAACGGTGTGTATAAAAGACCGCAAATCATTGTTGTGGGATAATGTAGGGGCGACCATTGGTCGCCCCTACAGTTTCAACGGTCATAAATCAGATGAAAGGATATGTTTCAAAACAGGTCGGCTATAGTATATGGCAAAAATCCTTTGTTGACCACATAATCCGCAATGAGCGTGACTACATTGAGCACTGCACATACATTGAGAATAACCCAATAAAATGGGAACTCGATGGATTGAACGTAAAATAACAAAAACTAAGCGAGGCTGAAAACACAGCCTCGCTTTTTGTGTGTTATGTTTAGTTTTTCTTCCAAGCGGACGGGATTAAAATAAGTGCGAGAGGGTAGAGCTCGAGTCGTCCTGCAAGCATATTGAAGCAGAAAACGATTTTTGAAAATACCGAGAACTCGCTGTAATTGCCTGCACTGCCAACCATTGAGAAACCCGGACCGGTGTTGTTTATGGTTGCAAGAACACTTGTGAAATTAGTAGTAAAATCAAACCCGTTGAATGAAATAAGAATAGTTGTTACAATAATTATCAGAATGTAAAGCGAAAGGTAAACACTGACATTTCGTGCCACCTCGTGTGTAACTTTTTTACCTTCACTTTTAACTGTGTAGATGTTGCGGGGGTGAATAATAAGCAGAAACTCTTTTTTGATTTCTTTGAGCAGGATGATAATACGAGAAACCTTAAAACCGCCACCTGTCGAGCCTGCACTGGCTCCCACACAAGTCAATATCAGTATTAAAGCTTCAGAAAACTCAGGCCAAGGGTTGGTGTCGGCGATAGCGTATCCTGTGCTGGATTGAATTGAAGTTACGTAGAAGAAACTTTGGTGAATAGCTTCTTTGAATGTATCATAATAGCTTAAAAGGTTTACTGATATAGCAACTGTTGAAGCCACTACCATACCCAAATACACCCAAAGTTCTTCGAGCTTCAAAATTTGTTTGATTTTTCCTGTTAAAATAAGAATGTAAACATAGAAGTTAACGCCGAACAGCATCATAAATACCGCTACAACTGTTTGTAGGTAATAGCTGTCAAAATGTCCCATTGAAGCGTTGTAGGTCGAGAAACCACCTGTACCTGCGGTTGAAAATGCGGTAGTAAGTGCATCAAAAACGTTCATACCACCAAGGAGTAACAGGATGAATTCGATTAACGCAAGACCTATGTAGATAGAGTATAGTAGAGCTGCATAGGTTCTAAGTTTTGGCATACTTTTACCGACAGCAGGGCCTGTTGACTCGGCTTTCATCAGGTTTATACTTTGGTTTCCTCCGAGCTTAGGGATGATAGCAAGCAAGAATACTACTACACCCATACCACCCAAAAAGTGACTGAAAGAACGCCAGAATAACATACATTTATCCAGAGCTTCAATGTCTGTGAGAATTGTAGCACCTGTTGTTGTAAAACCTGAAACAGTTTCGAAGAAAGCGTCTATGAAGCTGGGGATAGATTTGCTGAAATAAAGCGGAAGAGCACCTACTAAAGATAAAACTATCCACGAGAGGGTAGTGCTCGCAAAGCCGTCTTTTAAGTGCATAGTCGGGTTTTTAGGTTTTTTTATAACTAAAGTTGCACCCAAAATTGCGGATATAATACCGATAATAAGAAAGTAGATAAAACTGCTTTCTCCGTAAATAAGTCCAACTATAGTAGAAAGTTGCATACACAAGCCTTCGATAACAAGCACCCAACCGAGGATATAAGAAATGAGTCTAATATTCATATTATCACCTCAGGATGTCCTCAAGATCTGTAAGGCCTTTGTGCTTTGTGATAACAATCACGCTGTCGCCAACTTCGATTGTATCAGAACCCTTAGGGATAATCATTTTACCCTGACGGTTAATGCACGCAATCTGTAAACCTTCCTTTAAATCAAGTCCTGAAAGCGAGATGCCTGTTACAAGGTTGTCTTTTCTGACCCTGAATTCCAAAGCCTCGGCTTTGCCGTCAGCTATCGGATGAACAGTTTCAAACTCGCTGTCACGCGAGTTGTGCATAGCTCTTACATATTTCATAATATGCTCGCCTGCGATACGCTTAGGGTTGAACATTGTATCAAGCGGAAGATTTTCGAACACACTGCTGATTTTAAGGTTGCCGATTTCGGTGATTACCTTAGCTTTAGGGTTGACCTGTTTAGCGTAAAGTGAAGAAACGAGGTTTTCTTCATCTGTGTTCATAAGTGTTACAATAGCGTCAACGTGCTCAATGCCCTCAGATAAGAGAAGGTCCTGATCCATAGCGTCGCCGTTGATAATCAAAACATCATCCAAGGATTCGCTTAGCTCTAGACAACGCTCTTTATTATTGTCGATGATTTTTACGCTAATGCCTGCGTCAGATAAGTCCTTAGCAAGATAAAATGCTATTTTTGAACCACCTAGTAAAAGTACGGAACGACCTCGGTTAGAAACTATGCCAAGGCTTTTGAGTAGTTTTGCGGCTGCTTTTGACGGAGCGATGAATGAAATAAGGTCGCCTGCTTCAATAACAAAATCACCGTTAGGGATGTAGCACTCGCCATCACGCTCGACAAAACAGAAACGCACTCCGTCTTTGAGCATATGAGAGCTTTGTACTACCTTTTTATTGGTAAGAGGAGATTTTTCCTCTACCTTGATTTTTATCATATCAATGTGACCGCGTGCAAACGATGCCATACCCTCAACGCCCGGAAATTTGAGCATACGGGTCAGTTCTCGAGAACATAAAAGCTCAGGGTTTATTGCAAGTGAGAGCTTAAGGTCATCTTTAACAAAAGGCAAATCCTTAGTATATAAAGGGTTGCGAACTCTGGCAATTGTACGCTTTACGCCAGCGTTTTTAGCGATAAGACAGGTGTAGAGATTGAGCTCGTCTGTTGCTGTGACTGCTATGAGCAAATCGCAGGTCGAAACATTTGCTTCTCTTAAAGTTCCTAAGGTCGCACCGTTGCCTTCGATAGTCATAATGTTTTGAGTATCAGAAAGCTTTTCAAGGGCGTGAGCATCCTCGTCGATGACGGTGATAGAGTGTCCCTCGTTGTTCATATGGTCGGCGATTGTTCTGCCGACTCTGCCACTTCCGACAATGATAATATCCATATTAAATACCTCGAATACAGATGTGTTTTAGACACCAATTTTACTACAATGTTACATTAAAATCAATAGATTTAGAAAAATAGTAGCGTATTAGTGCATTTATAGTTTACAGAATGTTCTTTATTTTTACTATAAAGTATGGTATACTCATAATTAATATGGGTTACTATAGCGGTCAGCTGTATATTAGTTTCCCTTTTGAAAGGAAGTTATACTATGGGTTTTCTAAAATCACTGTTCGGTGATTACTCAAAAAAGGAGCTTAAACGCATCTATCCTATATGTGATAAGGTGTTTGCTCTTGAGGATAAATATGCAAAAATGAGCGAAAGTGAGCTTAAAGCTCAGACCGCTGTTTTGAAAGAAAGACTGGCTAATGGCGAAACAACTGACGATATTTTACCTGATGCTTTTGCTGTGTGCAGAGAGGCATCCTGGAGAGTACTCCAGATGAAGCATTTCAGAGTTCAGGTTATCGGTGGTATTGTACTGCATCAGGGTAGAATTGCCGAAATGAAAACAGGTGAGGGTAAAACTCTTGTTGCTACTCTTCCTGCTTACTTAAACGCGTTAACAGGCAGAGGTGTTCACATTGTTACTGTCAACGATTACCTTGCAAAGCGTGACTCCGAGTGGATGGGCAAGCTGTACCGCTACTTAGGTTTAACTGTCGGTCTGATTGTTCACGGCTTGGATAATGAACAAAGACGTGAAGCGTACAACGCTGACATTACATACGGAACTAATAACGAACTCGGTTTCGACTACCTTAGAGATAATATGGTAGTTTACAAGGAACAGAAGGTACAGCGTGAGCACGCGTTCGCTATTGTCGACGAGGTTGACTCTATCCTCATTGATGAGGCACGTACTCCGCTTATCATTTCAGGTCAGGGCGATAAGGCATCCGACCTTTACGAGAAGGCAAACGCCCTTGCTCGTTCTATGAAAAAACACGTATTCACTGAGATTGACAACAAGGAGGATATGGAGTCTTTCTATGCTGAAAATAACATTGACTACGTTGTTGACGAAAAAGCAAAGTCTGCTACTCTCACTCAGCTCGGTGTTAAAAAGGCAGAGAATTTTTTCAACCTTGAAAACTTAACCGACCCTGATAATATTACAATCGCTCACCATGTTAATCAGGCTATCAAGGCTTACGGCTGTATGAAAAACGAGGTTAACTACGTTGTTAAAGATGGCGAGGTTATCATTGTTGACGAATTTACAGGACGACTTATGTATGGCAGACGTTACAACGAGGGTTTACATCAGGCGATTGAGGCTAAAGAGGGCGTTAAGGTTGAAAACGAATCTAAAACCTTAGCTACAATTACATTCCAGAATTTATTCAGACTTTACGATAAGCTGTCAGGTATGACAGGTACTGCTTTAACTGAGGAAGAGGAATTCCAGCAGATTTACTCGCTCGACGTTGTTGGTATTCCGACAAACCGTGACGTTCAGCGTAAGGACCACCCTGACGCTATTTTCAAGACAGAGCGTGGCAAATACTTAGCCATTATTGAAGAGATTAAAGAAGCTCACGCTAAAGGTCAGCCTGTGCTTGTCGGTACTATTTCTATCGAAAAATCCGAAGAGCTTTCAAAAATGCTCAAACGAAGCGGTGTCGCTCATAACGTACTTAACGCTAAGCACCACGAAAAGGAAGCTCAGATTGTCGCTCAGGCCGGTAAGCTCGGTGCTGTAACTATTGCTACAAATATGGCAGGTCGTGGTACTGATATCGTGCTCGGTGGTAACGCTGAGTATATGGCAAAGTCGGCTATGAGAAAAGACGGCTTTGACGATGAAATGATTGAAGAGGCTACATCTTTTGCTGAAACCGACGATAAGGAGATTGTTGAGGCTAGAAGAGTTTATACAGAGTATCACGATAAGTTCAAGGCTGAAATAAGCGTTGAAGCTGAGAAGGTAAGAGAAGCTGGCGGTCTTTACATTATTGGTACAGAGCGTCACGAATCACGAAGAATTGATAATCAGCTTAGAGGTCGTTCAGGACGTCAGGGTGACCCCGGTAAGAGCAGATTTTTCCTTTCCTGTGAAGACGATTTGATGCGTATTTTCGGTGGCGACAGAATGGGTATGTTGCTTGACAAAATGAATGTCGAGGAAACTATGCCTATCGAAAACGGTATGCTGTCAAATATCATTGAAAGCTCACAGCAGAAGGTTGAGTCGCGTAACTTTGCTATTCGTAAGAGCGTTCTCGACTATGATGACGTGCTTAACAAACAGCGTGAGATTATTTATACTCAGCGTAATCAGGTGTTAAACGGCGAGAATATCCACGATACTGTTGTGAAGATGGTTGAAGACACTATCAAGAATAACGTTAATATGTACTTGGGCTCTGATGTCGACAAGGACTCTTGGAATCTTTCGGGTCTTAACGACTTCTACAGAGGTTGGCTCATTACTGATGACAATAAGTTTTCTTTCACTACTGAAGAACTCGAGAAAACTGACAAGGAAGATATCGTTAAAACTCTCACCGACCGTGCTATGGCTCTTTATGATGAGAACGAGTCGCTCTTTGACGACAACACAATGCGTGAGATGGAGCGAGTGTATCTCTTAAAGAGCGTTGACACATACTGGATGGAGCATATCGACAATATGGAGCAGTTAAAGCAGGGTATCAGACTGCGTGCTTACGGTCAGCGTGACCCTGTTGTTGAGTACAGACTCGAGGGCTTTGATATGTTCGACGAGATGATTGAGTCTATCCGTCAGGATACTGCAAAGCTGATTTTGGTTGCACCTAAGCGTGTTCTCGAAATTCAACGCAGACAGGCTGAAATCGAGCGTGCAAGAAAAGAGATGGAAGAAAAGGCTGCTGCCGCTCATCAGGTGATTTTAGGTAACGGTGAGAAGGCTGAAAAGCCAAACGCTGTGACTTTAGCTATCAAGCGTGAGCAGGTTGCAAAGCCTGTTGAGCCTGCGGGTGACGGCACAATGAGCACTAACCGTACTGTCGTTAAGAAAAACAAAATCGGCAGAAACGACCCTTGCCCATGCGGAAGTGGCAAAAAGTACAAAAAGTGCTGCGGCAGAGATGCGTAAAAGATAATAAATTGAGATTAAAAGGGTTGTTTCACTAAATGGTGTGACAATCCTTTTATTGTTTCTGTATGTAAAACCTAAATGTATCATGTTTTGTAGGGGATGGCGTCCTCGACATCCCGAAAACATTTCCTTTAGATATCGAAAAATCGTAAAGCAGTACGTTCCTTTAATTTAAATAAAACCAATTTTGACTATGATAATTGTGTTGTGAGACTAAAATTGCCAACTATTTCATAAATGTTTATTTTAGCGGGATGTCGAGGACGCCATCCCCTACGAATAGCATAATTATATCGTTTGCAATTTAAAGAAAAGCTTCATGATACAGGAGACTTAGCGTATTGGGGTGTTACCTAAAAAGTCTCTTTTATTTTTTGCAGATATTGAAAAACCGTTGATATAGTGGTATAATATCTCTGAATTTGTTTATGATGGGAGAATGTGACTATGAGTAAGGTCAGAACAAGATTTGCACCGTCTCCGACAGGTTTTATGCACGTTGGTAATTTGCGTACCGCTTTGTACGAATACCTTGTTGCAAAATCTCTTGACGGTGTGTTCGTTTTGAGAATTGAGGACACAGACCGTGAGCGTTTAGTTGAGGGTGCTGTTGATGTTATTTACAACACTATGAAAACCGCAGGTCTTATCCACGATGAAGGCCCTGATGTTGGCGGTGAGTACGGCCCATATGTACAATCTGAGCGTAAGGATATGTATCTGCCGTACGCTGAACAGCTCATCAAAGAGGGCAAGGCGTACCGCTGTTTCTGTACTAAAGAGAGATTAGAAGAGGTGCAGAACTCAACTGTTGGCGGTGGCTATGACAGACATTGCCGTGATTTGGAGCAAGCTGAAATTGACAGACTTTTAGAGGCTGGTACACCATATGTTATCCGCCAGAAGATGCCTATAGAGGGCGAGACAAAGTTTGTTGACGCTGTTTTTGGTGAAATCACAGTTGATAACGCTGAACTTCAGGACCAGATTTTAATTAAGGCTGACGGTTACCCGACGTATAACTTTGCTAATGTAATTGATGACCACACAATGGGTATCACTCACGTAGTGCGTGGTAGCGAGTATTTGTCTTCTACTCCGAAATACAATCTCCTTTACGAAGCATTTGGTTGGGAAATTCCGACATATATCCATCTGCCACTGATTAACGGTAAGAACGATGACGGCACAGTTTCAAAACTTAGTAAGCGTCACGGCTCAACAGGCTTTGAGGATTTAATCGCTGAGGGTTATCTTCCAGAGGCTATTATTAACTATATCGCGTTACTTGGATGGTGCCCTAAGGATAATCAGGAGATTTTCTCACTAGATGAGTTATGCAAGGTGTTTGATATTTCGGGTATTTCAAAATCACCGTCAGTATTTGACTACGACAAGCTCGACTGGTTTAACGCTGAGTACATCAGAAAAATGAGCGTAGAAGAGTTCGCTCAGGTTGCTGACCCTTACTTTACACAGGCTCTGGGCGAGAGTGATATCGACCGCATTAAGCTTGCATCAATCTTACAGCAGAGAACTGTAAAGCTCACTGATATTCCTGCTACTATCGACTTCTTCAAAGAACTCCCACAGTATGACAAAGAGCTGTTTGTAAATAAGAAGAGCAAGACTAATCTTGAGAATGCTCCTGTTATGCTCAAGGCAGTTTACGATAAATTATCAGCTCTTGAGAGTTTTGACCACGATTCAATTCACGATGCACTCATCGGCTTAGCTACAGAGCTCGAGGTTAAAAACGGCACAGTTATGTGGCCAGCTCGTATCTCTGTTGCCGGCAAGCAGGTAACCCCCGGTGGTGCTATCGAGATTTTAGAAATCCTTGGTAAAGAAGAAAGCTTAAGACGTATACAGATAGGTCTTGAGAAATTAGCATAATACACTCAAAAAGAAGGTTTATATATGACAGAAGAAATTAAGAATATTACTGAAAAAGAGGAGGGCTCCTCTAACTTTATCCATACATTCGTTGCACAGGATATCGCAGAGGGCGGACAGTACTACGGTAAAAAGGTTCACACACGTTTTCCTCCTGAGCCAAACGGCTATCTTCATATCGGTCACGCAAAGGCTATCTGCATTGACTTTGGTACAGCCGAGAAATTCAACGGTATGTGTAACCTGAGAATGGACGACACTAACCCTACTAAAGAGGACGTCGAGTACGTTGACGCTATCAAAGAGGATATCGCGTGGTTAGGATTTACTTGGGATGACAGATTTTACTATGCTTCCGAGTACTTTGATAAAATGTACGAGGGTGCTGTTGAGCTTATTAAAAAAGGCTTAGCTTATGTTTGTGAGCTTAACGCTGAGCAGATGAGAGAGTACAGAGGTGACCTTTCAACTCCGGCTAAGAGCCCATATAGAGATAGACCAATTGAAGAAAGTCTTGACCTTTTCGAGAGAATGAAAAACGGTGAGTTCGAAGACGGAAAGATGACTCTTCGTGCTAAGATTGACTTAGCATCGGGCAACTTTAATATGCGTGACCCTGTAATTTATCGTATCAATCGCATTCGTCATCATCGCACAGGTGACAAGTGGTGCATCTATCCGATGTATGATTTTGCTCACCCGATTGAGGACGCTATGGAGGGTATTACTCATTCACTTTGCTCGCTTGAGTTTGAAGACCACAGACCACTTTACGACTGGGTTATCGATAATGTTACACTTCCTTCTAAACCTAGGCAGATTGAGTTTGCACGTCTTGGCATTAACAACACTGTTATGTCGAAGCGTAAGCTCCGTGCTTTAGTTGAAAACGGCTATGTCAGCGGTTGGGATGACCCTAGAATGCCAACACTTTGCGGTTTAAGAAGAAGAGGCTACACTCCTAAATCTATCCGCAATTTCTGTGAACGCATCGGCGTTTCAAAGGTTAATTCAACTGTTGAGTACGGCTTTTTGGAGCACTGCTTGAGAGAAGACTTAAACGAAACAGCTCAGCGTGTTATGGTAGTGCTTGACCCAATCAAGCTCGTTATCACTAACTATGAAGAGGGCAAAACTGAAGAGTTCGAGGTTGAAAATAACCCTAATAACGAAGCAGACGGCAAGCGTACCATTACTTTTTCAAGAGAGTGTTACATTGAGCGTGATGACTTTATGGAAGAGCCGATTAAGAAGTACCAGAGATTATACCCAGGTAACGAAGTCAGATTAAAGTCAGCGTATATCGTAAAATGTACAGGCTGTGAAAAGGATGAAAACGGCAATGTTACAACTGTTTACGCTGAGTATGACCCACTTACTAAGGGCGGTAATACTCCTGACGGCAGAAAAGTAAGAGGTACTATCCACTGGGTTGATGCTAATAACTACGTTGATGCTACAGTTAACCTTTACGATAACCTCTTTACAGTTAGCGACCCTGAAGCAGGCGACAGAGATTTCTTAGAGTTCTTAAATCCTGACTCTCTTGTTGTAAAGACAGGCTGTAAGGCTGAAAAGTCAATTGAAAGCTACGAGGTTCCTGCTAACTTCCAGTTTATGCGTCAGGGCTACTTCTGTCTTGATAAAGAGTCGACTAAGGATAACATTGTGTTTAACAGAAGTGTTAGCCTTAAAGACGGTTTTAATAAAAAGTAAGATTTGATTTTATCCACCTGTATCAAAAAATGATGCGGGTGGATTTTTTGTTTCCTCCACAAAAACTACAAATTAGGGTGGTATAACATAGTTGAACTTAATAAAAAGGAGATACCACCTATGAAAAAATTGAAGAAGATTTTAGCTGTGATTCTGGTTATGGCTATGATGTTTGGTGCGATACCGATGACATCAGCTTTTGCAGAAGAAGTGTACGATGTGCTTACACTTGATACCTACAAAACGGTTAGCTACAAGGGTGAGGATGTTACACTTAGCTTTATTCCAGAGAATGACGGTTTTTACAAGTTTGTTTCAACAGGCTCCTATGACACGGTTGCCACACTTTATGACAGCGAGTACAACGAGCTTGGCTACAACGATGAGAGCAAAAACAGCTCTAACTTTGAGATTATCAGTAAGCTTAGTGCAGGAGAAGTTTATTATCTTTGTGTTAGTGAATACTTCGGCGATACCGCAAGCTTTAAGGTTAAGGTGACCGAAACTGTGGGCGTTGAGTCCGCTACAATTACTAAGTATCCTGATAATATGACTTGTGTTGAGGGTTACGAAGATTCAGCCAGTCTAAAAGGTCTTGAGATATTGTTTGTTACAACAGATGGTGAAGAGATTAGCTGGGCTTATGGCACTTATCCTTTTGCAGGTGATTTTCAAATTACTTATAATGACAGCTATGCAGGTGATGATGGTTACTACCACGTCAGCATACAATGCGGTGGAAGTACAACAGAGCTAAAGTTCGAGATAGTTGAAAATCCTGTCGAGAGTATTGAGTATAAAAGCAAACACGACATCGTTTTGTATGAAAAAACAGGCGGTTTCACTATTTTTGAGGATTCATTTTATTATTATTACAGCCTACCTGGTGACGCTGTTTTTGTAATTAACTTCAAGGACGGCACTAGCATTGAGTGTGAAGAAGGCGACGAAATAAACGGCGAAATGGTTTATACTCACGCAAACCAGTATGACGAGCCGTGGGGTGTTGGAACTAACTATATTTACGCATCGTACTTTGGTGTCCAAGTTGCTATTCCTGTTTATGTGGAAAGTTGCCCTTTCAAGAGCATCACAATTAACAGCATCCCAAGCAGAGAGTATATTGTGGGCGATTATAAATACGGTTACATAGGTGAAAGAAACAGATACTTTTTTGAGCCTTATGACATAACTGACCTTTCGTTTACGGTAGAGTACGAGGACGGCAAAAAAGAGGTGTTTAGCAACGTCGATTTTGATATTGAGAACCAGACTATCGCAGGACTTCCTTACACTGTAGATGAGATTTGGGTAGTTGCACCTAAAACGGTGCAGGCTACACTTCACTTTATGGGGGCTGAAATTAGGTACAACGTGAACGTCGTCGAAAGTCCGCTTGAGAATTTTGAGATGACGTGGTTCCCTAATTGCACAGACTACGAAGATAGATACAGCCCTGTCTTTGATGGTGCAGAGTTTACGCTGACGTTTAAGGACGGTACACAGGAAACTGTTGTATTAAGCGATGAGAACACTAGCTACGGTACAGGCGATTGGCTCCAGTATAAGGTTGCTGTAGGTGATTATACAATACAAATTCTTGAGGGTTGGAACGAATATGACGAGATTATTTACGGCTTTTGTTGTCTTGACAAGTTTGTAGATTATGAGGGCGTTTGGTTTGATAAAAGCAGAGAAATAGACAATGTTGAGGTTGAGAATTTCTCTATGACAGCAGACGGAATGATACTTCACGTTGATTATACAGATGGAACAAAAGATACGCTTAACCTCAACACGGTGAGCTGTATGGAAAACGGTAAGAAGGGCTATATCGGTTATGCAAAAACCGAGAATGGCATCACCGAATTCAGTGTCATTAAAATTATAGAAAACGGTGAGGTCGTTGGCTACAGTCTTAATATTCTTGACGAGGAAATAATTATAAACGGACAGTGTGCAACCTTGGGTGATGTTGACGGTAACGGAGATATTTCAATTATGGACGTTACTTTAGTACAGCAACACATTGCACAGGAAATTACGCTAAGCGATGTAGCACTTGAATCGGCTGATACTGATAAAAACTTTAGTATCACGGTTATGGATGCGACACGAATTCAGCTTTATATTGCAAAAGCTATTGATAAATTCTAAAGGGTGGCATATAAAAAGGCGGTCATAAGACCGCCTTTTTGTTGCAATTTTGGTATAATGATGTTATACTGGGAACGTAAGATTGGTGCAAATGCACAAAAGGAGGAAAATATATGAAAAGCTTTAGAAAAATATTGGCTGTTATTCTTGCTATGGTTATGCTTTTGTCAGCTCTGCCTATGGTAAGTGCGGGGGCTTATAGTCCGTATCCGATGCTGGAGTATGACACAGTCACAGAAGTTTCTGTCCGCTCGTGCAGTACATACACCTTCAGTCCTGAAAATGACGGTTGGTATAATATTTACAGTATGGGTGAAGGGTATGATCCATATGTATCCCTTTACAACTCTTATGGGGATGAAATCGGATACTCGGATGATAACGATGAAGACTTGAACTTTTCGTTAGTGGCACAGCTTTACTCAGGTTATACATACACTGTTGTTTTTGGTGCGTATGATGAAGATGCCGTATTTGATGTGTGTGTTACAGAAGGTGTTGGTGTTGAGTCTGTTGAAATCACACAGGAGCCTTATGATACTACCGTTGTATTTGGCTTTGAAGAGGATACACTAAGTCTTTTAGGCCTTGAGGCGACATTCTCACTCTCTGACGGCTCTACAGTAGATTGGTCATATTATGAGGATAATCCGGTTGGCGATTTCGATGTCGAAACTTATTTTGATAATGACGGTATGGGTAACTATTATGCAGATATCGTATGCGGAAACGCATTTGAGCGAATCTTTTTCACCACTGTTGAAAATCCTGTAGAAAGCATCGAATACAGCTGTGAAACACCAATAGAGATGTATGTTAATTCTAACGGCTACTGGGAGTATGACGACAATTACTACTATATGTACAATATCCCTGATGATGCGATAATCACTGTTAACTTGAAAGTTGGTGCAAGTGTAGAAATCGCTGCATACGAATCACTCAATGGAGTTTATCCTGACATTTATGATGACCAGTATGAAAATCCTTGGGGTGTTGGCACACACTACGTAACTGTATCTTATCTTGGTGCTGAGGCGAAAATTCCTGTTACAATTCTGCCTACTCCTTTTAAGAGCGTAACAGTAAATTCAGAGCCTACAAGGGATTACATCTACGGCGACTATTCAACAGGTTACCTTGATTATGACGGAGTGTATTCATTTAGACCGTCTGATTTGACAGGTCTTTCTTTCACTGTTGAGTATGAAGACGGCACAACACAGACCTTTACAGACGAGGACATTGATATGGAATACTGGGAAATCGACGGGTATGAATATGATTTGTCTTCTCACGAGGTCACAGAACCTTGCACAGTTGAGGGTGTCTTGTATTACAAAGGCAGTGAGATTAAATTCGATGTTGATGTAGTTGAAACACACGTTGAAAGCATCGAGGTTATCACCCCTCCTGACAAGGCTGAGTTTGGGGATAGATATTACGGCGACTATACAGGTGCTGTGATTAAGATTAACTACAAAGACGGTACATCTGCACAGGCTGTAGCTAATGATGAAACAATGTCATATTATGATGACGGTACTCTCATTTGCGAAATTCAGGTTGGCGACGATGTTGTCAGCATTTTTAATGAATACGACTTTGATGGTGATTTTACATACGATTACTTCACTTGCTGTGGCGTAGGTATGGTTTACGACGGAGTTACTTACACTGAAAGCAAGACAGTTGTGTCTATCGATGCAGAGAATGTTTCTATAGATGGTGATGGTATGGTCGTTACTGTTACTTATGCTGACGAAACTACTGAAAAGCTTACATATGACCCTGTTTGTTATTATATAAATAACGACTATTACACCGACGCATATGCTCGCACAGAAAACGGTATTGCCTATTTCTGCATTGAGAAGATTATTGACGATGATGGAAACCTTTTAGGCTACGATGTTTATACACTAGGCACGAGATGCTTTGTTGAGGTGCAGAATAGTCCTAGCGATATTCTTGGTGACGTTGACGGTAACGGCGACATTAATATTATGGACGCTACCTTGATTCAGCTTGCTATCGCTGATTTTGAAACTCTTGACGAAGAGCAGCAAAGACGTGCTAATACCGATGGTGACGAAAAAATCAGCATAATGGATGCAACACTTATTCAGTTTTATATCGCGGATCTTATTGAAGGATTCTAAACAGATACTTTTTTGGGGCAGTCTTTTGACTGCCCTTTTTGTATTATTTCTGAAAAATGCGTGATAGCGGTTGATTTTGTCTGCAGGAATAGTGTATTATTTTAAAAGTATATTTTTTTGAGGTGGATTATGAAAACAGCGTTAGTTACGGGTGCTTCTCGTGGTATAGGTACTGCTTGTGCTATAGCTCTTGCTAAAAACGGATATAATATTGTGCTTAATTACAATAACAGTGAGCAAAAGGCTCTTGCACTTAAAAAGATAATTGAGGATAATTACGCGGTTGAGGTGCTTGCAGTCAAAGCTGACGTTTCTGATAAGACTCAGGTTGATGACATGGTGGATGAAGTTTTTAAGCAGTTTACAAATATTGATGTGCTTGTTAACAACGCGGGCATCGCACTCCAAAAGCTGTTTACGGATACTACTTTTGATGATTGGAGCAAAGTTGTTTCGACTAACCTCACCTCGGTTTATAATTGCTGTCACGCGGTTTTGCCTTGTATGATAAGAAATCATAATGGTGCTATAGTTAACATCAGCTCAATGTGGGGACAGGTAGGAGCATCGTGTGAGGTTGCTTACTCTGCTTCTAAGGCCGGCGTGATAGGGCTGACAAAGGCTCTCTCAAAGGAGGTTGCACCGAGCAACATAAGGGTTAATTGTGTCGCTCCGGGTGTTATTATGACGGATATGATGAGCAGTTTTTCTGATGATGAGCTAGAGCTTATCAAAGAGGATATACCTATGTGTGAAATCGGCACAGCGAAGAACGTAGCCGATGCGGTGGCGTTTTTGGTGTCAGACAGAGCACAGTATATTACCGGTCAGGTTATAGGTGTTAACGGCGGTATGGTGGTATGAGAAAAATTGTAGCCATATTGTCTACGGTTTTTATGTTTTTGCTTAGTGTGTTTTCAGTTGAAGCTGAAAACGTAGAGATGGTGTTGTCTGCTGATACTGCTTTTGTGGACAAGATGTTTGATGTGAGTGTAACATCAGAAGACGCTTATGATATCAGCGGTGGTATGATTACGCTTAATTATGACAGTAATGTTGTTGAATTTATGGACGTTAACAGTGAACGCTTTGATGTTGAGTACAACAGCAGTGGTGATGCAGTTAAGGTTGCTTTTGTGCTTGATGACGCTTCGTATGAGAATAACGAGGTTGTTAAATTCAGATTTAAAGGAAAGCAAGAAGCTAAAACTGATATGCAATTAGTGAGTAGCGAGATTGTTGACCATAAGCTGAATGTTGTACAAACGCAGTGTATTAATAGTTGCAATATTTCGGTGAATAAAAAGGACGACTGTGTAGAGAATGGTAAAGGCGATGAAGTGAAAACTCAAGCTAGTGATGATAGTGCAGCAAGTGCGAATAGCTATAGCATAGAGCGAAAAGCTTCTGATAAAACGCAAAAAGCGTTGTATATTGCCGGCTCAGTTACAGCTTGTGTGGTGGTTATTCTAAACATAAGGTTATTACTTAGTAAAGAGAGATAAACGCACAGTTGTTATTTTTGAAACAGTGATAATGCTTACTAATAAGAGTTATATAAATAACAAAAAGGACTCCGCTCGGAGTCCTTTTTTTCTGTGAATGATTGCAAAACATTGAAATTGATTAGCGGGTTATTCTGCTTTTGATGCTTTGTAAAAGACTGTTGATTTTTTCAATGAGATTATATTTGTCGCTCTTGATTTTGATGTCGATGCGTGGAACTTTGTTGGCTTTTTTAACAGGCTGTGGCTTTTCGGTAATTTTGTAAACGATAGTTTTTCCTGTTGCATCAAAAGAGCTTTCAAATTTTGTTTTGTCTTCGCTTAAGCATCTGACGGTGTATGTGTAGCTTGTGTTATCCTTAACATTTTCGTCAATATAGTACGAATTTTTAGTGTCGGCAAGCTTTACCCATGTGGTGTCGTTAGGGCCTTTGCGGTAAACTCGATAATAAGTCGCACCCTCAAGAGGCTCCCAAGATACTCTTACACCGTTTTCGATGTTAGTAGGAGTATTTAAAACAGGAGGTGCGAAGAAACGATTTGTAAAGCCTTCTTTCACATAATCGCTCTCAAAGGAGCCGTCAGCTCCAACGCATCTGACTGTGTAGGTGTAAACCTTTTCGTTTTCTACATCTGTGTGGATGTATGTTGTATCGGTTGTGGTGGTAATGGTTTTGTACTGAGTGCCGTTGTGGTAGAACAGCCTGTATTTGTACGCACCCTCAACCTCGCTCCAAGTAATCTTAACGCCTGTGCGAGTGTTCTCAAACTCTGTTATAACAGGAGTTTTCAGTTTTGTGTCCACTGTGTAGCCCGAAGAATAGTATGAGCTTGTATAGGTATTTGTTTGGGTATTGATACACCTGACAGTATAGGTGTACACTGCTTTCTTTGTTGCAGTGTAGTCTGTAAACGAGGTGGCAGTTGTGTTGCCTAAGCCTTTCCAACCGCCGTCTTCGGTTTTAATGAAAACGCGATAAGCTGTTGCACCGTCTACCTTGTCCCAATAAAGGGTTATGCCATTTGATGAGGCTTTGTGTGAGATGATTTTTGGTGCGGCAATGTATTTTAAGGTTTTGCCTGTTGCATCAAAAGAGCTTTGAGCTTTAGTGCCGTCTTTTGAAAGGCATCGTACAGTATATGTGTAGGTTGTGTTGCTTATGGCTGTTGTGTCTAAGAATGAATTTGAGGTTGTTGTACCTACTCGCTTGTATGAGGTGTCAGTATCACTCTTTCTGTATACTCCGTAGTTTAGAGCTCCGTTGACTGCTTCCCAAGTGATTTTTGCACCACCTGCTGCATTTGTTGCGGCGGTTAGTACGGGAGCTTTTAGGAAGGTGTTTTTGAAGCCTTCTTTAACGTATAAGCTTTTGAAGTTGTTTGAGCTGTCAACACATCTGACTGTATATGTGTAGGTTTTGCCACTTTCTACTCCGGTGTGGGTGTAGGTTGTGTCGGTTGTTGTGGCAAGTCCGACGTAGTTTGTGCCGTTGTGATAGTAAATTCTGTAGTGAGTTGCACCCTCGACCTTTTCCCAAGTGATTTTTACGCTGTTTGATAAATTTTCAAACGATGTTATATATGGGGTTGCAAGGGCGAATGTGTTTATATTGACTTTTAGTGTGCTGATAACGTTTGAGTTATCGTCAACAAGCTTAATCGTTGTTGAACCCTGCTTTATAGGGGTGAAGGTTGAGCTTGCGTAGTCGTATTTAAGATAGTTTTTGTCGGTAACAATACTGTATAACTTGCCCTGCTCAGGCGGAGTGATTCGTGCAGACAGAACAAAAGGAATGTTAAGGTTTGCATCGAGTGAGTTGTCATAAGCAAAAGAACCGTTTTCTTTGAGCCACAGTACAGAAACATCGCGTTGCTGACCTGTTACGGCATAATACATATTTTCTGCGGCATCCATACCGTTTTCGTTATGTCCTGCCTGTGAAAAATGCACGTCGTTGTGTACTTCGTACATGGTGGTAGGAATCGCACTGATTGTTGCGTTATCTCTGAGCGGATAGGACAGAATGCCCTGTGGATACATAGCCCTGAAATACTCTTCGACACCGCTGTCAGTTACCCATGTTTCGTGTTCTCTGCTGACAAGATAAACTTTTTCGAAATTCTTGTCATTAGCGACAGCAGGCTGAACGATTCGAGGTGCTGTTAGGGCATTGTCCTTGTAACTTTTATACTGGGTGTCCTTTGAGGAACGGGTGAGTATGATACCAAATCTGTCGAGTGACAGCTCGTTTGTGAGATTGTTTGTTACTTCTACAAAATGTTCGCGATAGGCTGAAACGGTATTCTTTTTGTCTGCTTCGCCCTGTACCCAGATACAAAGTCTGCTACCCTCGACAAAGTGACCCGATGATATTTCAGCTTCATATGTTTTTTCTGCTTCTTTATAAACTGCTAAAGCTCGCTCGTAGGCATCGGCACCATTTATCCATTTATTAACGGCAGTACCGCCCCAAGCGGCGTTTACCATCCAGACCTTGTCGCCTGTAAGCTCGTTGTACTTGTATGCAAAGCCTGAGTCCGGACCTGTTTTGCCCTGACCGTTTAAAGTTAAGGAATCAAGCTTATAAGTGAGTTCATTCCCGCTTACTGACAAAGTGTTATTTAAACTCAACGAGCCTGCAACATAGTCGGGAGCTTGTTCTTTTGTGCAAACTGAAAATGTAGGAATACCCGAAATTTTCTGTGCTCTTGAGTCATTTGACGGAGCGTAGGTAGAGAAAACCTCGCCTTTTTCGCATACAACGGAGTCCTCAGGATGATAGCCTAAATTTGCGGCAACTGAGCCCTCACCGTTGCTTTGTCCGCTGATATAAACTATGGTCAGAGGGGCAGGGGTGACGCTTATATTCAGCACAAGTGAGTTTATGGATGATGTGCTTTGACCACTCAATACTTTTTTAGCTGTTGAAAGGTCATCAGATTTTACAAGAAGCACCCTAGCGTTTCCGATACCGCTACAGTAAAAGCTGTTGTCGTCCTCTTTTTCCAAAACTGACGTATCCTTAAAGCTTGAAACCATTCCGTTTTCTACCTTAAACGAGGTTACAGCATCGTTGTAAATCTTAGCAATAGAATAACCGCTGTAGTGTTCATCAAGGTCAAACACATCGTTGTATTCAAGATTTAAATAGCTTTGTTTTGTGATGTTAAAGCTGTCGGGAATTTCTGACTCATCACCCACAGAAGCAGTGTCAGGAGTCGCGGTTGTTGTAGTTACCGTTGTGTCATAGGCTGATGCTGAAACAACGGGTAAAAAGCTCAGCAGGCTTGCAACTATGAGTGTTAGTGCGATAATTTTTTTCATATTTCCTCCATTAAATGATAGAAACGATGGGTAATATTAAATATACATTTAAATGATATACCTTTTGACAGTATTAGTCAACAATAATTTTACAGCTGATAGACAAATTTTGGGAACGAAATAGTTATATAAAAATATGAGCATAACAAAAGGGCTACCGTTTTGGTAGCCCCTAGGTTTATGAAAGATTATTCGTAGTCAACTACGTCGCACCATGAGAGTAAGAACTCACGTTCTTTTTCGTTGCCCTTTACTGACTGTGAAGCCGCAACGATTGGCATCCATTTCTGAACGTACTGCGTAGCTGTGTTGCTCTTCTTGCAGAAAAGGTTTAAGTAGTCGTTAGCAAGTTTCTCCTCGCCCTTTAAACAGAACAGGAGGTATGTTCTGGCTACATCGGCTGAAGCGTTGCCCTGAGTAGCGTGTGCCCAGTCGAGGATGAATGGTGTGCCGTCTTCAGTGATGATGATGTTTGATGGGTTGAAGTCGCCGTGGCAAACCTTTTTGTGCTTTGGCATACCCTCTAAACGTGTGTGGAGCTCGTAGCGAGTTGTAGCGTCTAAGGATGAAGCACTGATTTTGCGGTTCATTTTGTCCTTTAACTTGTTGAGCATAGGGCAGGTTTTTTCGTGAACTGTAAGCTGTAAGTCAACTAAAAGCTCAAGATACTCATCCATTTTGTCAGGGTTTTCTTCCATAAGCTGAGCTAAAGTCTTGCCCTCGATAAAGTCAGTAACGATTGCCCATTTACCGTCAATCATTGTAACTTCCTGAATTTTTGCGATATTGAGGCCTGTTTCCTCGATTCTTGCCTGATTTAAAGCTTCGTTGAGGATATCAGCCTTTGAGTAGTTTGTATCGAAAACCTTGATACATCTGTCACCATCGCGGTAAATAACCTTGTCTTTTCTTGTAGCAATAACGTTGTCAAGTTTCATTACTATATCCTCCCTTATGCTTTTGTTGGCATATCTTTTTCAGCAAAGTGCTTGCCGTAGTATGCGTTTAAGTACATCTGCTTGATTTCACTCATTAATGGGTAACGTGGGTTTGCACCTGTGCACTGGTCATCAAATGCCTGCTCAACCATATCGTCGAGTCTGTTTAAGAAGTCTTCT
>JAFUIK010000048.1 GCA_017473955.1 Ruminococcus sp. | reverse complement strand
GCTATGGTCAGTAATTCATCACCAGACAGCAGTTCGTCAATTGTTACTCCAAAAAAATTTGAGATTGCTTTCAAAGAATCTATATTTGGATATCCTCTGCCTGACTCCCATTTTGAAACAGCAGTTCTGGACACAAAAAGAATCTCTGCAAGTTCTTCCTGTGTAAGTCTTTTTTGCTTTCGGAGTTCCTGTAATTTTTCGTAAAATTCCATAATATCTGCTCTTACCTAAAATAACCACTATATGTTAAGTTCTAGTTTATCGAGTTGATTATATCACAAACCTGAAAATAAAATTATTTACATAAAAATCCGTTTGTGATTCAATATTCTCTCAGACACCAAAAGGCTTGTGTTAACAAGGCTTTTGCTTGTGTCGTGAGGTTATTATATCACATCAAATAAAATGATAGCAATATAAACTTAATATCTTTCACACCTCTATCTCACTACCATTCTTAAAGCTGAACACCACACTTCCGTCTGAGTTTACTGTGACTTTATCAACTGTTGTGTGCCACCAGTTTCTTTGTGTATGTTTAACTTGCTTAAAACCCTGCTTTAAAGTATAATTTAGGTACAAGGAGGTGATTCAAATGAAAACATTTTTGAATCAGCCCTGCACCATAACGCATTACGATGTTATCTAATGTTTAATATGCATCAGCTAAAGGGCAAAATGCTTTTCGGTGTTGTTAAGTGATGTAGTGTTCTCCACCACGTTTTTGTGCTTTTCTAACGGTACTACTGTTAAATAGTTTATGGTAAAAACAACACTTTATCTCTTCTTGTAGTGGTCGATCGTGGAGAATCGACCATTTTCTTTTTCTATATATTCCTATAATAATTTAGCCTGAGTATTTTTTGTACTCAGGCTTTGCTTTTATATAAAATTTTTGTGGCGTTTTAGTTGATATGCTCGCCCGTGGTTTTTATTTCTCCTGTTTTTGCGTCAAGCTCTAAAGAAAGCCAGCAATTAGTGATGATTATTTCATCATCTACAAACTGTGTTGTTTTTCTTGTTCCGAAATAGTAATCATTCATAACGTTAGTCTTCCATACTATTTCGCCGTTCAAGTCAACCTTCATAACTGTGTCAGACTTTTCTTCCGACAACATTATGATTCCATCGCTGACTTTTCTTATGTCATATTTTTCGCCTACAAAGCTTGGAGAAATAACATCTTCACCTGTTTCAACATCGATTATGTAGAGGTCGTTGTTGGCAACTATGTAGAAATTATTGATTGTATAGTCGTAGACGCCATTGATTGTTTCGTCAAAATCTCTTTGCCAGATTTTTTTGAAATCATTGTCATAGTATGCAACCGACATAGTATTAAGGCTGGTGTCGAATGTGTATATGAAGTAGTGTTCAAAATCCGCCGCGAATTCAATCTGTCGTATTATCTCGGAGTCATCAACGGATGTTCCGGTTCCACCTACTTGTGAACGAGACTTAGCGTCCTCGATTACACCCTCAGTCATATACATCCTGTACTTAGTAAATCTGGCATTTGACTGGTTTTCCGGTTCACATATCATAAACGGATAATCAGCAAAATTACAATTCATCATACCTGCACCTGAATCGTAATCCTCACCGTCTTTTGCGTTTCTTACCTCAATGTCTTTTCCAAACAGAGCAGTTGCAACCTTCTTGATAAAAGCTTCGTCGTATTTAATCGGGTCCGACCAACCCTGATTGTCAAAAAAGGTTCTGTATGCTTTTACTGTAGGGATAGTATATGATGTGCCATCAATAGTCTGTGTCTCAATTTTGTTGTATCTGCCGTATACGATGATAGCGTCACCTGTAATAAGGCGAGTATCTGTCTGAGTTCCTTTGATAACCAAAAGATTATTCTTTGTTTCTTCTCTATACTGGTCGTAAGTTTTGCCCATATTACTGTTGCGGTAATAGAAGCTTGCTTCGTTGCGACCAACCCAGACAAGCATTTCGTACTCGTTATCGGTAGACTTGATTATCTTCTCGATAGTACCTGTAAAGCATATCTGAGTATCCTCATATATTGAAGGGTATCTTGCTAAAAACTCGTAATCGGTGATGTTTATGTAGTCATTATCAAAATACTGAGCCACCAACTTCTGCTCTTCCGTGGTAACTCCTTTTGAATCGACTTTAATGTTTCTAAGACCAACCTCGGTATCAGCCCCGCTGCTTTGGGATTCAGCCGCTTCTTTTGAATTATCTTTATCGTCCTTTGAATCGACGTTTGCTTTATTATCGGAAACCGAGCTTGTCTGTGCAGTTGTATCGTTATTGTTGACAGAGGTAATAACGACTACCACACCTGTAACAACTACTATTACACACAGCAAAACGCAGGCACAAATAACAAGCAGCTTTTTCATTCCCTTGTTGTCGTCCTTGGTTTCTGTCAAATTAAACTTCTCCATACAATACGGACAAAAAGTTGATTCAACCGGAAGCTCTTTACCGCATTTAGGGCATTTTTTAGTATTCATACCACTCACCTCAACACCATTATATCAACCGATTATACTATTTGCAACAGTATAACGTCGGGTGTTAAACAAAACAACATTACTGTTTAATAAACTTAAAACTGCTCGTAACCTCAGCTTCCTGATGAAGGGCTTTATCGCGTTCAGCGTTTGCTTTACTGTCGCTGCTGTAACCAAAGCCTGTCGGGAATAGTCTTATGTAATTATATCCATTTTTTTCACCGAGCAGCTTAGTACTCTCAAAGAAATCAGACGGAGATGCAGTTGTTTTGACAATGCTGTACACATAGCCTCTGCCAATACCAGACACATTGTTATCGTAGCAGTATTTTGAGTAGAAACATATTTCTTCTTCGTCACCTTCGTAAGTAAGATTAGCAGGAAGGTCTAATGAGAAATCGCCAAAATATGTTCTGCCGTCTGTTGAGTCCTCAAATCTGAACGTATCCATCGTTGTACTTACTTCCTTTTTAGCCGCTTCATACTTTTCTCTTAAATAAGCATTTGTCGGGTCGTAAGTAACACTTGTAGGTAAGAAACTGTAATAGTAGCTACCTCCATTTGTTCCAAGATATGTAAATCCCCAGTTGTAGTCAGGTTTTTCATCAAATTTTAATATTGTAATCAAGGTACCGTCATAGCCTGCCTCATGATTCGCTCTCTCGCAAAGGAATACATCTCCATAATAAAACATATAAGTCCAGCCCTCAGGAAGCACAAGCGAAAAATCATCAAAACGAACACGATTTTCGGTTTCTGTAGGATACACTTCAACCACATCGCCTATCGGGTAGTCGATATCAAACGATGCCAGATAAAACTGGATTGCTGTTGCGTCCATAATGCTTATGTCAGAATCATCATCCACATCAGAAGCACTAAGGTGAACCTCATCTTCTCCCACCAGTGATGCAATATACATTTGCAAGTGTGTTGCATCAAATATGTCAACTACTCCGTCGTCGTTTGAATCCCCGATGATATATTT
This sequence comes from Ruminococcus sp., assembly GCA_017473955.1. Lineage (GTDB taxonomy): Bacteria > Bacillota > Clostridia > Oscillospirales > Acutalibacteraceae > Ruminococcoides. The sequence continues at coordinate 31,253 of JAFUIK010000048.1, read as the reverse complement.
ATCGATAGGCTCGGCTGGCTTTTCGAGCACTACGTAATCAAAACCGTTTACCTTTGCGTAACCCAGAGCATTAGTTCCCTCGTAGCAGTACATAGTTACATCTGAATATGTATCAAAAGCATCCTCGCCGATATATTCTATGCCACAACCCATGGTTACACTCTCTAATACAGAGCAGTTTTTAAAAGCCCACTCGCCTATTGCTTTTACTGAATCAGGAATAACAACTGACTTTGGTCCTACATATTTGGAAACATAAAACATACCTGCGGCAATTCCTACGGTTCCTTCAGGGAACACTATGTCGGCATAATTGTAATCGCCCTTATAGCTGTATGCTACCTTACCGATATACTTAAAGTCTTTATCTTCACGCAGATTTTGCAGATTTGTGTCGTAAAACGCAGACATTCCAACCTTTGTTACAGAGTCAGGAACAGTAATGTGCGTTAGGTTTGTACATCCCCAGAAAGCATAATCTCCGATTGTTGTCATCGTGTCAGGCAGTGTGACACTTTTGATGGTAGTGTTATCTTCAAAAGCCCAGCTTCCAATCTCTGTTACCGGTGTGTTACTTGAACCAACTTTTGACGGAATAACAACATCAGAAGCAGTACCATAATAACCGCTGATAATAGCACAGCCGTTTTCGTAATACCATTCAAAATCATTCACGTTGCTTGTGGCTGCTGAAACTGATAATGAAAATGACATTGTCGCCATAACAGCCAAAGATAAAAACAGACATACAATTCGTTTTAACATACAACCCACTCCTTAAATGTACATTTTGTATCCTATACGCACTATTTTAACATTCGTTGTGCTAATAGTCAACAAATAATGCTTATGGTAAATTTATTTTTTAGTCCAAAAAGCATAAAATAGTTGTATATAGCATTTTGAGGTTACGCTTATGGACAAGAATATCGACTATGTTGCTCTGGGCAAGAAAATCAAAGAAAAGCGAATAGAGAGAAAGCTCACACAAGAACAGCTTGGAGAAATTTGCGAGTTGTCAAGTGCTCACATCGGACACATTGAACGAGGTACTCGAATACTCTCTGTTGAAGTGCTCTTTAAAATCTCACAAGCACTCAAGGTAAGTGTCGATTACTTGCTTTTTGACTCGGTTTATGACGACAATATCCTGAGTAGCATCTCTCCTATACTAAACGACGCTGATAAAAAGAAAGCCCAAGCATTCCTTAATACTGTAAAAATATTAGTACAGAATATAGATGAATTATAGTTATCACACTGCCCTTGACTAAATTATAGTCAAGGGCATTTGTTTTGTCCTGTGCTGACAGCACAGTAACTCATAAATTTCTTTTTAGTTCGGCTACACTCTGATAGCGATTATCAGGAATAGTCTGGGTGCATTTTACTATCACCTTTTTCAGCTTACCGTTATGAAGTTTCCTCTCAGGTGGCTCACCTGTAAGCATAACATTCATCAGCACACCCAACGCGTAAATGTCGGTTCTCTCGTCAGTTTGGTTAAGTCCGTACTGTTCAGGTGCAGCATAGCCTGTTGTTCCTAAAATGCGAGTATCTTCACTCTGTTGATACTTATAAATACGAGCAGCGTCAAAGTCAATGAGTTTCACATTACCGCTACTGTCAATCATAACATTCTCGGGTTTAATATCCTTGTGGATAATGCTGTGCGAATGTAGGAAACTTAGAGCATCACACAGCTTTGACACAACTGCTTTCACACCGCTTACAGTATAAAGTCCGTCCTCCAAATACTCACTGATAGTCTGACCGTCGATATACTCTTCCAAAACGACAACTGAGTTTTCGGTCTTATACACCTCGTAGATGTTCGAAATGTTTTCGTGAAAAACGCTTCGCAAAACGAAATATATATCTCCGACACCTTGTACAGAGCGTTTAACGAGTCGCTTTTTGAGTTTCTTATGCTCGAAAACACAAATTTGCTTTTCATCAGTGTTTTTTAACACTCTCACAAGCTCATATTCACTATTAAATACCTCATCTAAAAATGTTGTTTGCATTGTCTTTACTCCGATTATTGTTGCTAAACAGATTATACCATGTTAGAATTGCTTTGAACAGATAAATTTGGGAAGTGGTAAGATGAAAAGTAAAACTACAACAGAATTACTAAAAGAGCTACAAGGGTTCAAGACTTTTGAAGAATACGAAAACGCTAACAAAGACTATATGATAAGCAAAAGCCTCTCGGAATATCTGACAGAACTGATAGACGAGAAAAACCTCACTAAAGCTGAGGTTATCAAGAAAGCCCAGCTCAACGAAAACTACGCATATCAACTACTTTCAGGGCTCAAAGCTAACCCAAAAAGAGATAAGCTAATATGCCTTTGTTTCGGAATGGAGTTAAGCGTCGATGAAACCAACAGCATACTTAAAATCGCAGGACTTTCGCCGCTATATCCGAGAGTTAAAAGGGACTCAATAATAATACTTTGTATGATCGAAGAAAAGTCCGTAATCAAAACAAACGAAGCTTTGTTTGAAGCAGGAGAACAAACTCTTAACTAAACGCCAATACATATTATTTTGCTCTCCTCTTATTTTTTAACGGGTGCAAATATTCTTGCTAAGCGTCAGATTATGTTGTATTATAATGAATACAGTTGATTTTGTAGTTTAGAGTGAGTAGATGTACTAGAACCAGCCTTAATTATAGTGCTTTTGTTCTATTCATTCTGACCATTTTAGACACAAACGCAGTCAACCCTGACAAGTACAGGGGTATTTTTACAACAAGTGAGCGAAAAGCATCCCCAAAATCTGATGCAACTATGCTTGGCTCGCTACATATTGAACAAGGAGCGTATGTTATGGAAAAAGCGGGTTATTTATCAAACTTTTCCTATATTTTTATTCCTTTTTCTATCAAACAGGAAAAAGATTTTATTAAATTCAATAACGACCTTTCTGCAAACTGTATGTGGATGCCCGTTAACGATGAGATTCGTTATTTACACAAATATGTTTCGGACCGTTTGGTAAATGAGTATAAAAGCAATAAAAACCTGTTTCACTACCGACTTAGTGAATCGGTGTCTGATTTCACCGACATATATCTTAACAATCGCTGTTATCAAACTGCCCCTAAGAAGTTTAACGATATAACCACTACATTTGACTTTACAATATCAGATGTTCAGCTTTTCTCATTTAACACTTCAATTTGCATTATGGCTTTTCAGCTACAATTTGAAAACAATGACCCGTTATATATTGCCGCGGCACAATATTATTTAAGAAAAATCGATGTTGAACACATAAGAGTAAAGACAGATAACGGAGATTTTGTTTCTCACAGCTTTATCGAGCTTTCAAAAAGCATATTAGGTAACTTGACAGATATATATTCGCTCGACTTTTTCTTTTATGCATCTACAAAAAATGAACGAGCAAACTTCTTTACATATATAGATCTGCCTAAAAAAGAAAACTACAACGAAGAGCTGTTTCACTTAAAGTGGTGTTACAATGACCATTTTACGTATGATAGCAATTGCCTTGAAAAAGATAGTGTAAATTACGTCGCAAACAGCAACACTATATGGGGAATATCTCCGTCCGCTGCTGTCTGTATTATAAACAGGTGCGATAAAAACAGGCAATTTATAGAAAATACATTTCAACATAATGTGCAAAATCATTATCTCTTTACATACATTTTGCTATTACATCAAAAGTATATGCTTTACCTGTTCCTGACGAAAATTTCTATTGATATCGACGATGATTTAAATCTTTTGGAAAATTACAAGCGTCGACTTTATGAGTTCAACACTAAATATCTGTTTTCAAGAATTTCTGAGGTTCCTCAGTATCAAAGATTCTACGAAAAGGTAATGGAATCCTTTTCTATCAAGGAAATGTTCGCAGATGTACAGGAGCCTTTGTCACGTCTTGCAGAAATACAACGTCAAGTTAACGAAGAGCAGCGTCAAAAACGTGACCACAACATAAACACAGCTCTTACTGCATTATCGCTACTGACTATATTTTCAGCTATAACAGATGCGTTAGGTATTACCGCAAACCTAGGTTGGCTTATTCCGCCACTTTGGTCTAAGATTATACAGCTAACCATTGGCTCAATAGTAATAATTTTAAGCGTCGCTATATTATTCCGACTGTTTTCCCTAAAAAACAAACGTTGAATAGGTTAAAATAGAATCAGTAACTCCAAATCAAGGAATTACAAATTTTAATAAATAAGGTGTTATATGAAAAAAATACAATACATCGGGTGTTTTTTTGACTATGAGCTTATTCAAAAACTGGCAAAAGCTCAAAGAGAAAGCCGACTTTTCAGAACAATAACATCCCCACACGTCACAATATGGTACCATCCCAAGACTGTGCCATATGATATGCTAGGTAGTTCGATAACCGTGGAATGCATAGGATATGGTTGCGACTCAGAAAACGAAGCTTTTGAAGTTAAGTTCAAGGACTATCCTGAGGCTCTACACACTTTGCTCGAAAAAGTTGAAACGCCACACATTACCTTATCGGTTTCAAAAAACGGCAAACCAGTAAATAGCAATAAACTGGTTTTTCAGTCCATAACTCCGTTTACTATTCAAGGAGTATTCGGTGCTATGGGCAACGATGGTTTTGTCCACACTGACAAACAATCCCTTTGTGATTAATACTCACTAAAAGTTTTTCAAAAAACAGAAGCGTTGTATTCGGTAACCACATTCCCGAATACAACGCTTTTAGTTATTATAGCAATTTATCTCGAGCTGTTTTCAACTCCTCCAATACTTTTCTGAAGCGATTATATCCACAATCCACTAGCTTTTCAACCCAACCAATCAGCTCATTAAGCTCCTGCTCTTTCTCGTTATAAGAAAACTGCTCGTAAGTCATATATATCAGGTACACATTTGCAAGCAGCTCTAAGTCTTCGTCATCCTCGAAGTAACTATAGGTATTACGCAAATAAAAAATCAGCTTAGCCAATGTTTCAGCACACTCGCCCTCGCTACTTTTTTCAGAATCATAGTAAAAGAACTTATCCGCATACAGCTTACTGCCTGTTAAGCAAATAGCAATTCCCCCATCGTTTTCGAGGTTTTCAAATAAGCTTACTGTATAGAGCATTATTTCATCAACCTTCGCTTTTTCCATACCCTTTACTTTCGTCTTCCTGAAAAGCTCTATTGCGGAAAGATATTCTCTGACCCTACAGAGGAAATTGTGATGTGAGGGATTTATCTTACAAATTCTTTCAAAGAGCTTAGCTGAAATTAATTTACTCTCAGCACAATCTTTTGTATATCCTGTGCTTAATCTGTATATATCAGACATACTCCTGCGTATATATACAAGCTCCCAGACAAAGCTTTCGCTTTGAGCGTTTAAGGAGTACGTCTCCAGTTCGGCAAGCCACTCTTCTATGCTTTTAATATTGCCTTTACAAGACAGATATTCTTTCATTTTTTTCGCAGCATCCCACGCGGTGTTATCGGTTTTATGTATGCGAAAGGTTTTCGTCATAAACTTAATTTCTGCTAAAATGAAATCAAGATTCTTTTCTTCTTCTACGCTAACAATTCTTTCGCCTTTTTCATTAATCATCGCAATTTAGCTCCTTTTCAGCTATCAGGCGAACGGTAAAGGTCGCTTCTCTGTGATAACGTCCTCGTAGAACTCTTTCACATCAAACATCTGAGCTTCTTTCATTTGAAATTCCTCTAAAGGAATAGGCTCATAACCTTTAAACATCGGATAAGAATCTATATCAGCAATTTCCGTGATTATCGGATACTGACGCCCGTGCATTATCAACGCTTCGCCCTTACTCTTGTCTAATCGCTGTAGCTCTGAAACAGATATCAACTTACGTTCGAGCCCTCCTGTAGTGTAGTAAGAACCACAAAGTGAGCTTATCTCGTTAAGTAAATCAAGCTCTTTAGAAGTAAGGAACACCCAGTTGTCACAGTTACCTTTAATAGTATCAGCGTCTTCACTATATCGTCCCTTGAGCTGGTGCAAGCTCTGAGCCACAAGAAAGTATCTCATATTACGACTTCTTGCGGCTGAAATCATTGATGCCATATCCGGAATCTTTGGAATATTGCAAAACTCATCAAGAACAAAGTTCACTCTTACAGGAAGCTGTCTGTCTTTTTCTTTCTGTGCTTCAGCAATTAAAATCTCATATGCTTGCTTTAAAAAGGTTGTAACCAGAAAATGATATGTGCTTTTTTCGTCAGGAATAATAAGATAAACTGCTGTTTTCTCCTTTCCAAAACGAGTAACATCAATTGTGTTAGTTGAAAGCATATCAGTCAAATTTTTCTGTGTGTTGAAAATACGAATCATAGCATAAAGCGATGCCATAATACTTTGCAACGTTTTTTCAGGGCTTACAAACACGTTCTTATAATTCATACCGGCAATGGTATCCATTCTCATCTGTTTGCTCAATGTATTGAGTTTCTCAACTGACGCATTTGAACACAAAGCAGAAAGACTGGCAACGTTAGCCTCTTCAGCTGTCGCTGCCTCCATAAGAAGCAAAAGGTTTGCAAGTGCCAACGATGATGCCATTTCAGGCCAAAACATATCCTTTGTGTTTTCAAACTGAGGCTCGGCAATAGTCCTGATAAAGTCGTTGAGCATTGACACTGCTTCGTCTTTTTTGCCGTTATGATACATATTATACGGGACAGAAATAGGGTTCCACATATCACCCTTTCCAATGTCTCTGAAATTCAGCACCACAAGATTGTATCCGTTTGCTTTAGCCATACCCGATGTTCTGGCATAAAGCTCACCTTTAGGGTCAGTAGTAACAAACGACTCTCCTGCTTTAATAAAAAAGTTCAGCATAGGCATACAGAACAAACGTGTTTTTTTCGAGCCTGTAGAACCAAAAATTAAGGTATGAGTGTCGGTTGAATCAACCTGTGCTTCGTGTCCGTCTGACATAATCGGCAGACCTGCACCGGGATATGTATCGCTATGCAAATTAACATGAGTAGTAGCACATTTGATTTCTTCAATTGTTGCCCATCGTGTTTCCTGATTTATATTCTGATATTTACCTAATCTGTATTCCATAATCTTTTCCCCACTTCCACAATATCAAAAGCCAAGTGTGACAGTTTTTTCGATTTTAACCATAGTTCGCTTAATATACTCGCTGTCAGCAGAAAAACCGCTTATCATATCTGCGGTAATCACATTGCTCACCTTATTGGAGCTTGAAAACAACGAATACACAATATCGCTACACAAGTCCTTGATTGTATTCAAGCCGTAAAAATACTCGTTGTTTCTCAAAGCGTCAACAGATGCAACAAGCACTTTTCTGGCACTATCGTCCAGTTCGAAGCCATACTTAGCCAAATATGTGGATGCAAAATCCACCAGCTCTTCGTTATCAGGCATATTTAATGTAACCTTTTCAATTCTCAGGTACATGCTAACCATACCTTCCATCGCCCTTGTTTTGTCGTTTTCACGGGTGTTGGAAAGCGTTAAAATAACAAGCCAATATGAAGTGTTAAGTTGCAAAAACTGCAGAAAATCACGGAAATGCTTTTCCTTATGATGACCTACCCAATCGTTCACGTTAATACGGATTATGCCCTTGAATTCATTACGAAAGCCCGCTGCAACCTCAGTGGTATCTATTAAGCGATACAGCTCCTTGAACTCATCATCAGGCTTACAGTATTCTAACTTGAATTCAAAAAACTTAACGTCACCGTAAAAGCTCATCAAATTTTCTTTTGAGTTAAGATACTCAGAAAGCAAGGAAAGCAACTTTGTGTTTCCGTATCCGGGCCAAGTATACATAAAAATATCTGGCAGAATTATTGGTGCGTCAAAGGAACGTTTGCTTATGTTACTGGACAAAACCTCCCACCTGTTGATGAGTTTTGTCAGCTCATCAGCTCCTTTGAATGCCATCAACTGTTCATAATATGTATTCATATACCACACTTCCTTTTTGATTATGTATATATTTTGAAAAATGAAAACTCAACCTAAGTTTTTTTAGAATCGTTTTTTGTTACCAACCAAGTAACAATTGCCATTACAATAGTTAACAAAGTAATTAACATCAATACAGACACACCAATTAACCCGGTTGAGAACAAAGAGAGTGCTGTAATATAACCGCAAATCATAACGGAGAAAACACATTCAACAATTAACTCGAAAAAATCCTTTAGTGAAAACAGTTTTACTGACCTGAATACACCTTTAATCATCAGAAAAATACCGACGGCTAAAATCACTATATAAAGCACCAGCTCAAAAGCTCCCGCAAAAGACAGTGCTCTGAACAAAACACAAGCCAACGTAACCCCTAAAAAGGTAGCGAAAATAGGCAAGCCGTAAGCACCGAGTATTTTGTGAATTTTAATAAAAACATGGGTACATATTCCAACAACTAACGTTTCGAAAACAGAGCTTAAATAAACATACGCAAGATTATCTAAATCCAAATTATTAGCCCTGTAAAGCACATCGATCCATGTATCAAAAATCGGAATGCTTCCTAAAAAGGTTAAAAGGTTGCTGAAATCGAACATCCAAGCAATTAACGGAAACAAAATCACAATCAAAGTAATTTGGGCAATATTGGAAATCAATCCACTTAAAAACTTCATAAATCCTACCCCACACAAGGAAATATTATGCTTTTAAGTCTATCACAGAGAAAGCGAAATTACAAGTATTGCACAACACTCAGTTGTATTTTGTTGAATTTTTGTGCAAAAGCACACTTTGTCGTAGCGTTTAACAAAAAAGCAACGCGGTTGTCACGCTTTCTCGGTGACAACCGCGTTTGTTTATAAATAATGATTTGTATATCAGAAATGGTCGCCGTAATCTACATCGTCATCCATATACTCTCTGCTTGTAATTCGCTTTGCCTCACGCTGTTTTTCTATCATATCGGAAAGCATATTTTTGATTTCTCGGCTGTTTTTGATGCCGATAATGTCAAACTCAGGGGTTGACTTATCCGCTGTGCAACAGTGGATAGTACCGATGCCGAAAATACGCTGTGATAAAGGCATATTAAGGGTCAGGTCCATAATTCGATAGAGTCTAATCTCCTCTTCCCTTTTTGATAAAAAGCCCGACTCGATGTAAAGCTTCTCGTCTGTTAACTTATAAACCGTAAAGCTCAGTGGTAAACCAAAAAGGGTTCTCTTTCTTTCTCTCCATACATATGAGGTGTTATCTTTGTTAGCCATATTGATTCCTCCGTTTCTATGGATAGGATATCACATAAGCGTTATTTTGTCACCCTTTTTAAAAAATTTACTTTACCTTTCGATACTTGATGTACTCAAAGTCACTTTGCTTACTGCGGTTTACCATTGTGCTGTACACCTTTTGATGAAGGTTTTCTGCCTTTTCCTTTGCCGTATTACCCTCACCATAAAACGGACCGTCTAAGTAAACGGTCATTTTAGGCTTTTTGTAAAACCTGCTCTTTTTATATGTTACTGTCATCGAGTAAGTCGGCACATCAAACTTTACCGGAAATTTAAAAGAGGTTTTAGGAAACGGGCGAATTTGGGTGCAATACTCCCACACGTGGGCTTCGGGATAAATTACAATCGGGTGAGCTTTATTAAGCCTTGTTTCCATCGCTTTTGAAAGCTCCTTAAAACCCTTTACAGAGTCAACTATCGGAAGTGCTCCCAGATACGGCAAAATTTTTCCTATAACAGGAATACCGTAGTTTGCAGGACTGACAACAGTATAAATCCGCCTTGGAAACACCGTCAAAGCAGGAATAAACACATCCCCCAGCGGTTGAGTATGATTTCCGTAGATAAAAAATCCGCCTTTAATACCCTTTAGATTTTTTCTACCCTTTACTCTCATATGCAGAAAAATCGGACAGTAAACACTTGAGAACAATATCGCCAAGGAGTAAATGAGAACTGACAGACATTTCGAAATAAAATCTGTGCAAACCCATTTATAATCACTGTTAAGTTCAAAATTCTGGTCAGCGGTTACTTCGAAATCATCGGTAAAATCGCTGTAATACCTTATCTTTTCTTCCTTTGCTTTCATAGTGCTTTTTTCCAGCCTGCTATGTCTGAGGGTTCAAATTCATAGGTAAGCTCCTTCCCATAAACCTTCTCATAGCACTCTTTCTTAAGATTGTAATCCATCTGGGATAAAAGCTCGGTGTTCTCCTTTGGAGTTTTGTTAGCATCAGGATAGAGAACATCAAGAATGTGGAGTACATATTTCACCTTTTTGAATTCTTCTGTGTCATCCTCGTCCATATCCACCATTTCGACAAAACAGGAGATTATCGGCACATTAAGCTTTGCCGAGTAAAAGTACGCTCCGTTTTTTGGTGGACGCGGTTTGCGGTAGTTAAACCACATTTCCTGCTCAGGATAAAGCAAAATCATCTGCTTTTTATCGACAAGCTTTTCTTTTAAAACAGACAAAAAGTCGCGTGCGAGATATCTTGGCTCTGTTGAAATCGGGATAGTGTCGGCATAGTTCATCAAAAAGCCAATAATACCACCCATCGCAAAATTAGTTGTCTGGCTGATGATGCCCAGATGTTTTCTTTTCAAGTTATTAGTAAGATGGCGGATAACCGTATTTTCAAGCGGGCTGAAATGATTGCTTGTGATAAGTGCACCGCCGATATCTTTAGGGATTTTATCTAAGCCTATAATCTGAGTATCTTTGTTGATGATTTTAGTCGCAGTTTTTGCCATAGCTACCGCAATTTTTGACTTTAGCTTATACAGCATACTTGTGCGATTTTCAATAAAAGAACGGGTTATCTCACGGTTTTGCTCAGGGGTTAAAACAGGGTCATTTAGCTCGACCTTGTTGTGAAAGGCTCCACTTTGAGCAAAAGTTTTAATATTTTCAATAACAGCTTCTCGGTTATCTCCTATAATCATAGTCTGATTTTGACCCCACTCTCGTTCATCTTTTTAAATGTAATATCGTTTTTGGGAATTTCCATACCTCGTCTGACAAGCAATTCAAGACATTCGCTGTCGGCTTTTTTCTGCTCATCGGAATATGACTCTTTGTACGTTTTAATTTCATCTAAATATCCGCTGTCCTGTGCATAGCTCCAGAACTGCTCGCTGTACTGAACACCGTCATAGCACCAAGGCTTTGAGAAAAGGTTGTAGTGGATAATGTTTGTGTTTGAAAGCTCAGGCTTTTTATCATTTGGCATAGCATCCCAAGACTCGTCAAGGTAGTAAATCTTGCCGTTGCAAATTGCATTCAGGTAGTCTTGGTCCGGAGCGATTGAGTCAAAGTGATATTCATTGAGTAGGTTTAAAAAATGACCCTCGAAGTCACACTCACGCATTTTCTTTAAATTCATAAGCAAAACGCCTGAGTTAATGTACTCGTGTTTTTTAACACCAACAGCATTCTCCGTGTAAGCAACAAGCGGTGGGATATCAGCAATTGAAAGGTCGTTGCACGCACCGATAAAATTGTCGCCGATTTCGATATCGAAGAGCTTTGCTAAGTCGGTTGTACAAACAACGTCGGAATCAATGTAGATGCCCTTATCATACTGTGGGAACATCGCAGGGATGAAAAGTCTGAAGTAAATTGTAAGAGTAAAATAATCGCAACGCAGTCTATTGCTCATTCTGTCATCTAACGCTTCGAAATTTGCTTTCATTTCAGTAAGCTCAACTTTAAAATTCTCTGTCTGTAAGCTGCTTAATTTTTCTTTATTTTCATCAGTTAAGCCTTCGTGCAAAACAATAGCCTTGTAGTTTCTTTGTTTGCTTGAATTTTTGATGGCAGAGTTAAGTGCAACCGCTAAAAACGGAGCGTAACCGTTGTCAATTGTAAAAAAGATTGGGATTTCTCTATTCATTTTCATATACTCCTTTTGCTTTGTTTAATATATCGTCAAACTCTAAAACACCGAGTTCATTATGTAGCCTATCTTCGTCCCACGGCTTGATTGTAACAGCGTGAAAAAACGGCAAAAATTTAAAAAATGTTGTGAAGTGCTTTAATACGGTATCACTTTTTATTTTGCCCTGCTCATTATATATGCGTGGAAGCTTGCGTTTTTTGGCGAGCTTATTAAGAGCTGATTGGTCGGGCATAAACATCTTTTTATCGTGACACATCGCTCTGCACTTTGAAAAAAGACCACTTTTTCTTATACTTTTCATATTCAGTAAAAGCACACCCGAGTTTAAGTAATCGTGCTTTAAGATGTTACCGAAAAACCACTTGCCGTATCTGTCAGGCACACCCATAATTTCCACATCTTCAATGTCGGTATTATAAAGAGTTGAAATATCTTTTCTGCACATAACGTCAGCATCAAGGTACAACAGCTTGTTTGGAAGCTCATCAACCTCATCTGCAAAAAGCCTAAGCATACACAGTGGTGTAAACCGCGTGCCCATATTGGCAACAGGCAGATACGAATTAAATTTATCGCTTAAATCAATAAGTGTAACGGTGCTGTTTTTGTTCTTAGCTCTTACGGCTTTTTCAAGAGCTTGAGAAAACCCGCTTTCAATTGCCTTGTGTTTGCCGACTGTTGCAGTGAGAACATAGATATCAAGTTTTTCATCACAGTGCTTGCAAACGGACAGTGCGGATAACAAAACGCCCTTTGTTATGTTAGAGTCACCGCAGTAAAGGATGTTCATTTTTCTGCCTCCTTTTTCCACGGGCTATTATACACACACGTTTAAAAAAACTAAACCTAAAAGTCGGAGAAACGCTTCTACTTTTCAAAAACCGCATCGTAGAGCCACTCTACGGTTGACTCTCCGAATCGTAGAGAAGCAAAAAACACCCCGTTTTTCCTAAGAAAACGAGGTGTTGCGTTATGTAAAATATTCAGTTTACTCTTAAATCTTAAACGTGTTCACTTTCCTGCTCACACTTTTTCTTCGGCTTTTTTATAAATGAACACAGAATAATTATTATCTCACCAGCAATACCAAGCAGGTAAATAAGTGCTACATTTATTCCGAAATACCAAAAGGTTATGTGAATAGCTGCAAGTATTGACCACATCAAGGCAGAGATAATAAGATAGTTGTGTCGCGGATTAAACCACACGCTGTTGAAAACTAAACGGATAATCAAAACTATCGGAAAAGCGTAGATAAAATACAACCATTGAAATGACGCGGTGCTTGATATAAGCGAAGTGATAATAAACGCGAAAACCGCCACAAACCACACTGCACCCTCGCTTATGTAGGTAATAGCACGGTGGTTGTACTTTGTTTCAGTGCGTTTGTTCTCGACAACCTTCTCCTCTATGTTTTCATCTCTGACCATATAGTCAAGCGTTACTCCGAACAAATCTGCAATCTCAACCAAAACGGTTATATCGGGCGAAGACTCACCACGCTCCCATTTCGAAATTGTTTTATCAGAATAGTTGAGCTTTGAGGCAAGCTCAAGCTGGGTCATATTATTCAGCAGTCGTAGCTCTGTTATATTTTTGGCAACAATGCTCTTAACATTTTCCATACTATTGTCTCCATTTACAATATTGAGATATATTATAAACCCAAAAGACAAATTTTTCAAGCACTTGTTGAACTTTCAACAACCACAGTTTTGCACAACAGTTACCTATGTGTTATGTGTTCTGTGTTAAATTATGGTTTAGTTGAGTAATAAAGCGTAAATGAACATCAAATTGTAGGGGCGACCATTGGTCGTCCACCGTGCGTAGCACCAATAGAACTACAATCATATACGAAATAATATTCAATTATCATCTACACCTAACAACACCACATTATTCATTTATGTTTGTGTTAACGGGATGTCAAGGATGCCGTACCCTACAAGTTCGATTGATACAATTGATTAAACTATAATTTACTGCAAAACAAAAGGCTGTCTTACTACTTTGCTTTAAGACAGCCCGTTTTACTATTTACTTTTTATGAGCCTCCTTCGCTCTTTGTAGGGAATTAGGAAACTTGTTTGCTTCAAAGTTTGCTTTAGACTGGGCTTTTACCGCCTCGAAATTTGCTTTGTCAATCTCGTGCTGTGCCTTGGCGTTTTCAGCCATATCCTTAAACGCATCTTTTAAGAACTCACCTGTTTTTTCAACTGCTCCCTGAACAGCTGTTTCAAATGTCTCATAGTTTTCTTTTTCGAAGTTGTTCATCAAAATTCACCTTTCAAATAATGCAATTTCACATCAATGGTTATTTTAGACCCTTTAAAATTGGAATTAGAGATAAGAGCATCACTATACCGCAAATTCCAACAAGTGTACCAATTACAAAGCTCTCCCAAACTAAACACAGGCACATTCCGACACCCAAAACAAGAGCACCTACAACACCAACGATGATTGCGACAAGAGTTTTACCGCTTAATTTAATGGACGGTTTTTTCTCCATTTTTCGCCACACAAAAACAGTTACCAAACCGAGAACTGCACCCACAGAGCCAAACACAACTCCCTGTGTAAATGCATTCCACTCAGGAAGCAAAGCCATACACATACCAAGTGCAAACAATAGTCCGCTTACAGTACCTAAAACTAAGGCAACAAAACTACTCTTTTTCATGATAAAAACTCCTCTCATTAAAACAACAGTTGTCTTTTTATTGCAATTAAATTATAATATTCCTTAGAATATAAAAACAATCATCAATTTACAGACAAGTGTTGGAATAATGGTGGATTATGAATACTAAAAACAACAAAAGACGCAGAGAGTCAGTCAACAAAATCGAAAAAGCCTTTGTAGAGCTTTTGCAAGAAAGAGAGTTAAAGGACATCACTGTTTCAGATATATGCAAGAAAACCGAGCTTAACCGAAGCACCTTTTACGCAAATTTTTTGGATATTTACGACCTAGCGGATAAGGTTAGAGAAAGTCTTGTGAGCGATTTTGCCCACGTTTTTTCAAACTACGATAACAAGGACAGAAACGGTGCTTTAAAAATGTTCACTCATATTTATGAAAACCAGCTTTTCTACAAAACCTACTTCAAGCTCCAGTATGACGAAAAGCACGCGATACAGATTTATGACGCTAACAGAGCCAGCACCGACTTTGATAATAAAAATATTAAGTACCACATTGAGTTTTTCAGAAACGGGCTCAACGCTATTATTAAATTGTGGCTCTCAGGCGGATGCAAAGAATCTCCTCAAGAGATGGCAGAAGTCCTGAAACAAGAGTACAAAGGAAGGTAAGTATGCATATCTACCCTGATTATTACGATAAATTTAAATGCATAGCAGATAAATGTAAGCACAACTGCTGTATCGGCTGGGAAATTGATATTGACGAAGATACACTCGCATACTATAACTCTATTGAGGGAGAGTTTGGCAAAAGGCTCAGGGATAACATAGAGCTTTCTGACACACCGCATTTTAAGCTCAAAAGCGAAGAACGCTGTCCTTTTTTAAATGACAAAAACCTGTGCGATATAATCTGCACCTTAGGCGAAAAAAAGCTTTGTACAATCTGCTCACAGCATCCTCGGTTTCACAACGAATTGCCCGACAGAATTGAAAGCGGCCTTGGGCTTTGTTGTGAAGAAGCAGGCAGGATAATTTTGTCACAAAAAGAGAAAACGACACTTATTAGTGACGAAAAAATAACCACTGACGATGAAATCATCTTACTTAGGGACGAAATTATAAGAGCTCTGCAAAACAGGGACAAAAGCATTGATGAGCGACTTTATGATATGCTGGCTTTATGCGACACAACGGAAAACAATATAAGCATTAAAGAGCTGTGCGATGTGATGCTAAGTCTTGAGATGCTCGACAAAAATTGGGGCGAGCTTTTATCTTTGCTTAAAGAAAACTGTGAACAGCTTGACACCGTTGATTTTGATAAATATATGTCACAAAGACAGCACGAATACGAGCAATTTTGCGTTTATCTTATATACCGCCATTTTGCAAATTCGCCCGACTTGTATGAAGCTCAAAGCAGGGCGTGCTTTGTAAAGCTTGCGTACAGACTCATATACCACCTAGGAGCTTTAATTTACAACAAAAAAGGCAACTTCGACCTGTCTGACCATATAGAAGTCGCCCGTATGTTTTCATCGGAAATCGAATACTCCGACGAGAATTTGTACACGCTGTTCGATATAGCTTAGCGGTACTTACATTATCACTTAAAACAGTACAAATATAACGCCACCCGAGAAGAAACCTTGCGTTCTTTTCGGGTGTTTTTTTATATTAAGACAAGCAGTGAGCTTTTCATATTAACTATCAAGATAAATGTTTTATGTGCCACATACCCATAGGGTGGCATATTATATAACACACGGATATCAAGGAGGTGAAAAAATGAACAAATGGAACTTATACAATGGAAACTGGAACGATAACAATACGCAGAACGACTACAACTGCGGTTGTCAGAAAAGTCCTTGTGCAAATAGTTGCTCTTATAACTGCGACTGTTCCAATTGCCCTCCAGGCCCAAGAGGTCCTGCCGGTCCAAGAGGTCCGCAAGGTCCTATAGGTCCAAGAGGCTTAAACGGACCTCAAGGTCCTGTCGGTCCCGTTGGTCCGAGAGGTTTCCCCGGTCCTATTGGTCCACAGGGACCTGTAGGCGAAAGTGGTTCTATAGGTCCTCAGGGTCCTCAGGGTCCTGCGGGTGAAGTAGGTCCTGCTGGTCCTCAGGGTCCTGTAGGTGCAACTGGTCCTGTGGGTCCTCAGGGTCCTGCGGGTGAAGTCGGCCCTGCTGGCCCTCAAGGTCCTGCAGGTGAAGTTGGTCCTGTTGGTCCTCAGGGTCCTGTAGGTGCAACTGGTCCTGCTGGTCCTCAGGGTCCTGCGGGTGAAGTAGGTCCTGTTGGTCCTCAGGGTCCTGTAGGTGCAACTGGTCCTGCTGGTCCTCAGGGTCCTGCGGGTGAAGTTGGCCCTGTTGGTCCTCAAGGCCCTGTAGGTGCAACTGGTCCTGCTGGTCCTCAGGGTCCTGCGGGCGGAGTGCTGGGCTATGCTGATTTTTACGCACTGATGCCACCTGATAATGCCGCTACAGTAGCACCGGGAACTGATGTCAGCTTCCCACAAGATGGCCCTAACAGCGGTGCTGAAATAACCAGACTCGGTGCTGATTCATTCAATCTGGCACAGATAGGAACCTATCAGGTGTTATTTGAAGTGAGTGTAGACGAAGCAGGCCAGTTAATACTGACCTTAAATGGTGCTGATTTGGAGTATACAGTAGTCGGAAGAGCCGCCGGTGCATCACAGATTGTCGGTATGGCTATAGTTGAAACTACTGCAGTAAACTCAACGCTTACCGTTCGCAATCCTGCTGGCAACGCCGCCGCACTTACTATTACACCACTAGCAGGAGGCACTCGTCCTGTTTCTGCACATCTTGTTATTACACAGATTGCTTAATTAAAAAATCTGCGTAAAACAAAAAACCGAAAGGCAAAAGCCTTTCGGTTACATATTGTTGGTTTTGATACACTATATAATTTACTTGTTATTTAACAGTAATTTAAGCTTTTCGGACAAGCTTTGTATGCTAACTCTCGACTTTTGTTGCTTGTTGAGCTGTGGCTTTATGGAACTTGGATATTTATCGGCACCGTCATGTCGCTGGATTTTATTAATCTTGCTTTGCATTTCTTTCATAGAAGCTGTGCTAAACACAGTGCAGCTTTTACCCTCTTTATCGTAGCCACTCACTGCGGTTTTACCATCCTGTGCCATACATCTGACAGTGTAGGTATATCTTCCGCGTGATGTAGCACTTGTATCAGTAAATGTGGTCGAGGTTGTATTACCCAAGCCCTTCCAGCCTGTGTCGGTTTTAACATAAACACGATAAATACCTGCACCCGTAACCTTATTCCAGCTTATCTTCACGCCATCTTTTGTACTAGAAACAGCGGTGATTACAGGAGTCTCGATAAACTGATTTGTAAAGCCCTTTGAATCAAACGAGCTGGATGAATCGTATTTATCAAAAGCTTTTACTGTGTATGTGTACGACTCACCAGACTTAGCACTTTCGTGCACAAAGGTAGTTGTGTCAGTGTTGTCGATACCTTTCCAGCCATCGCTTGTTTTGTAGTACACACGATACTTAACAGCACCCTTAACCTCACTGATAGTGAGCTTAACGCCATCATTTGTATTAGCAATATTGGTTACTGTTGGAGTTACAAGACGGGTAATGGAAAGCCCATTTTTATCGTAACGGCTCTCAGTCCCATCGTAGCCGATAAACTTCACGGTGTAGGTGTAGTAAACACCCGATTCAGCCGTTTTATCGGTGTATGTATTGCTTGTAATATTTGCTAGTGTTTTCCAAGATGTCTCCGAAGTTTTTCGATAAATGCGGTACTGACCGCTGACACCTGACAGCTTTTCAAAAGTTAACTTGACACCGTCAGTAGTGTTTGAGATAGAAGAAAGCTTTGGTGCCGAAAGACCGTATTCCCAAGTTACCATATACGCCTCTGCGTATTCATCAGCTAGAGAGTCGGGACTTCCGACTACGACGAATTCAGGGTTTGAATATATATCACCCTCATACTCAAAACAACCCAGAGCACAAGCACCGATTTCCTCAACACTATCAGGAATAAAAATTTCAGGAAGGCTGAAACAATTAAAAAAGGCATACCCCCATATTTCTATCAATCCCTCGTGCAAATCAACTCTACTCAGACTATAACAATTCTTAAACGCTTCTTCAGAAATCATCTCAACTGATGCAGGAACATCAAAGTATTCGAGATTTTCGCAATTTTCAAATGAGTATGAGCCAATATACACTAATGACGAGTTGTTCTCGATAGTTACACTTTTAAGACTGGTGCAATTTTCAAACATCATATCGCCGATACTCTTCAAACTTGCAGGCAGAGTTATGCTCTCTAAAGACGAACAACCTGCAAAACCCCATTCCATTACGTGCTTGAGGGTTGAACCACTTTCAAATGTCACGGACTTCAAATTTTTACAGTTTTGAAAAGCACACTCTTCAATACCATATATTGTATTCGGAATCGTAACGCTGATAAGCTTTTGTGCATGCTCAAAAGCGAAACTCCATATACATGTTACAAGATAGCCGTCAATCTCGCTAGGAATGACAAGATTTTCAGGAAGGTCAGCTCTATTACAATTTGTTATAATCAATTGATCGTCAGCCAATGTATAGATAACGCCATCCCTCACGATTTTCGGATACTCACTGTCCTTCCAAGGGTAGTAATCTGATGTTTGTGAGTTATCTACTTCTTGTGCGGATACGTTAATTGGCACAAGAACCACAGTGATGAGCACTACTACACACAATAATACAGATAAAAGTCGTTTTTTAGAGCTGTAACATTTATTCATAATTTAACTCCTACAAGGATCTAATCCTTTTTATATAAAATATTGTTATTATTACGATCTAATACAACAAGGTTTTTTGAACCGCCATACACATTTTCTTTTACTTGATTTATGTCTAACAACTCGTTTTTATCCGAGTTGTTGATATCATCATCAATAATCTCATCAATAAAGTTATCTTCCTGTTCGGGCTGTGTTATACTCTGTGCAGGCTCTTGCGGTGCGTTTGTAATTTGGCTATTAATTTGTGACTCATTTGTTATTTGAGCCTTTTTGGGTTTTTCCGTCGGTTTCTCTGTTGGAGCTTGTGTTTCTATTTCTGTTTCTGCTACTGTCGGTGCGGTAGTTTCTGCGACAGTTTCAAAAACTGTTTCGGTGACATTCTCTGACTTTTCAACCTCTTTTGCCGAAACTGGGTGTGTCATAAACATAAGCGAAGTGACAACACACAAGATAGCCGAAATGACGATTATGTACACAGCAGGTTTTTTGTAGCTTAAGATATTTCTGACTCGCGTTTTAACGCTGTTTTCAGCAAAAGCCAAAGGGCAGGCTGTGACCATATTTTTACTCATACTGCAAGAAAGTAAGGCGTAAGAGTAGTTTTTCTTGCCCTTTTTGGAAAGTGTTTTTACAACGCTTTCGTCGCAGAAAAGCTCGATATCTTTAACAAATAGAAAATACGACACCCAACAAAGCGGATTAAACCAGTAAACACATAAAAGTATAAAACCAAGTGGCTTCCATATATTATCGCCGTGCTTAATATGAGTACGCTCGTGTGCAATAATCAGCTTCATATCTCGTTTTGACATCGACGAATTAATATAAATCTTAGGCTTTATTATGCCTAAAACAAACGGGCTGTTAACGTGGTCGCACAGATATATTTCGTCTTTATAAAGCACGTTTTCACGCACCATCAAACGCACTCGTATAAAGCTAAAAAGCATATACAACAGCATCAGCACAACGCCAAAAAGCCACACATATGTAAGCACCTCAAAAATGCCGACGCTCTCACTCACCTTTATCGGTTCGGTATTTGTTGCAACAGTTGTTGTCGGCACAACAGAAGCACTATTAAGCTCGCTTTTTGATGGTAACACGGAAAACGGGCTTTCTATTTCAAACGGAAACAGTAGCCTCAACCCAACCATCGCCCAAAGGAAGTATCGCATACCTTTGGGGGATTTTTTAAGAAAAAGCCTTAAAACAATTACCGCTACCATCAAAAAGGACGCAGTAACGCTAAGGCTGAGAATTTTTGAGAAAAGTGCGGTGGTCATTTTATTTCTCCTCGAAATTTTCGATCATCTTTTTGATCTCATTAACCTCGTCAGTTGATAATTTGCGGTTTGATGTAAACGCAGATAAAAACGCAGGGAGCGAACCGCCAAAGCTCTCCTTTACATAGTGCTTGCTCTGCTTTGAGTAAAACTCGTCGCGAGAAAGCAAAGCGTGAACTGTACCATTCTCAAGCTTGAAAAGTCCGCCGTTAGACAGTCTTTTCAAAACTGTGTAAGTAGTGGTACGTTTCCAGTTAAACTCCTCCTCACAAATCTTAACAAGCTCAGGAGTTTTAATCGGAGCGTTCTCCCATACGATATCCGCAAAACGGGATTCCAATGCACCAAGTCTGTATTCTTTCATAAATAACACCTCATTTTAATTTAATATTATAATCCCACTTAAAATCTATCATTTGTAGACAATTTTGTCAAGCCTAATAACGCAAAAAACACCGCTCTAAGGCGGTGTTTTCGTTTATCGTTATGTAGGTGTGTTGTAACGCGAAACATCGGGGATGATGTCGACTACAATTTCACATTCTGTTATATTGTAATACTCAAAAAGCGACAGAGCGTTTTCATCAATCAGCTCTCCGCTTACCAAAACAGGCACAGCAGGAGGACACGACACCGTTGCAGTTGATAGCACCTTGCCGATGCTGTCCTTAACTTTCACGGTTTTTGACAAGGACATCACGGCATCACGCACACTCATAACCCTTTTCGGAATACAAAACGGAAGTTTTGTGGTTTTTATTTCCTCATGCTTTTTGATATCCATCAAAGCATCTTTTATTTTAATAAGCTCGCTGTCTTTTAATGACGGGGTCAGCATCAGCACTAAAAAGTCAGGGTCAGCAAACTCGCACTCGACATTTTTTTCTCTCAAAAGCTCTGCAAGCTCAATGCCCGTATAACCGTAGTGTTTAGCGTTTATCGTCACTTTCAGCGGTTCGTCACCTGTGAGTGTGTAGCCGTTTTCTAACAAATCACTCTTTAAAACATCCACCTTTTTGATAAACGCGTTAAGCTTCTCGCGGTAACCGTCGCTTAAATACAAATTCGCCATATCGAGCGACTGCATTATAAGGTACGACGGAGAGGTTGAAGCAAAAAGTGAAAGAGCGATTTTTGCCTTTTGAGACAAAAGTATGTCCGCGTTTTTCGAAATGTGTAGGTACGCACCGCCTGTTAAAACAGGGAGAGTTTTGTGTGCTGAGTCGCAACAAAGGTCAGCTCCCAAATCAAGCGGATGCTGGGAATTTCCCAAAAACTTTAAGTATGCTCCGTGAGCGTTGTCAACTAAAAGTAAAACACCGTGCTTTTTGCACACTTTTGAAATTCCTTTTATATCAAGCGTGTTGCCTAAGTAATCGGGTGATGTGAGATATATAGCGACAGGAGATACGCTCATTTTGCTAAGCTTGTCGTCCAGATGCTCGGCAGTTATGTCAACAGACAGATATGTTCCGTTCTCAGGATACAGCCACTCAACCTCAAAATCGAGTAAGGCAACTGCCGACAAAAAGGTTTTGTGAGCGTTTCTGCCTGCTAAAACGAGGGGGGCTTTCCCCTCTTTTTTAGCATAAAGAAGCGTAAGGTACAGCATCGCACGAATACACAGCGACGAACCCTCGGTCGAATAAAAGGTATGAGCGTTGAAAAGAGAGCCTGCGTTTTGCTCGCTTTCCTTAATTATAGACTCACACTCAAAAAGCGAGTCTGCTCCCTTGATTTCGGTTATATCAAATTGTTCACAGCCCAAAACGCTCTCGCCCTTGTGACCGGGCATATGAGCTCGGACGATGTTGCTCTTGATGTATTTTTTTACAAACTCTACGATTGGTGTGTTCATTTAGACCTCTTTGGGTAGTTCATTCGGACGACCGATTCGCCCCTACTATTTGAAATTTATGATAAAAGTCTGTCAACCTCAGCCATAATCGCACATTCCATACGCTTTTTGAACAGCTCACAGCCGTATTTATACACGCCTTTGACTGAACCTGTTGCGTGGTACGCATTTGCAGCACAACCGCCTGAGCAGTAAAGTCTTGCCCAGCAATCTCTGCACTCCTCACGAGAGTACACGTTGCACTCCATAAATTCATCCTGAATCGCTGTGTTCTTAACACCGTCGAAGATGTTACCGAGCAGGTACTTTTCATCACCTACAAACTGGTGACATGGATAGAGGTCACCCCAAGGAGTAACCGCCATATACTCTGTACCCGAACCACAGCCTGAAATACGCTTGTAAATACACGGACCGCCCTGCAGGTCTATCATATAGTGGTAGAAAGTAAACGGCTTGCCATCTTTTCTACGCTTAATCATAAGCTCTGCTAGTTTTTCGTACTGGTCTAAAACTATAGGTAAATCATCATATGTAAGAGCGGACGGGTCGCTATCCGCACAGACAACAGGCTCCATAGAAAGCTCTGTAAATCCTAAGTCCAGCATAGTTTTGATATCTTCTAAAAAGTCAGGATTGTGGTGGGTGAAGGTACCACGCATATAGTAGTCCTTGTTACCTCTGGCATCTACCAGCTTTTTAAACTTAGGAACGATTTTCTCCCAGCTTCCGTTGCCTGAGTAGTCAACTCTGAATTTATCGTGAACTTCTTTTCTGCCGTCTAAACTTAAAACTACGTTGCTCATCTCTTTGTTTGCAAAGTCAATAACGTCATCATCAATTAAAACGCCGTTTGTAGTAAGAGTGAAACGGAAGTTCTTGCCCTTTTCTTTTTCGATTGAACGGGCATACTCTACAAGCTGTTTAACAACGTCGAAGTTCATCAGCGGTTCACCGCCGAAAAAGTCAACCTCTAAATTGTGTCTTGTGCCGGAATTTTCAACAAGGAAATCAAGGGCACGCTTGCCTACTTCAAAGCTCATCAAAGCTCTTTCGCCCTGATACTTACCCTGACTTGCAAAGCAATAAGCACAGTTTAAGTTACAGGTGTGGGCAATGTGCAGACATAAAGCCTTTACAACCCCTGCGGTTTTACGCTTAAGCTCACCCGCCATTGGCTCAAAGGTATCTTCTACAAAAAGTTTACCGCTGTCTTTTAAAGCCTCAACCTGAGCATAGCACTCTTGTATATCTTCCTTTGTGATATCAGCTCTGTCAGCGTACTTTTCAGCCATAGCAGAAATCACTGTATCTTTATCGTTATCAAGAAACATTGCGATAATATCGTAAGCCACTTCATCAACAGCGTGGACAGCTCCTGAGCATATATCGAGCACGATATTATATCCGCCTAATTTATATTGATGTATCATAATTACTCCTCTTTACCACTTCATAAACCATATCAATAAAAAATGCCGCCCTTGTGAGCGGCACTTTCCTGTTAAAAATTACTTGCTCTCCTTTGTGCTCTCACACTTCTGGTTAGCAATACCGCAGCTTGTTTTGCAAGCAGACTGACATGAAGTCTGGCACTCGCCACAGCCACCCTTCTTTGCGCTTTCGCAAAGATTACGAGTTTCGATAGTCTTGATATGTTCCATAGTAGTAACCTCCTATAATAGTCTAAGTGTATTTTATCGCAAAGTATCAATAAAGTCAATAAGCAAGTGAATTTCTGTGATTGATTAAGTACACTTATATGTGGTATAGTATATAAAAAGGAGGGGTGGATTATGAAAATTGCGTATGCAGGCTTTGATTTGTTTTATCCTATGCTTGAAAGTTTATACCAAAACGGTTGTGAAATTGTGAAAATCTTCTCCTGCGAGGTTGACGGAGTGTTTGAATTTAACACAAAGGTGACGCAATTTGCACAAAATCACAATATTCCGATTACTTATGAAAAAATCACCCTTTCTGATTTAGAAGAGCTTAAAGCAAACGGCGTTGAGGCTTTGTTCTGTGCGGCTTATTACTACCGTATGCCTATACTAAAAGGCTTTAAAATGATTAACGTACACCCATCCCTTTTGCCAAAAGGCAGAGGTGCGTGGCCGATGCCTCTCTCCATTTTAAGAAACGATAAGGAAAGCGGAGTAACCTTTCATAAAATGGAAGAACAGTTTGACACTGGCGAAATTTTGATGCAAAAGTCTTTTGAGCTTGACAAGACCGAGAACCTTAACACATTTATGGAGAAAATTTACGCACTGCTCCCGAATATGGTAAAGGACTTGCTACAAAATTTTGACTATTACTACGATAATGCTTATGCTCAAGGCGAGGGCGAATACGAAACTGCCCCAGACGAGCGAAATTACATCATCACAAAAGACACCGAATTTGAGTATGCAGACAGGATACTACGGGCATTTTACGGCTTTCATACTATTTATAATGACGGAGAAAATGAACATATACTCTTAAACTGCACAGCAGTAAAGGGCGAAAACTTTGACGAACAATTTAAAATACAGGGCGGTTACATCGAATGTAACAAAAAGGGATAACTGTGCAATTTGACAGCGAAATACAATTTTCGCTGTTATTTTTTTACATTTTATATATAATTTTTCCATCAACGTGTGGTAGAATAAGAATACAAGAGGTGATTTTTATGAAATATTTTTTAGATGACATAAACTATCAAATCAAAAATAACCCGCAAAAATTCATTGAGTTTTGCGAAAGCGAGTATAACACACAGCTTGAAAGCATCGCAAGAAGTATTGCCGACAATGCTAACATAGCTCCAATTGTGCTAATTTCAGGGCCATCGGGTAGCGGTAAAACCACCACCGCAATGAAGCTCGAAGCTTTACTTGACAGTTGGGGGCACGAAGCACACACTATTTCGCTGGACAACTATTTTCGCGAGCTTAATGATGAGGAGTTTAAGCTGTCTAAAGACGGCAAGCTAGACTTGGAGTCGCCTGACCGACTGGATAAAAACTACCTCAATATGCAGATAAGATGCATTTTGGACGGTGTTTCAGTTGACATTCCGAAATACAACTTCACAACCTGCAAGCGTGAGTTTTCAGGCTGGACACTCAAGCGTAAGGAGGGCGAAATTATCATTTTTGAGGGCACACACGCGTTAAACCCGAATGTTATTACTGTGCCTGATGAAGAATGTGCGAGATTTTACGTGAGTATTCGCAGTCAGTTTGTAACAGACGACACAGAGCTTCGTTCAAAGATCATCCGTTTGGCTCGCAGAATGATAAGAGATCAGGAAACCAGAGATCGCGACCCGCTTGATACATTCAATATGTTTCATAGCGTTAACGAAGGAGAGGACGAGTTCATCCGTCCGTTTATGAATAGGTGCAACTACTCAATCGACACGATTATCCCTTACGAAATCAACATTTATAACACACTTTTATCCGAGTCACTGAAGACTTTACCACAAACTCCTCAGGTAGAGCTTTTAAGTAAAATTATAGAGCTTGCAATTCCACTGGACACTTCGCTTGTGCCAACAAACTCGCTGATGCGTGAGTTTATCGGCGGAAGCTCCTTAAAATACTGATACATTTACACATAAAGGGTGATACTATGAAAATTATGTTTATCGGTGCGGCTCACGAGGTAACGGGTAGCTGTACTTACCTTGAAGTCGGTCCTCACAAAATTCTTGTTGACTGCGGTATGGAGCAAGGCTTCAACGTTTTTGAAAACGCACCTTTGCCTGTATCGGAAAACGAAATAGACCTTGTGTTTTTAACCCACGCTCACGTTGACCACTCGGGTCATCTGCCTTTGCTTTACAAAAACGGTTTTAAAGGCGACATTTTGTGTACTAACGAAACCGCAAATTTGTGTAACATAATGCTCAGAGATTGTGCTCACATTCAAGAGAGTGAGGCTAAATTTAAAAACAGAAAGAAAAAGCGTGCAGGCAAAAATCTTGTTGAACCGCTGTACACCTTAACTGATGCAGACGAAGTGTGCAAATTGTTTCGAAGATGCGAATACTCAAAAATCATACCGCTTAGCGAAAATCTCGCTGTGCGTTTTACTGATGTCGGACATCTTTTAGGCAGTGCGTGCATTGAGCTATGGCTAAAAGAAGACGGAGTTACAAAGAAAATTTTGTTCTCGGGCGATGTGGGCAACACAAATCAGCCTATCATCAAAGACCCGTCAACCGTTGACAGTGCTGACTACGTTGTGATTGAATCGACATACGGCGACAGGCTTCACGATGAAAGCAGAGCTGATTCAATAAACGCTTTGGCTTCACACATTGAACGCACACTATCCCGTGGCGGTAACCTGATTATTCCGTCATTCGCTGTTGGTAGAACACAGGAGATGCTGTATTTCATACGCGAGATTAAAAACTCGAAGATGATTGAAGATAAAGTCGGCAACTTCCCTGTTTATGTTGACTCTCCGCTTGCAAATGAAGCAACAAGCATCTATCAGCAGTGCGATATGGATTGTCTTGACGATGAAATCCTTGAGGTTATGAGAAACGGCAACAATCCGCTACTTTTCCCTAATCTTCACACGTACATTTCAACAAGTGAGTCAATGAAGCTAAACTCTGACCAAACACCGAAAGTCATCATTTCGGCAAGCGGTATGTGCGAGGCCGGTCGAGTTTGCCACCATCTAAAATATAATCTCTGGCGTAAGGAATGCACGGTGCTGTTTGTAGGCTATCAAGCTAACGGCACACTGGGCAGACTTATTCACGACGGTGCACAGTCTGTGCGACTTTTTGGCGACGAAATCGCCGTTAACGCTGAGATTTGCACGCTTCAGGGAGTTAGCGGTCACGCTGATAAAAACGGACTTATAAAGTGGCTGTCCGGTGTACAAAATAATCCGCAGAAAGTTTTTGTTAACCATGGCGACGAGGCGGCGGCTGACAACTTTGTTAGCGAGCTCAAAACCTTGGGTTACGATGCTTTTGCTCCTTTCAGCGGAACGGAGTTTGACCTTAAAACAGGCGAGTTTATCAACATCACAAAGGGTATCCGAATTGAGCGAAAGACCTTTGAGCAAAGCTCTAAGAGCAATGTGCTCTATCACAACCTGCTTGAAAGTACACGACGACTCCAAAGTGCGGCGAAAGATTTAGACGGTATACCAAACAAGGATTTAAAGAAATTCACCGAGCAAATCAATTCGCTTATAGAAGAGTTTAGAAGCTATAAGTAAGCTTACAATAACACCTCATTACTAACTACGGCTCAGCCTTTAAGTTTTTGACAGTATAAAAGGTTTTAATGTATCCGTTAGAATAACAATCTCCCAAAAAATAGCATAAAATTTCTTCATATATGGTAACAATTTTGTCGAAAAGGTTGACGAAACGACGATTTTTGTTATAATCACTGTATAAACAAGAATAGAGGTGCAGTGCTTAAGAGTAGTACACACATTTTACGGAATTTTGGTGTGTATGAAAGGAATCACTGCCGAAGTCCTGTTTTGATTCCGTTGCTTACAGGGCTGGGGTGATGCAGAATATGTATCACACTGTCACCAGTTTTTTGGTGGAGTGCTATTTGGGTTGAACTTTTGACCGTGGCACTTATGCCACGGTTTTTGTTTTATAAAAATATTAAGGGGGACATAAAATGTCAAAAACAAACAAGATAGTTCTTGCTGTTGCGGCTGTTGTTATCGTAGGTCTGCTCGTTTTCGGTGCAGTATCGGGCGGTTACCTTGGCACAGTAAACTGTATGGACTGTCACGCAACAGGCTTAGTTGACGGTGAAGCTTGCGAAACCTGTGCCGGCGAGGGTGCTGTTCAGGGCACACTTTGGGCTTTACTGCCACCGGTTATTGCTATCGGTCTTGCTCTCATCACTAAAGAGGTTTACTCCTCACTTTTCATCGGTATCGTTACAGGCGGTCTTTTGTACTCAAAGTTTTCTTTCCTTGGAACTATGGACACGGTTATCAACGATGGTATTATCCCTGCGGTTAGCGATACAGCAGGTATTTTCATCTTCCTAGTCGAGCTTGGTATACTCGTAGCTTTGGTTAACAAGTCAGGCGGTTCTGCGGCTTTCGGTAAGTGGGCGGCTAAGCATATCAAAACCAAGGTCGGTGCAATGCTTGCTACATTCGTACTCGGTGTTTTAATCTTCATCGACGACTATTTCAACTGCTTAACAGTTGGTTCGGTAATGCGTCCTGTTACTGATGCTCACAAGATTTCACGCTCTAAACTTGCATACATCATCGACGCTACTGCGGCTCCTGTATGTATGATTGCTCCTATCTCATCTTGGGCGGCTGCTGTTGCTTCCTACGCTGAGGACGGAAAGGGTCTTGACCTGTTTATCGCGGCTATTCCGTACAACTTCTACTCACTCTTAACTTTCGTATTCATCATTGCTATCGCATTTATGGGCTTTGACTACGGTAAGATGGCTATGCACGAGTACAGAGCAAGAGAATACGGAGACCTCTTCTGCGGTGAAAAGCAGGAAGGCGAAGCAGCCGTAGAAAACCCAAGAGGCAAGGTTATTGACCTTATCTTACCTGTAGTTATCCTTATCGTTATTTCTATATTCGCTCTTGTTTACAACGGCGGTATCTTAGACGGCGTTCCATTTGTTGACGCTTTCGCTAACACTGATGCTACAGTTGGTCTGCCATGGGGCGGTTTAATCGCACTTGTTGTTTCTATGGCATATCTCATTATGAGAAAGGTAGTTACATTCAAGGAAACTATGGACGCTGTTCCAAAGGGCTTCATCGCTATGGTACCTGCTATCCTTATCCTTACATTCGCTACTTCACTTAAGAATATGACAGGCCTACTCGGTGCTAAGTACTATGTTGGCGACCTTATGAATAATGCCGCTGCAGGACTGCAGAACTTCTTGCCTGCTATTATCTTCTTAGTAGCTTGTGTACTCGCTTTTGCTACAGGTACATCATGGGGTACATTCGGTATTCTTATCCCAATCGTTACATACCTCTTTGCTGCAGACCCAAGCAACCCGCTGATGATTATCTCAATGTCAGCTTGTCTTGCAGGTGCAGTTTGTGGTGACCACTGCTCACCAATCTCTGATACTACAATTATGTCATCAGCAGGTGCTCAGTGCGACCATTTAAACCACGTATCAACTCAGATTCCGTACGCTATTACAGTTGCAGGTATTTCATTTGTCTGCTACGTCTTAGCAGGTTTTGTAAAGAGCTGGTACATCGTGCTTCCAATCGGTGTGGTTTTAACTGTTGCTACTCTCTTTGTTATCAAGGCGATTACCAAAAACAAGGACTACAGCAAGGCACAATAAATATATATCACAGCTTATCCCCATCGCTTTTGCGGTGGGGATTTTTGTGTGTTTTTGCGTTTGTTATAATAGCTAAACAAAGCTTATTGATTTAGTAAAAATCGTCAATAGATTCAGCTTGCCTGTTATGCTAAAATTAAAGTGTAATAAATGGAAACAATTGTTAAATACTAAAGCACTCATTTAACAAAGCTTTTTTGTTTTTATTCTACTTAGAAGGGGCTGATTTTATGAAAAAGTATAACGCTGTATTCTCATTGTTTTTGGTGATAGTGATTATTTGTATATCTATAGCACCAACATTTGCTTTAGATAACAGTTATGCATCGAACAAGCTAGATGAGGGACTAGTAGCAAAGTTGAACGAAATTGACGATAATGAGAAAATAACTGTGTCAATATGGTTTGATGATGTCGATAAAGAACTGGTTAAAGATAAACTATATGAAACATACAAGGGAAAGAAAAATGCAGATGTTTATCAAAAATCTGAGGAACTGTTATTTGGGGAAGTCTGTGAAATACCTATGAATTATACAAAAGACTATTTGTCGTATGCTAAAGAATACTACAAAGATATAACTCAAGAGGATTTCCAATACATAAGTGAAAGAAAACGAGAAGTTTATAAAGACGAATATAAAAAACATAATGGAAATATGATAAATAAAGTCACTGATGCGTTGGATAGTACAAGTATAGAAAAAGTTTATGTTTCTAAGTATGCTCCTAATGTAGAGTTAGAGTTATCAAAAGAAGAAATCTTCGAAGTATCCGAGTTACAAAACGTTGATGAGATTTATTTTGTTAATCCTTACAACGAATTACTCTTAGAGGAGAGTAATATTTGTACTATAGATAACGAAACACAAGAGTATAAACCAGACGATACTTTTTATAGTGTTACAGGATTATCTACAGGAAGAGATGTTTTTGGATTGACAGGTTTAGGTTTAAATGTTGGAGTAATAGAAGCTGAATCCATACTCACACCTGAAAGAATTAACTGTGATGATGTTGTAATTATAAAACAAGGAACTTTTGAAACGTCTTCTCATGGAGATTTAGTTTGTGGTTTGATGGTTTCTAACAGGAACGATTTTTTAGGAGCAATACCAGAGGCAGGCTTGCGTTATACCACTGTATCAAAAGAAGGCGATATAAAAGGTGCTGTTGAGGATTTACTAGGGTATGGTGTTACAGCCATTAACTGCTCATTTTCTTATCCTTACGATGGAACGATAAACTATAACACCTATAGCGATACCGCTAAATGGTATGATCATGTAGCCGTTCAACATAATGTTCATTTAATTTTAACAACTAGTAATGCAGGCTCTTTGGGAGTCGTACCATCAAAAACAGCATATAATGCTATAGCTGTCGGAAAT
>JAFUIK010000047.1 GCA_017473955.1 Ruminococcus sp. | reverse complement strand
TGTAGTCACCATACACCCAGCAATTCAAATAATCCTTAGTAAAACCAAATGTCACCGGTAATTCAAGACTAACTGAATTCTTATCAATATCATCAAGCTTTGAAGTGAAATCAACTTGCGGAATAATACTTCCAGAGTTTATAGCATCAATAAGCTCGCTAGGTCCGCATACTGTAATCTCAATACCGGAACTGTTAAATACAACATTGTATTTTGTAAGGTCAATATTAACACCAGTGAAATTATTTACTGTGATTTTCTTGCTCTTATAACCTGATAAATCTATGCTTACACTGGTTTCGGTACTATCACTGAGATTTTTGCATCCGTTTGGCAACACAATATCATATGTCAATACGTGTTCTTTGTTAGAAAGCTCAGCAAAATCAAGTTGACCGATAATAACTTTGTTGTTCTTGATTGTTTCAAGAACTGCTTTTTCAGCAGCAATCTTAATTTTTCGAGGATTAATTCCAATTGTAGGATAGTTCTTAGGAGCGTTAACAAGCTCAACATCAAGCGATACTTCCTGAATTGGCAGCGGAGTGAGTGTGACATCAACACTCTTTACATCAGAATTTGACATTAATACATCAATCACATTACCATCTTTATCAAGATAAACAAGGTCAAACATACCTTTCTTGATGTTACCATCAGAGCCGTCAAGTGTACCTTGTACCACAACCTTATCTATAGCAAGTATTTCGGTTTCAGGTCCAGACACTACAACAGAGGTTTCAGAAAGGGATGTGTTAGCATAGTAGCCTTCTTCGACTTTATAAACAATATCATCTGTGATATCAAAAACTTTTTCTTTATATTTATCAACATAAATAGTAACATTAGACGGAGATACATTAGATGCAAAATTATAGTTAGTTTTAACCCCGACCTTTTTAGCAGATAACTCCAGAGTATAGCTACCAGGTGCAATAATTGAATTTGACTGAAGAGCAACCACCTGTATATCTGAAGCTGAAAGAGAACCAACCGTAATACGGTTACCGGTAACTTCAACTGAAGCGGTAGTATCTGCTCCATCAAAAACCTGTAATCCATCCTCTATAGCTTCCTGACTCAAGTCGATAGTAATAGGAATATTTGAAATAGTCACATTACTTTCAGTCTGCGAGTTAGCGTTGATTACAAACCAGATAACAAACGCAATTAAAAGAGAAAGCACCATTAAAGCGATATTATTAGAAAGGATACGATTAAAAAAGCCTTTTTTATTCATCGTCTTTCTCCTTTCTGTTTCTGAACAATACAGTAAAGAGGTCTTGCTTCTCCCCGTCGTCAGGAATAATCAGTTCAGTAAGCTTATCGGCTAATTCTTTTCTATCAAGTTCGCGGATCAGTTTACCACCAACTGCAATTGATACAATACCTGTTTCCTCTGACACAACAACTACCACAGCATCCGATTCTTCACTCATTCCAATCGCAGCTCTATGGCGTGTTCCAAGAGATGAGCTGATATGATTGTTATCAGTAAGTGGAAGAATACATCCAGCTGATAATATCTTACCGTTTCGCAAAATACACGCACCGTCATGAAGTGGAGCTTTATTGAAGAAAAGATTACCAAATAACGCAACTGATGTTGAACTGTTAAGCTCGGTTCCACTAGAAGCAATTTCAGTAAGAAGAGTGTTTCGTTCAATAACAATCAACGCACCGGTTTTTGAGCGACTGAATACAGTGGCAGCATCAGCAACATCATTTATAGCTTTGACCCATGTAGCTGTTTCGTTATCACTTTTAGCTGAAAAAGACGAGAATATTGAGCCTTTAGAGATATTGCTTCTACCAAGATGCTCGAGCATTCTGCGAAGCTCAGGCTGAAATACAATAACAAGGATAATAACCGCAAACTCAAATACAGTTGTCAAAATAACGTTTACCATTGTCAGATCAAACAACGCAGAAAGTGCATAAGCTATCACAAGCACAGCCAAACCCTTTACAAGCTGAGCAGCACGAGTCTGTCTTAAAAGCTTAAACAGATAGTAAATGATAATAGCAACCAAAACTATATCAACAGCATCACTGAAGCTGAAAGTCTTAATTATAGCACCAATGGTAGTTATCCAACTTGATAAAAAGCCCATATACTTCCTCCACTACATACTTTCTTATATTTTAGCACACATCAATTTGCTTTTCAACTTAATTCTTATAATTAATTATAATTTTTTATAGCATATAATAATCTTTGAATATGTGATTCATTTGAAAATACTGATGGTGATATTCTAACCGTACCTTCATCTATAGTACCCATAAACTTGTGTGCCAAAGGTGAACAATGAAGACCCGCTCTAACTGCAATATTAAATTTAGAGCTTAAATACGATGCAACATCTTCGCTGTTTTTTCCTTTTACAGTAAATGATAATACTGGTGCATACTTATCTTTACTTGGTGTATCGGTATATAGTTTTGCATTTTTTAAGCTTTTAAGACCATTGTAAGCTAATTTGACAAGTTTCGTTTCGTGAGCTTGGATAGTTTCTATACCCTTTTTTAAAACAAATTCAATACCGCTATTAAGCCCGCAAACTCCAGGAATATTGAGGGTACCGCTTTCAAATCTGTCAGGGATAAAATCTGGCTGATTGTTGTTTTGTGATTCACTACCTGTACCGCCTTCGATTAGAGTATCTGGTAATTTTTCTGTGGTCACTACAAGAAGTCCAATTCCCATTGGTCCATACAGTCCCTTGTGTCCTGCACAACAAACATAATCATAACAATACTCCCCTATATTAATTGGGAGCACACCAGCACTTTGGGCTGCATCAAGACAAAATTTAATATCGTAGCTGTGAGCTAACGCACATAGTCTTTCTACCGGAAGTCTGATACCGAACACATTAGATGCGTGGGTACAAATAACAAGCTTAGTTTTCTCGTTAAAACAATTTCTAAAACTATCAACAGTTTTATCATTATCATCCGGATAGACTTTAGCTACTGAATAAGTTACACCTATTGACTTTAGTTTCTCAAGTGGTCTTAACACAGAATTGTGTTCTAAACACGATATAACACAATGGTCTCCTTTTTTTAGTACACCTTTAATTACAATATTTAGTGCATGAGTACAACCTGATGTAAATACAACTTTACTCTCGTCATCGATATTAAATAGCTTACATACAGACTGCCTGCATTCAAAGACCTTTTTTGCAGTAGAAAGACTCATTCTGTGACCGCTTCGTCCTGGGTTTGCACAATACTTATTTAGTGATTCGTTGACACCAATTCTGACTATTTCGGGTTTAGGAAAGGTAGTAGCACTATTATCAAGATATATCATACGTTTTCACGAGCCACTCTACCGATTATCCTAACACCATGACGCAGTAGTATATCATGGGCGGTTACGGGGTTATCTGGTACAAACAAGCAATACCCACACGAATACACCTGATGGGTCTTCGGGGTTCGCTCGATATATGACTTCATCTTATATTTATCTAAAATTTTCTTTGCCTTCATTGCATAGGTCACTGAAGGAACAAGAATCAATTGTTTTTCCATAAAAATTTACACCTCTATATTTTTTACTACCATAATATGTGGAAAAATATAGAGGTGTTATTATTTAATATTATGTTTCAGATAAGAGGTTCCCCATATCGTACATACCGTTTGTTTTATCTTTTAAGTAAACAGCAGCATTAACTGCACCAACAGCAAAAACTTCCTTGGATAAAGCCTGATGTTTTAACGAGAATATCTCATCATGACCAGCAAAAATCACTTCATGCTCACCAACAATAGTACCACCACGGATAGCATGTATGCCTATCTCGTTTTTCTCACGTTTTTTTCTATATGAATGTCTGTCGTAAACATATTGAGATTCTGTGAGAACTTCTGAGATACCATCAGCAATCATCAAAGCTGTTCCTGATGGAGCGTCAATTTTCTGATTATGATGTTTCTCGATAATCTCAACATCGAAGTTACCGCCTAAAATAGCAGCAGCTTTCTTTGAGAGTTCTATAATAAGGTTAATACCAAGTGACATATTACCTGAATAGAAAACAGCAACCTCATTAGATGCTTCCTTGATTTTTGCAACCTGTTCCTCGGAAAAACCTGTTGTACAGATAATAAGTGGTGTTTTTGTGTTCTTAGCATATGTCAGCATATCATCTAAAACAGACGGGTTAGAAAAATCTATGATAACGTCGCCTTTAACGTCAATATCTGCAAAGCTACGATATACTTTAAACTCAGAATTATCACCATATAGGTCAACTCCAGCGACAATGCTGCAATCCTCGCGTTCGTTAACAGCTTTCGTAACAGCTGCACCCATTTTACCATTACATCCGTTTAGAATAATTTCAGTCATTATTAAACTTCCCCTTTAGTGAATTTAGCAAAACAGGGCGTGTAAAACGCCCTGTGAAAATTACTTTGAATATTTACCGATAAGATTGTACTTCGCAAGACAATCCTTTAAATCATGATAGCCTCTGTAGCTCATAGGAACGAGTGGAAGTCTGCACTCACCTGCATCAAAACCAACAAGGTTCATAGCAGTCTTAACAGGAATTGGATTAACATCAGAGAACATAATATCCATAAGTTCAACATAATGGAAGTTCATTTTTGCTGCTTCTACAAAGTTGTTATCTAAACAAAGCTGGCAAATTTGATGCATTTCCTGTGGACAGAAGTTAGCAAACACTGAGATAACACCAAGAGCACCTAGTGACATAAATGGTACTGTCTGGTCATCATTACCAGAGTAAATGTCAAGCTTATCGCCACAAAGTGAACGTGTCTGAGAAACTGATGAAATATCGCCGTTAGCTTCCTTTGTAGCAACGATGTTCTCGTGCTTACAAAGCTCAGCATATGTTTTAGGAGCGATATTACATCCTGTTCGTGACGGAACGTTATAAACAATCATAGGAAGGTCAACGTTATCAGCAATAGTTGTAAAGTGGCGTACAAGACCTGTCTGTGATGTTTTGTTATAGTACGGAGTTACACACAAAAGTGCATCAGCACCACTAATCTGAGCTGATTTTGAAAGCTCAATAGCTGTACTTGTGTCGTTGCTTCCTGTACCTGCGATTACAGGAATTCTGCCGTTAACTTTCTCTGAAACGAAAGAGAGAACTTCGCAGTGCTCCTTAACAGATAGAGTAGCAGCTTCGCCTGTTGTACCGCACGCAATAATAGCGTCAGTACCATTTTCAATCTGGAATTCAAGAAGTTGTTCTAACACATCATAGTTGACGCTACCGTCAGCTTTCATCGGTGTGATAAGTGCAACACCTGAACCAGTAAAAATTGGTTTACTCATATAGGGCCTCCAATTAACAATTAGTCAAGATATCCTTCTGCACAGAGAAGCTCAGCCATAAGTACGGCACCGCCGGCTGCACCTCTTAATGTGTTGTGTGACATACAAACAAATTTCATATCATACTGTGTGTCTTCTCTGAGTCTGCCGATTGAAACAGCCATACCGTTTTCTAAATTACGCTCAGATTTTATCTGAGGTCTGTCAGGCTCAGTGAAGTAATGTAAAAAATGCTTTGGAGCACTTGGGAGCTCAAGTTCCTGAGCACGGCCAACATAATTCTCCCACTCTTTGATAACCTCATCAACACTTGGCTTATTCTCACAACCAAAAGACATAAATACAGCAGCAGAGTGACCGTCCGATACAGGGACACGGATACACTGTGATGTAATCGAAATGTCATCAGTAGGAACAATTTTGCCGTCAACGATATTACCCCAGATTTTGAGTGGCTCCTGCTCACTCTTCTCTTCCTCGCCGCCGATGTATGGGATTACGTTATCTACCATCTCAGGCCAACGCTCGAAAGTTTTTCCTGCACCTGAAATTGCCTGGTATGTACAAGCAAGAACCTTTGTTACATTGTACTTTTCTTTAAGTGGGTGGATAGCAGGAACGTAGCTCTGTAATGAACAGTTAGACTTAACTGAAATAAATCCTTTCTTTGTACCAAGACGTTTACGCTGAGCTTCAATAATCTGAGCATGGTCAGAGTTAATCTCAGGAATAATCATAGGAACATCAGGAGTCATACGATGAGCAGAGTTGTTAGACATTACAGGACACTCAGCCTTAGCGTATGCTTCTTCTAATGCTCTGATTTCATCCTTTTTCATATCTACAGCACAGAATACAAAGTCTACAAGTGAAGCAACATCTTCAACTTTACTAGCATCCATTATAACCATATCTTTCATTGACTCAGGAATTGGAGATGTCATAGCCCATCTGTCTTTAACACATTCTTCGTAGGTTTTACCTGCTGAACGTGGGCTAGCAGCTAATGCTGTAACCTTAAACCAAGGATGATTTTCAAGCAAGAGAGCGAATCTCTGTCCAACCATACCTGTTGCACCAATAATACCAACTTTGTACTGTTTCATAATAATTCCTCCGATTTTCAAAAAACGGTTGTGTTTTTCTCAATAATAATATATTATATATCTTATGTTCGAATACACACATTTTTGCATTTTTTCTTAACTTATACTATATCACTACGATAAATCTTTGTCAATTTCATTTGTTAAGAATAATCATAATATATAAATTTGAAAGGCTATTAAAATGAAAACTGTGGAAATTTATATAACTGTTCAACTTTTGTTATTAAGTGATTTTCAGTGATTTATATGCCACAAAATCCGTGTTTTTTATCAAATCTTTCTATTCTGGGACTATTTTAGTACCATATTAGTACCGCAAATATATTTTAAGTAAAAAACAAAGCAGGTGTTTTCTTTTGAAAACACCTGCTTTTATAAAGGTTCGAATATAACTAATGCTTATTCAAATGTGATAGAGTATCTTTATTTGGTATATAACAAAGTATCTCGTCGAGGTCACAGCCTAATGCCTCACAAATCAAATCGAGGTATTCAAGATTTACACGCTCACATAGTTCGTGATACATCTCATTAATTGTTGCTGGTCGTATCCCTGTCTTGCGTGCAAGGTCTGACTGTGTCCATCTAAGCTCACCAAGTTTTCTTGAAAGTAAAATTCTAATCGCCATTGCTTTTTTCGCCCCTTCGATAAGATATTACTACCAATAGTATCGAAAATCAGCGAATAGTAAGAATTTTACGCTTTTAGTAATTTTATGATTTTAAGAAAGTTTCGATAGCGTTTTTTAAAACACTAGCTTGTGACACATTTTCTTTTATACACTTTTCTCTAAATGCTTTAGATAAGTCTTTAGGAACTCTTACAGATATAACATCATACACCTTTTGATTATACCTAGATTTGACGGCTGTCGAGGTCTTTGTTTTTCTCTTCTTCACTAGCTCTGACATTCAACATCCTCCTTATCTTAATTATTACATTAACTATAATTATTAACGCATTTGTAGCGATTGCAATTCGTAAAAAAATATTTAATCCGATTACATTAGCTAAAACTATTAAAAAACACAATAATACAAACCAAAAATAACTTTTTTTCACTTGTAAAACTCCTTTCTATATGCTAATATATAAACACCCCTTAAGGGGGAGGGGCTTTCGCCCCTCTTGATTGCCTACCACCATTTGATGGCTGTTATCAAAGCGGCTACTGCAACAATCGCTTCGATTATCAGCTGAGCTATTTCAAATGTGGTAGGCTTTCTTTTTCGCTTTCGTTTTCTCAATTTAATCACCCCTTTCTTAACTGTCTATATTATATCATACTGCTTGCAGTATGTCAACACTTTTTATTATATTTCTTCAAAAAAACTGACATTTTTCTTATATATAAATAGAAAAAACTCCCCGACAGAGTTCTGAGTTAGAGTTCTATCGGGGAGTATCTTTATGTATTATTAAATTAAAATTCTCTTAAACATCAATCATCATCCTTTTTCCATTCTTTAGCCTGGTGTAGTGCAACTCTGAACGCACAAGTCAGATAACCTACACCGAAGATAGCTACCGCTACAAGTGAGTTAATTAAGAACCACATAATTCTCACCCCGTTTTGATGATAGCGTCAAAGCCTGCCTTTTTGAGCTTTGCTACCATAGCATCAGCGTTTGCTTTGTTTGAAAAAGCACCTGTCTGCACATAATACAGCTTCTTTGACTCACTTGTCGCAGGTTTTTCAGGTGTCGCAGGTGTAGTTGATGGGGCTTCATAGGTAACATTGAAGTATTCACACATACCCTCGGCAATAGCTTCACCGATAGCTGTGATGTTGTTACGAATCCAATCGGAACCAGTTTTTGTATCGTGGAACTCAACCTCAAGATACAAGGTCATTGCTTTTGGATTGTTAATCTCATACAAGTCAGTGCGAACTCTAAGGGTGTAATCTTTACCCGGAGAAATCTTACCAACACTTTTGAGCAAAGCATTACCTGCTTTAACACGAGTCGCATCCAACTTGGCGACCATAACGAGAGTGCCACCCGTTGTCTTAGCATCGAAAGCATTTGTATGTATAGGCATATGGATATCAGCTTTGAAAGCATCGGATTCCTTGCAACGGTTAGCCATAGTGTCACCGCTCTTACCCACCATTACCTCAAAACCACAACGGACAAGTGCTGTGTAAGCCGCCTTAGCGATTTTGTCGCACTGGTGCATTTCGTTTGTGTTGCCCGTCGCATAAATATTTTCACCTTGATTTGATGGTGATAAATAAATTCTTTTAGCAGACATAATCACATCTCCTTTTCTGCGAGTTTTTTAGAAAGAGCATAGCCCTCGAGTTCCCAGAGCTTATTTCTGATACGTTCCATACAAATCTCACGACCGATGTTCACATCGTAGTTTGCAGGGTCTACTGCTCCACTTGCTTCTGTAATCACAAAGCCGTTAGGAAGCTTACAAGATACAATGGTAACTTTATCGTAAACCGTGTTAACTGTAATCTCCGAATTATCAAGTAATGAGTTTATCTGTTCAACTGTTACTGTATTGTTCATAGGTATCACTCCTTCTTAGGCTTTGTATATGTAAGTGCTTTCTTGCTGTCTGATATACCTGCTGTAGTTGGGTCAATGATGGCGTTGTATACAGCTGAGATAACAGCGACAACCACAACAGGGTTAGACACTGCGTCAAGCAGGAGCTGACCGAGCGTAGCCCAAGATGTCACCTGTTCCCAACTCATACCGAGCTGAGTTAAGATTGTAACAAACACTGCCACGATGATACCTATCCAAAAGGTAGGATTTAAAAGTCTTACTTTCTAATTGATTTTCATAGTAATTTCTCCTTTACATAAAATATAATAATACAGCTATGATGCCACCACCGATAGCGGCCCCGATAGCGTTAAAAACGCCTTTTTTGATAGAATCCCAAGCAGACTTAGGTTCGTTCTCAATTTTTTCTAGGCGGTCACCTTGTTTAATTTGAACATCGAGCATCTGCCTCATATTGTTCGCAAGATTGTTTATATTCGTATTCATATCCTGCATTTCTTGAGCAAAACCCTCGCATATCTCAAGTCGATGATTGATTCTGTTGTGCTCATCTTCCATACGCTTAACAAATTCCTCGTGCTCTCGTCTGGAAATAAAATCACTATCCATCGGACTCACCGCCTTCTACCCCATACAACGCGAAGAACGCTCTGATTTCATCGTCTTTCATAAGTTTCTTAAACTGTCCCTGATTCATATTCGATTTTATACGCTCAAGGATTGATTTAGTTTTGTCCT
The DNA here is from genome assembly GCA_017473955.1 of Ruminococcus sp. Classification (GTDB taxonomy): domain Bacteria; phylum Bacillota; class Clostridia; order Oscillospirales; family Acutalibacteraceae; genus Ruminococcoides. The sequence goes on along the minus strand of JAFUIK010000047.1, from coordinate 122 downwards.
TGTGAGAGTCGATAACCTTATCCAACTTTGCTTTACGCATCCAAATCAACCCCCAGTTCTGTCAAAGCGTTCTGATAGTCTTCTATTGTGGCGATGTCATCGCTTGTGATATCTTCATACCA
>JAFUIK010000046.1 GCA_017473955.1 Ruminococcus sp. | reverse complement strand
GAGTTTTTCTTAGCAGTTTCAAAAAGGTCTCTAACACGGGAAGCACCGACACCGACAAACATTTCAACGAAATCTGAACCGGAAATTGAGAAGAACGGAACTCCTGCTTCACCCGCAACAGCTTTAGCTAACAAGGTTTTACCGGTACCAGGAGGGCCAACAAGGAGCACACCCTTAGGAATTCTTGCACCAAGTGCGTTGTATTTATCAGGAGCTTTTAAGAATTCTACGATTTCCTTGAGCTCTTCCTTTTCTTCGTCTGCACCGGCAACATCGTCGAAAGTCGTCTTTTTCTTTTCGTCAGCACTGTTTTTAAACTTAGCTTTACCAAAATTGAGCTCTTTTGAGCCCATTCCACCGCCGCCCATACGCTTCATCAGGAAGAACCAGAAAGCTATGAACACAACAACTAAAATAACTGTAGGTATAAGTTCAACCCAGATTGAGCTGTCAGAGCTTGCGATAAGGTCAATCTTCATATCCTCTGTGTGAGCCTCGTTGTACTTCTCGATATCGTCCCACACATCTTCCTTGAAGGTTTCCCAATCCATGAGCTTGTGCTCAACCTTTGTGCCATCCTCGAGCTTTACAGTAAGCAACGCAGAGTTTCCGTTAACGGAAAATTCGGTTACCTTCTGGTCCTCAAAGTATGACACCATTTCTGAGTATGTTGGTTTTTCAACCTGATTGAGAGAGAAAAACCAAGCCGCAATTAAAATTACGATAATCGGTATGCCAAGATATACAAGCAAACCTTTAAACTTGTTTGGATTTTTCTTTTCCAATACTATTCACTCCTTACATTAGTATTGATATATTCACACAAAATTATGAGTAAATACTGCGTTTTAAAACTCCTACATAAGGGAGATTTCTGTAGTGTTCGTTGTAATCAAGACCGTATCCGATAACAAACTCGTCAGGGATATCATAGCCTATGTAATCAACATCTATGTTAACAACTCTGCGTGACGGTTTGTTAAGCAGAGTGCAGATTTTCACTGAATTGGCATTTTTAGCGGCGAAATACGCTTTGATAAACGACAGAGTATTACCCGAGTCGATAATATCCTCGACAATAATAATATCCTTGCCGTCAATCGGCTGGGATAAGTCCTTGACGATGTTAACTCTGCCTGAGCTTTCTGTGCCAGCACCGTATGATGACACAGCCATAAAATCTATTGTACAGGTTTTTTCGTACGCTTTTATAAGGTCAGCCATAAACGCGATGCTTCCCTTTAAAAGACCAACAAAAAGCACTTCCTTGCCCTCGTAGTCTTTTTCGATTTCTTTAGCAATTCGGTGTACAGCTTCAGCTATTTGTTCTTCTGTGACTAAAACTCTTTCAACGTCGTTAATCATAATTTCCCCCTGTTATTAAATAAGCACCTTCAGTATTACTATAAACCTTTCCTTGCTTCGAAACGCCGATTCCTTCAATCCACAAAACGTTACTGCCGTTTGCGACGAGCTTAAGCTCACTGCGTTTTTCTGCAGGAATTTTCAGCTCGTTAAAAAGCTTTTTGAGCGATTTTGTGACGTTCCTGTTGCAGAGAGTGAACGTGTCACCCTCTTTTCTTGTTCTAAAAACTGTACTGTGTGTGATTATATCACAGTTGACACAGTTAGTTAATAACTTTTTGTTAATATTTTTTAGTTCTTCTTTAGAAATATATTTCGCAACACCGCTTTTTAAAAACGGAATTTCTTGTATATCTTCATACCCACAAGCTGAGCTGTCGATAATCCTAAACACGCCCTGCTTACAAACAGCACGCTTGCTAAATCCCAAATCAACACAACCGCTGTTTTTCAGAGCTTCAACAATAAGCTCAACGTGGCGATAAGATATATCAGCACCGCTGTTTTTACACAACGTACAAATCACGTTACTAAGCACCGCTTTGTCAAGTCTAAGCAACTTTTCTGCATCATATCCAAATTCGGTTTTGCAGTTGTTTATTTCTTTGAAAGAAATTTTATCTAAGTATGATTTTACATCTGTCATCGTATCGCACATACGACTAACTGCATAAGTAAGTTCAGGATTAACTCCCTTTAACACAGGCACAGCATTGTGTCGAATATTGTTACGGGTGTAGTCATCGGTTAGATTGGTGCTGTCGGTTACAAACTGCAGGTGATTATTCTTACAATAATCTTCAACGTCCTCCCTGTCGCACAAAATCAACGGACGAATGATGTACTCCCTGACAGGATGAATTCCAGTTAATCCCGAAATCGCTGTTCCACGTGTAAGATTATATAACACGGTTTCGACATTATCCGATGCTGTGTGGGCGGTCGCAACCTTAGCAGAAAGCTTCAAACTGAGCTCTTTGAAAAACTCATATCGTGCGTTTCTTCCTGCAAGCTCAAGACTCTCTTTTCGCTCACTGGCGATTTTCACTACATCAACACTCTTAACAAACAACTCAATGCCCATTTTTTCGCATAAATCGCGGACAAACTGTTCATCACGCTGTGCTTCTTCTCCTCTGATATTGTGGTTAAGATGGCAAGCATAAAGCGTGATACCCAATATTTCTTTTTGAGAATTAAGAAAGTGCATCAAAGCAACAGAATCAGCTCCGCCGGACAATGCCACAACAACTTTGTCTCCGCTGTTGAGCATTGAATATTTGCCTAAAGCATCAATAAGCTTACGCTTCACGGTGAGCCTCCACGCTGGTAAAACGCATAAACTCGCCCTGCCAGTGAAGTTTAACGGACGATGTTTCGCCGTGACGGTTCTTAGCAACTAAGCACTCACCGCTGTTCTGGTCAACAGCAGTTGCGACATTCTCGCCCTTGTCCTTATCATAGTAGCCTTCACGATAAAGGAAAAGTACAATATCAGCATCCTGCTCGATAGAACCAGAATCTCTAAGGTCACTAAGCTGTGGCTTATGGTCAGTACGCTGTTCGCTCGCACGAGAAAGCTGTGAAAGACAGATAACAGGCACGTTGATTTCTTTAGCCAGAATTTTGAGGTTTCGTGTGATATCAGAAATCTCCTGAACTCGGTTATCGGTTTTTCTGCCACCTGCTGACATAAGCTGGAGGTAGTCGATAACAACCAAGTCAACATCTTTTAATCGCCTAAGCTTTGCTTTCATTTCAGAAACAGTGATACCCGGAGTATCGTCAAGGTAGATATTAGCTTTGTTAAGAACATCGCCTGCTGAAATAAGGCGTTGCCATTCCTCATCACTTAGCTTTCCTGTTCTAAGTTTTGTACCGCCAACCAAGGCTTCGGACGAAAGCAAACGCGACGCAAGCTGTTCTTTAGTCATTTCCAGCGAGAAAAACGCTACTGTTTTCTTCGAGGTACACGCAACATTCTTTGTGATATTAAGCGCAAAGCTTGTCTTACCCATACCAGGACGAGCCGCTAGAAGTATAAGGTCAGAGCGGTTAAGACCTGTGATAACTCTGTCGAGGTCGCCGATGCCTGTGGATACAGGTCTGACGGACTCATCAGCTCTGTTTAATAAATCGAGTCGGTCAAAGGTCTGGACCAAAACCTCATCGAGTCGCTGTAAGCCCTGAATATTCTTGCCTCTGCGGATATCAAAAATCTTCTGCTCGGCAGAGTCAATCAGCATTGACGGTTCAAGCTCGCCGTCAGACGCTTCTTCGATGATATCACGGGATGCAGAGATAAGCATACGCACATCGTACTTATCCCTGACATACTGGGCGTAAATCTCGATATTTGAAATTGACGGACAGCTCTCGGCAAGCTGCATAAGGTAAGTTTTGCCACTCGCTTCGTCAAAGGCTTTTTCAGTTTTTAAAGTTTCGAGCACAGTAACAGCATCAACCACCCTGCCCTGTGTGAACATAGACAGCATGACAGAGTAGATGATTCTGTGTGTCGAAACATAGAAGTAATCAGATTTTGGCAATATTTCTGCAACACGTGCGATTGCGTCAGGCTCCATCAAAATAGCACCGATAACCGCCTGTTCAGCCTCTGGGCTGTACGGAAGTTTCAGACCGTCGTAGCCTGCTGTGATTTTCTTGTCTGCCAAAATAACACCTTCTTATCTATAGTGTAATGT
>JAFUIK010000045.1 GCA_017473955.1 Ruminococcus sp. | reverse complement strand
GAATATCCACCACAAAATTTAATAGCTTCTGTATATTGTAAATTATCAAAAGTTTGTCTTGCAGTATCGCCTTCAAGACAAGGCACATTTCCCCATGTGAATATATGCCATAAATGATTACCATAGGAAGTCACATTAGATTTTATTAATTTCTTATCTACGTCTTTGCCAAATACACTAAGCCATTGATTTATAATCTCACGATTATTCATAATAAGAACCTCCTTAGTAAGTTAAAAATCATCAAGTTAATTTTAACACAGCACACTTGAAATCTCAATATAGATAAGCAGAGTAAAACAAAATGCAACATCGCAAGCTTTATACTTACAATGTTGCATCTGAGATAATTTATTAACTTTAACTCGATAAACTGGATTTTTACATTCTGATTTCTGTACAAAAGTACTGTTCTTGAAATGCAACTTGCCTCATAATTTCTTCTTTTGTAAAGGATACACCTTCTGGTGCTACAACCCATTTCTCCTCTACATCGTCAAATCTGTGAATGATTGCGACGACTTTCCCAACAAACGTTTCGACAGGTTGAGCTACACCGAGAATATATGCGTCTTGTTCTTCTCCATCTGGTGCCATCACTCCAGGAATATATCCATAGTTGACCGAGTAATAAATGTCTTTATGCTTTGGATGGTAGGTTCCTAACGGTCTGTCAACAACCACCTTTACTATAGTTCCAATCACAATTATGACCTCCACAAATTCAAGTTTATCTATTTCACTTCAAAATCTGTCCACTCGATTTTATTATACTGCATTACATCGTCAGCTTTTTCCATACCCAGTTTTTCATAAAACGGAATAGCATTCTCGTTTGCAATCAGATATACGGCTATATCCTTTTCACCGCCTGCGATTTCGTGAGCAGTTTTCATAAGCTGTCTACCGATACCTTGTCCTTCATAATCTCTATCAACACCTAAATCTGTCACATAAAGCCAATAAGCGAAGTCAGTCAAGCCAAACAACGCACCTATGATAGTATTACTTTCGTTTCGGGCTACCAAACTAATTGAAACATTCTTAACAAGTTTTTTGATTCTATCCTCAAATCTTTCCTTAGGATACTGTGAACCCAAGTCAGTTCTTTTAAGAAAATCTATATATTCTTCTGCTGTAATTCGTTCTTCTTTGATTTGTATTTTATCGTTCATAAGATACCTCCATAAGAATTATCTCTCCATTAACCAATGTGTTTCTGTTTCATCATATTTTTTAAATCCTACTCTCTGATAAAGATTTCTTGCAGGGTTTTCTTTGTATGTTTTTAAGTATATTCTTACATCTTTATTTTCTTTCAAAACATTTGTAAGAATTCGAGTTCCTATTCCCATTCCTTGGTAGTCAGGCAATATTGCAAACATTCCAATACACGCATCACCCATATCATCGTAATAAAAAGTAAATAAACCTATATCTTTACCTTCGTATTGAATGATACTCATATCTGCCAAATGCTCAGACATTTCTTTCTTTGTTAATTCAATCTGTGTGTTCTCATTCCAACCATATATTTTTTCAACATACCATTTAAAACACTTTTCCTTTAACTCATAGATAAAATGAAAGTCTGTATCTTCACATTTTCTGAACATATACTCCATAGCTGTTCTCCTCGGTAAATTCTTATTTACCTAAAGCAATTTTACATTCAGGGTCTATTTCGCACACATTACCATTCACCAAGAACCACAAGGCTTTCTCACTGTAATTTTTGATATGGCTATTGGTAAATTCAACTTGTTCCATAGCTTTCAGGTAATCAATTATTTCAATAGTGGTCATCGGAAGAATATCACTTTGCGATGATATTTCTTTGAATATACTCTCAATTTCATCCCACATATTTTCTGTATCAAGGTCGTAAGAGTGACCCACAATCTGAAACAGAGCAAGTTCTTCATCGGTGCTTATGAAATCTTTTGCAAGATTTTCAAGAGCTACATCGAGATGAAATACTGTTGCTTTCCATCTGTGGTAATCCGTCTGCGGTTTAAAGGATAATGTTTCTTCTGAAATTCGTGCATATTCAAAACCACACTTTTTGGTGCAATATTCAATTAAATCATCGTAATAATCAAAAGGCACGGCAAAACCTTTGATTTCTCTGTTAAAAAGTTTTTCAAGGTTTTTCTTGTCTTCACTCAGTTCAGTCATAATCTCGGCTTCACTTTTATCCTGAAAATAAGTATGAGTCAAAGTGTGGCTTGCAATTTCGTGACCTTTATAGAGAGATAAGACCTTTTCTTTTGGGAGACGTTTTACAACAACTCCGCTTTCGTGTGTCCACTCAAACTCATTTTCCATAAGTCCTGAATTAAGGTTGAATGTGCCTTTGAGGTTGTATTTATTAAGAAGTTCTACAAATCTGACATCCTGCAAAATGCCGTCGTCGTATGTAACGTTAAAGGCTTTGGCTTTGCCAAAAGGATATAGTTTCTTTACCATTATTTCGTTCCTGCCATACTAAAAATATTTATGTAATCGTTCATACTTACGAACTTCTGATAGAAAAGCTCTTTTGTGTCTAACTCTATCTCTATTTCCATATCTTTTACATTAAGCTCTTTCACGATGTTTTCTAACTTTCTTGCTGACTCTGTGCTAAAACCATCAACGTTATAGTAAGAGAGAGTGATATGTGGAGTCAGCGGATAACCTAGCTTTTTTACATCATCAAAGAGATAATACAAGTCCATAAGCTTATTATACTCTTCTTCGTCAGTAGGATACAAGCCCATAACCAAGCTTGTGTTTACCATATTGAAGATATATTTGCTTCTCATTTTGATTTTCTGATTAGCTATCTTTTCTGCTATCTTCACAGCCTTGAGTTCATTGTGAAAAAGCTCTGTAGCTATGTTTTCTAAAACAGGAGAATTGCTAAGGTCGTGAAGTGTCATATGAAATGTATTTGGAACCAGTCGTTCACAGAAACATTCTGATACTTCTGCGTTTATACTGTCCACAATCTTCTCAAGTTTTTCCTTGGTCGCATCATCAAGATTGAAAACAACAGTATCGCCATAGAAAGGTCTAAAGCCGTTATCTTCGTCAACCTTTAAAGCGATTGACGGATTTCCTCTGAAATAATCATCGCCCAAATAAATCTCACTTTTCTCAAATGAATTAATTCTGTCTAAAAACTCTTTGTAAGTTTCCATTGAAAGCTCTCCTCTTTGAAACCTCATTTATTTCATAGATCTGTATCATATGTTATCAACTAAAAAGCGTAACAACCAAAGCGATAATAGCTGAAATGAGTGGCATACCGATTATGGTAAAAGTCCACTTAACTACCGCTACTTTTACAGGGATATATGGCATCAAATCTTCTGTGCCTTCGATATGCCAAGCCTTTGTGTGACCTACCCAATAGAAGTCGATAAACAAACGGTCAAACAAACCCATAATCCACATTATAATCGACATCTGCCAAAAGCCGTCCCAAAATCCTACTGCTCCGTTGATAAAGTACACCATAAATGGCACTAATGTAAACAGCGGAAGATACAAAGCAACTGACATTAAAAGAAAACTTTTCTTTATTCTCTCTTTGGTTGTAAGCCCAAGTTCCACAACTCTTTCCTGAACATCATTTTCGTAAAGTGCAACACCGCCAACAGCCCCGTTTGCTATTGCAACAACACAAACTAAAAGTAATACAAAGCACATTACGATTCCTTCTAAAACTAATAACATAACAATCTTTCCTCTCGATATAAAAATAACCCAAGCACAGCCGAAAGCTATACTTGGGTTTTAAATCTAAAATATGAACTCAATGTATAGCTGTTCTCTATACATGAGTCTGGCAATTTAAAACAAGCCAGACAGTTATAAACTGCCAGGATGTTGACTTGCTACGTTAAACGCTTGCTACTCCCTCATGGGTTTACTGTATGATACAACATAAATTTCTCTTTGTCAACAGCTTTTCGAAAACTATTCTGTTCTACAAATTGGAATTTAATTAAAGTAAAAACATCAACTCAGCATGAGACCAAGCGACTAAAAAACCAGTATTATCTATCGTCGCATTTTCAATCAACTCATAAACACTATCAAAACTCTGCTCATTTTGATTCGTCCATAAAGAAACATACTTCTCTGCGTTAGAACAGGAAATAAAGTATTCTTTACCATCGACTTTAAACTCCAACTCACGACCACAATCTATTAAAAATATTAATGCTGCAAGGGATTTTGTTTCAAACAATTCGGCAACAATTAAATCATGCACACTCATTTCCAACTCTCCTACAAATTCAAGTTTATTGAGCAGATTATACCACAGTACGTCCGAAATCTCAACAACTGTGCACTGAGTAAAACAGAAAATGCAACATCGCAAGCTCCTTGCTTACAATGTTGCATCTAAAATCATTCATTAACTTTGCTCGACAATTTCGAATTACAAATTCTTTAATAAATGGTGTGCTATGAATTATGCAACACTGCCAGCATCATTGCTTTCTGTACACCCCATTCAAATTCATCAAGCTGATTACACCATTTCTACAACTTTCTTGTTCATTTCATCGATACGCTTTTTCATCGCAATATACTGTGAAAGCCAGATAAAAGCATAGCTCACACCAAAGATTGCAAAGTAAATAATTGCACCGAGGATTGAGTGATGCATCCACTCGTTAATATACGCAATCGGCATAGTTACAACAGAAACAACTGAGAAATGTACAATTGTCTGCTTTAAAATGCTCCAGTTATCAAGCTCCCATACCATAGACATACCGCCAAATACAGCACCATATAAAAACGAGCAAACTATCTGAACAATAGCCGCACTGACTTCGCTGTTCATTCTTTCTGTCAAACTTGGTACAACTGCGTAAAAATTACCGTCAGCTATACATAACGAAATAACAATAGCAATCAACTGGCTGAGAGTCACACCAAACACTGCACCAACTGCACTTCTTCTTAAAACTTCTTTAAACATAAAAACACCTCATATACCTAATATCTTTTTGATTTTTGACACATACCTTCTTGACACATAAGTGTCAGATCCATCGTTGAATTTAACACATATTGTACCCGCTAAACTTAGGTCAAACTTACTGACTTTTTTGAGATTGATTATCTCGGAGTTCGATACTCTTACAAACTTCTTGAGATTCATCTGCTCTTCGATTTCGTAAAGCCTTGTTCTGACTGTATATTCACCATTGTCAGTCACCGCAAAGACCTTGCCCTGACTTGAATAAAAGCGGTAAATACTTTCAGGTTCAATAACCTCTGCACAGTCTTCTTTGAAACCTGTGATTACTTTCGGAACATCTTCTGAAAGTTTTTTCATAACTTCTGTTACCTCATCGGTCACCTTGTCTGTTTTGATTATTATTTTAGGAATCTTGTATTTTTCATCAATGCTGATTTCAATTTGCATTGTTCTTTCCTCCCTTCGACCTGAAGTATATCAAATCGCATATTATAATACCATTGATTTTACATAGTCGGTCGTTTTTGCACCTTAGTCGGTAATTTTTTGATAACTAAATGTATTATATTACAACTCAATAGCTACTGCAAACAAAAATGCAACAGCACTTTTGTAGCACTGTTGCATTGACTTATTTGTTATTGATTTTCATTGTAACAATCAAAGTTTATCTCTTAAAGATTAAGCAGTTTCTCTGCAATAATTGTCGCTGACTCAACCATCTTAGGACAGAACTCAACGAACAGATTATTATCAAGTGCGTACTGTTTGCCGTCAACTGATGCTATATCACAGCCTAAGAGTTCATTGCAGATGTATGAGCCGTTTTCTTCCTTGAACATATCAAGAAACTGCACTGCGATTTTGTTTGTCTTTACTTTGCTATCAACATCGTTGACATCAGATTGACCGTATTTTAATCCTAATGCCATCAATGCTCCTGTACAAGCACCACACACTTCGCCCTTGCACATACCGCCACCAAAGCATCCGCCTAACTTTAAAGCCTGCTCCTCACTCAGTCCAAGCTCTTCTGCAAACGCTGCAAGTACAGCCTGTGAACAATGAAATTTCTGCTCAAAATAATGTTTTGCTAATTCTGTATGTTTCATAAGATTTCTCCTGTTCTGTGAACCTAAACTATTTCATCTCTGAGTTTCAACACTCTACGCTCGATTTCAGCAATTACTGCTTTAAATTCTTCATCCGATTTTCCTGTCGGGTCTATTAGTCCCCAATCATCGTCAAATCCTCTTTCAATAAACGGACAACCTACATTGCAACCCATCGAAATTGCTATATCAGGAGCAGGTATATCAGTAATCAATTTCGAATGCTGTGTCTGTTCCATATCAATGCCATACAGCTCTTTCATAATGCGAACTGCATCCTGATTGATTTGAGGTTTTGTTTCAGTTCCTGCAGAATATGACTCAAACACGTCACTTGCAAAGTATTTGCCTAATGCTTCGGCAATCTGACTGCGACAAGAATTATGAACACAGATAAAAGCAACCTTTTTCTTTGGCTTTTTGAAAAACGGGCACTTGACACCCAGACACTGAGCATTCTCTTCGCTGAAGTCACATTCAATAACACTGCTTTCTAACTTTACATCGTAGTTACTGTTTATGTGTTCTATTGCTTTTTGAAAGCTAAGATAAGCATCTCTTTTGCAACATCTCGGACCACCTACCTGTGACAAGCTATACAATGCAACTGACGTAAACTCCATATGCTTTCCCCAAGAAGAGTCCACGCTTAATGGACCAGTACCGTCAATGATAGACAGAGCTGCTCCCATTGAGCTCACAGCACCGCAAACACCCCACATACCGCAGGTTGCTCCCGGCATCTGCGACCCTCTTTTCATAAGCTCAGTAAGGCTCTCTTGCAGGTCAATCTTGCCACCTGCATTATAAAAAGCTGTAAGAATACACGCTCCGTCTAATATATGATGCTCAGGTCCGTGTATACGAACAAAGTCCCTGTGAGCGATATTATTGAAAATCTCAACTGGGTTCTTGATCTTCTCCAAAATACACGCTTCTATAATCTTATTCACTCTTTCTTCCATAGCCTTACACCTTCAGAATTGAACCTATAAAATCGTTTAAACTTTCTAACACAGTTTTGTTTATAGAATAGTGATGCCATTTGCCTTCTTTTCTGCTGTTCACAAGCCCACATTCGCATAAAATCTTCATATGGTGAGAAAGCGTTGGCTGTGTAATATCAAAAGCCTCTAACAATTTGCATCCACATTTTTCACCGTCTAATAACATCTGAACAATCTGCAAACGATTATTATCAGCAATTGCTTTGCAAATGAGAGCTACTTCCCTTGTATTCATTTTGTCCACCTCACATAGATATTTGTCTATATGTTTATAACATACACATAGATAATTGTCAATGTATTGATTTGCAAAAAAATGCAACATCGCAAGTTGTAGCTTACAATGTTGCATCTATAATTATTTATTAACTTTTGCTCGATAATTTGGGATTTCTAATATTTTCTAAACCCCTATTCTTTGGGACAAACGGGTCAAATTTTGAACTATCATTTCATCGACCATTTGTGATTGATGAAATGCGTCATGAAAAAGTTAAGGCGGAGAGGGCAACCTCTCCGCCTTGTTACGTTAAAAACTATCGTAGATAACTGTTTCATCAATAGGTCGGGATTTAAAATGCAAGTCGAGTGGTTTTGCATCATCTGATGGATAACCCATAACGAGTAATGCAACAGGCTCAACGTTTTCAGGAATACTGAAAGTTTCACGCATTTTTTCAGGGTCAAAATGCATAACCCAACAGGTGCCAACTCCTTCATTTTGAGCCGCAAGCATCATATATGTTGTAACTATAACTGCATCAACAGGAGAAGAAAGTGCACCGTCATACACACGCTTCCAGCTTTCATCCCTATTGTGGCAAACAAGCATAGCAGTTGGTGCGTTAAAATGACATTTAGTACACTCTTTCAGCTTCTCGATAGATTCATCAGTATTCAAAACAAGTACTCTTTGTGGCTGATAATTACAGCCTGTTGGAGCTTTGTGACCTGCCTCGAGAATTTTATCAATCACTGTCTGCTCTAAATGTTCACTCTTGAAATTACGCACGGAATATCTCTCATCAATTAGTTTTTCAAAATCCATTTTAACACCTCTATATAGATAAATTAAGTTATAGTTGCTATTTTATTTGCAGTAAAATTCTATGGCTTTAGATACAAATTCAGCAGTGCCTGTTGCGTGCTTGTCGATGTTATTTTTGAAGCGTTCGTCTGCGACATACATCTGACCTAAACCTTTGAGAATTCCCCTATCACAGGTGTAGTAATTCTCTGTGATGTAGCTTTGCAGTTTTTTCACAAGAGCTTGTGTTTCATTCGAGTCGGGTGCTTGTCCGCCTTGCAAACAAACTGCAAATTGAGCTAATACTGCGTTTAGTCCGTCGTTCACCTGTCGCCATTTATCTTTACTGTAACTTGCAGTTTTTTGCTCGTGTTCTTTATATGCATCTGTTTTGCCCCAGCGTTCTTTTGCTTCAGCTTCATACTGTTTACGGGCGGTATCGTAATCGTTATTATCAAATGCGTTCATATTAATCTTTCCTTTCTCAGCACTGTCCAGAGCATCAATAATTCTCTGTAAACGTTGTTTTTTAAGAATCAAGAGTTTTCTCTGCTCTTTGAGTGCTTTTTGCTTATCGTAATCGGGAGAGGTTATAATCGCTGAAATGCTTTTAAGCGGGAAGTCGAGCTCTCTATAGAACAATATCTCTTGTATACGCTCAAGGGATTTTTCGTCATAAAACCGATAGCCGTTTTGTTCATCAACAAAGGCGGGGTTAAGCAGACCGATTTCATCGTAATAGTGAAGCGTACGCACACTGACTCCACAAAGGTTTGCGAATTCTTTTATATGCATTTTCACAAAATCACCTCTCTGCTGTAGAGTATAAAGTATGACGCAACGTCAGAGTCAACACTTTTATTATACAAGCTTTTCTGTGATTTCTCAATCCCTATTCTTTGGTTACAGCAGGTCAGATTTTGATTCGTTAAACTACTTGACTAACCACAAAATCTAAGCTACCATACACAAACAACTGCTCCCCGCAACTAATGTTACGGGGAGCTTACACTTTTAACTATTTATTTATTCTAGCAGACCTAAATCAAACTTCCATTTTAAAATTCTTTTTACAGACTCATCAATTTGGCTCTCATCAATTTCGCCGTTATTAACAGCAGCCACAATAGCATCAACAGAGCCCGAGTAGTCCTCGCAGATTATCATATCATTGCCTGCTTTCACAGCGAGCACAGCCGCACTGTTACCGTCAGTAAACTGCTGTATTCCCTCCATAACGAGGTCATCTGTCATAATAACACCGTTAAATCCCAGTTTTTCACGGAGCTCGTTGTGAACAGAAATTGACAGCGACGCAGGCATTTCAGAGTCGATACAGTTAACGATATTGTGAGATACAAGCACACAATCCGCACCCGCGTTTATTCCTGCTTCAAACGGCTTATAGTCACCATTTTCAAAGGCGGAATAATCTCTGTCATCATACGACAATGACTGGTGAGTATCAACGCTTCCGCCGTAACCGGGGAAGTGCTTTAAGCACGAACCTATCTCGTTTTCTTCCATAACACTAACAACTGACTGCACATAAGATGCTGTTTCGTCCGCGTTTAAGCTAAAACATCTGTCGTAGATGTAGTTTGTCTGGTCAAGCGGAACGTCACACACAGGAGCGAGATTAACGTTAACCCCCAAAGAAAGTAAAAGCTGTGACTTCTCCTGAGTATCACTTTTTACTAAATCCATACCACCCTGTGAAAACAGCTCCATTGGTGACAAAAACGGAGTTTCTCGAAGCAGAGGGTTTGAGCTTATTCTTGTTACAGTGCCGCCCTCCTCGTCAGTTGAAACAAGCATAGGAAGATATGTGAGATTCTGGTACGAATCAATCATAGCTTTAACCTCGTCTGCATTTTTGTCTGCAAACGAATGAGAATAAAGGCAAATTCCACCTACGCCGTATGAAGCAGCCGCATCAGTATTAACCCCCTCGTGACAACTAACCATAATCATCTGAGCAACCTTTTCTTCAAGACTCATTTCATTTACAAGTATCTCGACTTTATTAGGCTCGGTTGGAGCTTCGGTCACAGCCTCGGTTGCGACAGTTTCTTCGACTTTTCCATCGCCCGAAGCAAAACCCGATGCATCCCCTAAAAAGTATACTGCACTTATTGCCACAGCGAACACTATGATAATCGTTACAATGCTAAGTAACGCAAATTTTCCTTTTTTCATAATAACACCTCATTTGTTATTCTAACACTATTCTATTTCAGAACAGGCTTTTTTTCAATAGTATTATTGCACAAAACAAAAAGACTCCGAAGTTTAGCTTCGGAGCTTTTTGTGTGAAAAAATTAAAGTGGTTTTTATGAAAAGGAGTAGTAAACAATCAGGATGCGACAGTAAGTCGCTCTATTCCTCTGCCCTTTTTCACAAGAGCAGAATATACATCGGTACATTTTTTGTACTGTGCAAAAAGCTTTTCGGCTTTCTCTTTATCTGAATACACCTTGAAGTAGCCTGTGCATTTGAGCTCATCCTTTCTGTTCTCGATAAAGCCCACCACATCAAGTGGCGGATAGCCTAAAAACAAGCCGATTTCGTGAGGAAAATCGTCTTTCCTGTTCAATCGTTTTACAAGCTCTACTATGCACCTCTGGGGCGAAGAAACATCATAGCCGCGTTCGCTTAGCACACGGTGTGCTGTATCATCTGTCAAATCAAAACTAAGCTTCTTCGGTCTGTAAATATAGATAAGAGCCTTGCCGTTTCTGTATCTTAACGGCACTGCTCTTACTCCCTTTTTAGATAGCAACCTGTTAAAAGAGCAAAGAGCTTTCACCATTTCGCTTTTATCTCCAAAGCTACACGAAAACATACTCGCGGTTTTAAGCCCAGCCAATGTCGGCGAGCAATTTTTTACAATCATTTCTTCAGACATAACGGGCTCCTTTGCATACAGGATGTTTTAGTTAGCGTATGCTAACTGGTTGTTAAAAAATATAGCCTTTCGGCTGAGATAAGCAACTTTCAATATTAGTTAGCCTAAGCTAACTAATGCTAGTATATACTATATCCATTGTTTTGTCAAGCATGTTTTAGTAAAAATAAAAAGTGCTTTTGAATAAACAAAAGCAACCTATCTTACGAATATCAAATTCATTTGAAAACCACAAACATAATTGCCTGTATAACCAGAAAATGCAACGGATAAAACAGATAGAAACCGTACTTAAAGCTGTATTTACCACGTTCGCCGTTGTATAGTAGCAACAAGAGCACACTAAACAAGCTAAAAATCTGGCACTCCAACTCAACCTCAAAAATAGCAACCAGTATAAGTCCGAGTGAAAACATAAAGAGCGATACATACTTTCTGCCAATAACACTGTATAGCTTATCAGACCACTCGCCCATATCATCAAAAGCCACCGCCAAAACCGGCGTTATCATCCCAAAAAAGCCGTAATCTACCCCGATAAGCTTACAAACAACATACGCTCCTGCTAAATTGAACACAAAGAGTAGCAAATAAGCATAACCCAGACGACTGTTTTCTATAAACTTTTTCTTAGTATGCTCAAGTAAGTATATCAGTATTATAGAGCCGGTAAATGTGAGCATAATATTTCCTATAAAATAACCCATAAATAAGACAAAAACTAATTCATAGAAAACGCCCAACACAGCTATAGTTAACAGTCTTTTAAGTTTATTTCTGGTATATCGTGAACCCTCTGCGATAAAATACGCAAACAGCGGAAATGCCAGTCTACCTATAACACGCAACACTTCAACCTGCGGTAACAACAGCATACCTATATGGTCAATAAGCATAAATACGCAAGCAAGAATTTTCAGAGAAAATGTGCTCAAACCTTTTTTCATAAAACTTATCTCGCTCATTCTCTAACTATTCTCACTACTGCAGCAACGGTTGAGTCAGGCTTTATCATACCGTACTCATACGCTCCGTCTTCAGCGACACGCTCTTTTACTGTGAGAATTTCTCCCTCAAAGCTCTGGTTTTTATAAGTAATGTCGATTTCTTTCACACCGCTTTTTTCAAGCTCATCACAAGAAAATAACGAGAAAAGTGCTCTTACATAAGCTGCATTATTCATATGCTGACCGACATCAATGTCAGTACAACGGATTTTATATTCTGCGAGCACCCTAGCATCATCAAAATTATCACTTATTCTGGCATATGAGCCCTCACACGAAACATCCTCACAAAACTCAAAATCTTCGCCGTAAAGGTCATTAAGTCGCTGTAATTTTCCTGTCGCAGTGTTAATAACAGCCCATTCGGTTTTACCTGCAACAGCAACACCTTTGTCATCACACACGGTATAATGACGGTTGGCACGAACACGCACCGCCTTTTGTGGCCAAGTTGCAAGCGTTACTTTCTCGCTCATCTGAGGACGTCTGTTAACAACAATCTTTGTTCTTGTTGCAAGCCAGAACATATCCTCGCCCAAATCCTTAGAGCTTAGCTTAAGCTGTACGGCATGGTCTGTTGCTATATCCATAAACATATTAAACATAAACGGCACACTAAGACGAGATGTATTATCACAATGAGAAAGCGGTATAAGCAGCTCTCTTTCCATTTTATTTTCCATTACGATACTCCCTTTCCAAAAACGCAAACGTTGATAATTCAACTTCAAATATGGAGTTATTATAACAGCAAATACTTTCAATTTCAAGAAAAAACAGTCGGGCAATTAAGCCCGACTGTCGCTTTATTAGTCAACCTTTGAAAAATCTTCTTTGCCTACACCGCACAGTGGGCATACAAAATCCTCAGGAAGGTCCTCAAATGCTGTGCCCGGAGCGATACCGTTTTCAGGTGACCCCATCTCAACATCATACTCCCAACCGCATACATCGCATACGTATTTCATAAAACTTTCACCTCCATTATTTTCAGTTACACCGCAAAGCTCATTGGCAAGCTTATCAAGCTGAGCTTCACTGTCGCTATTTAATGCAGAAACAATTTTTACAACCGTTTCTGCAAATTCAATATTTTTGCACTCAGACAGCATCGCTTTCATAACCTTTGCAGCTACAGGTGCCCAACTGCCGTTTTCGATTAAAGCTACTGTTCTGTTTTTATATCCTCGCTCTGTGAGATGGTTGATAAACTCTTTCATATAAGGGAAAATGTCAGCGTTATATGTGGTTGTAGCTAAAACGAGCTTGTCATAACGGAAAGCGTCTTCTACAACCTCTGCCATATCTTCTCTTGCAAGGTCATTCACTACAACCTTTTTAGCACCGTTTGCTCTAAGCTTCTCTGCTAACAGCTCAACTGCCTTTTTAGTATTGCCGTAAACTGAAGTGTAAGCAATCATAACTCCTTCTTCCTCAGCCTTGTAGCTCGACCAAACATCATAGAGATTGATATAATACTCAAGGTTTTCGTTTAAAACAGGACCGTGAAGCGGGCAGATTGTTTTTATATCCAAATCCTTAGCCTTTTTAAGAAGTGTCTGAACCTGCACACCGTACTTGCCGACAATGCCGAAGTAGTAACGTCTTGCTTCGCAAGCCCAGTCTTCCTCAACATCAAGAGCACCGAATTTTCCGAAAGCATCAGCAGAGAACAACACTTTGTCCTTACTGTCATAAGTCACGATAACCTCCGGCCAGTGAACCATAGGTGCTGTAACAAAAGTTAAGGTGTGCTCGCCTAAATCAAGAGTGTCACCCTGTGAAACAACAACCTGTTTGTCCGCAAAATCTGTACCGAAGAAATTCTTCATCATAGCAAAAGCCTTGCTTGATGCGACAATTTTAGCATCAGGGTATTTCTCAACAAAGCTCACAATATTAGCCGAGTGGTCAGGCTCCATATGCTGAACAACTAAATAGTCAGGCTTTCTATCACCTAATACATCATCAATATTAGATAGCCATTCTTCCTTAAAATTTACATCGACGGAATCCATAACCGCAATTTTATCATCCAAGATAACATAGGAATTGTACGCCATTCCGTTTGGCACAATGTACTGACCCTCAAACAGGTCAAGCACATGGTCGTTAACTCCTACATATTTTATGTCATTTGAAATAAACATATTCAAAACCCCTTTAATGTGTACTATTTTTTAATTATATCACACTTTCGTTTTACTGCAAATACTTATTCTAAAATTCTTCCGTCAGTTGTGATGGTTGTCACACTCCAAGGGATGAATTTTCCGCTATTCATCAGTGCTCGCTTTACCGCGTTTTCAATACCACCGCAACACGGCACTTCCATTCTCACAATGTGAACACTCTTTACGTTATTGTTTGAAATAATCTGAGTCAACTTTTCTGTGTAGTCGCCCTCATCAAGTTTCGGACACCCAATAAGTGTAATCCTGTTTTTGATAAAGTCATTGTGAAAATTACCATACGAGAATGCTGTGCAATCAGCCGCGATAAGTAGGTCAGCGTTGTCAAAATATGGTGCATTAACAGGCACGAGCTTTATCTGTACAGGCCACTGGTTGAGTCTGCTAAAAACAGGAGCTGAAAAGCACAAGTCAGGCTCGTTTCTTACAAATGTTTTAGAATTTGCACTCAAACATCCGCAAGGAAGCTTACCGCTACCTTTAGCTTTTTCAGCCTGAGCCTTTTTAACCGCATCTTCGTTGTATTCTAACGCTTCTCTAACTTCAAATGTAATCGCTCCCGTCGGACACGCAGGCAGACAATCGCCCAACCCGTCACAGTAGTCATCTCTTAGTAATTTTGCTTTGCCGTCTACCATACCGATAGCACCCTCGTGGCAAGCTGTAGCACACGCCCCGCAACCATTACATTTTTCTTCATCTATCTTAATTATTTTTCTTAACATAGCTTTTACCTCCGTTGACTTTCTGGCTTTATTATATTATGATATTTACAATAAGTCTGTTGTTTTTACAACAAAAAGGAAAGTTTTATGAATAAATATATTGATATATTAAAACACACAACTATGTTTAGCGGCATTAGTGAAAGCGATATACAAACTATGACAAGCTGTCTTAATGCGAATTTCAAGGAGTACAAAAAGGGAGAATACATTTTCAGGCAAGGCGAATATCTCGACCATTTCTGTGTACTGATAAGTGGGTCTGTACATATTCAATCTGACGATTACTGGGGCAACCGCAGTATTGTTTCGCAGGTTAAACCCTCCCAGATGTTCGGCGAGTCTTACGCTGTAAGCGGAAGCTCTGCCGTGCTAACTGACGCTGTTGCGACAAGCGACTGTGTTGTTGCGTTTTTTAACGTAAAAAAGCTGATGACCGTCTGCCCCCACGCTTGCAGTTTTCACAGTGCGGTAATACAAAATCTGCTGATAGCTCTTACTCACAAAAACCGAGCCTTAATGCAAAAGCTGACCCATATTTCAAAACGCACCACAAGAGAAAAGCTCATTTCTTATCTGTCAAACGAGTCAAAGCTCAACGGCTCTAACAGCTTTTCGATTCCGTTTAATCGTCAACAACTCGCGGACTTTCTATCCGTTGACCGCAGTGCTATGTCAAATGAGCTGTGCAAAATGCGTGACGAGGGATTGCTGACCTTTGACAAAAACAATTTCACACTGCTATAAGTAAACGGCTGTCTTACTACTTCACCTAGTAAGATAGCCCGTTGTTTTTTATAATGCATTATAGTTTAATCAGTTGTATCAACTCAACTTGTAGGGGGTAACTCCATATCATCCCCAAAACGCAATTGTAAATCGAAGTTTTATTCGTGTATCGAACCTAAATGAAACATAAACCGTAGGGTACGGCATCCTTGACGTACCGTTATTAAAACATTGATGAAAATCTGCGTATTATCCGTGCGACAAACTAAAATGGATATCAATTGTAGGTGCGAGCATCGGGTCGTCTGGGAAGTCGACCCCTACGAACAGCGATACATTTATGTTTATTGCACAGATATAATGTGTATATCCGGAATGTTTAACGGGAGGGCGTGGAAACCCTCCCCTACAAATAACGTAACATCACACTTTAGTGAAACTACACCTTATAACATAAAAAGTATTCTGCAAGAATTTTAACTTAAAATTGACCAAACAGCATTTTCAATCGTGTTATCAGTGAAAGGAGGTAATCGGATGGACAATACATCGGTGCGTACGGCTGAACGTATTGAAAATATTATAAATACCCAAGGCGATATGCTTTTTCGATTGTGTCTGATTACGCTCGGAAATTCTCACGATGCCGAGGACGCAGTACAGGAAACCTTTATAAAATACTTAAAAAAAGCCCCAGAATTCAAAAGTGATGAACACGAAAAAGCGTGGCTGATTACTGTTGCAACTAATAAATGCAAAGACATCATAAGAGCCAAAAATCATCAACCGCAGATAAACATTGATGATGTTAATGAATTCACTGCTGACTCAACTAACAGTGACATTATGGAAGCACTTATGACACTGCCTGAAAAATTTAAAACGGTACTTATTTTACACTACATTGAAGGCTACAGCACAAAGGAAATTGCACGCATAATTAACAGAACAACCTCTGCTGTTAAAATGCGTCTGCAAAAAGGGCGTAGCCTGCTAAAAGAAACGTACAGAAAGGAGCTTATGTGATGAAAACAAATGACTTAAAACACAGTATCGGCAACATAAAAATGCCGCCAGATATGAAACAACGTATTATAAAAAACTGTTACAATGAAACGGAGAAAGCTAATATGAAAACCAACAAAACATTATTTTACAAAAAGCCGATTGTAGCAATAGCCGCACTGGTGTTATGCATTTGCGTAGCATCAACCGTCGCTTTGGCATCAACAGGAAAATTGCAGGGATATTTCAAAGACATAAAAAACTTAGGTGGAGCTATCACAGGCACAGCCTACGATCAAGCTACTGATGAAATAGAAATTGATATAACTAAAATCACAGATGTTCTGACAGTAGAAGTCACCTTTCTTAACAATGAACAACCCCCATATAATTGCAGTGAGATGCTTGGCATCAACAGCTACAGCATAATCGACTCAAACAACATAGCTGTTGTAAAGAAAAAGTCAAGCGAGCTATCCGAGGTTTTAGACGGCAAGGCACAGCTAACTATACCAATAAATGAGCTCAAAAGCGGTAACTACACCCTGCTTGTAAATGAGTTCGTCAGCGAGAAAAAAGCCGACCAGCCTCTTATAATAAGCGGAAACTGGGAATTAAAATTCACAAAATAACGAAAAAACGCACTCCCTTTATGAGAGTGCGTTAACTTTTGCTATGAAGCTATTTACCGACAAAGGAATTGTCGTCTTCAATATGAGCTAAATATCGCTGGATTAAAGTCGCATCAGAAATAGTAACAAGTCCATCCTTGTCACAATCAGCAAGTGCGTATTCAAATTCATTTTGAGTGATTATTTTTGCAAGATATTTCTGGATTGTAGTTGCATCAACAATAGTGACCCTTGTGTCGCCGTCACTGTCACCTATTATACCCTTTATTTCTTCTATTTCAGGGTACAAAACAGTTTTTGATGAGCCGTCAAGAGAGAACGGAAAAACGTTAGCAGGTTTGATAACCCTGTTATTCTTCTCATCAACAATCTCACAATTTTTAACGGTAAACACCTTGGAATCGGCATTTGTATCCTCAAACTTTATGCTCCATTTATACTCGTGAACATTGTCGGGAGTAACATCAGGCACAACATTATCAAGAGCATAGAGCATTGTTCCGTGGTTCGAATTGGTTGTTCCGTCATAAGAAAAATTTGAGCCGTTCATGCCGAACTTTCTCTTAGGCCCTACTTCATAGGTGTAGCTTTCGTCGCCCTTAGTTGCGGTGATATACATCTTGCTCTGACCCCTGTCGCAGGTGTTGAGTGTGTATCTAATGTACAAATCACTGCCCTCTCCGTATGGTCTTACTTCAATTCTCGCAACATCCCAAACTGCACTGTACCTGTCGGTACTGCTTGAGCCAGCCACACTTGTGTATCTATTTAAAGAGTCATACGAAAACCAGTAAAAGCCCTTATTATGACGTTCAGTGCCCCAAGAGTTTGCAACCTTGAACGCTCCCATCTCGCCTGAGTCAACCTGTCCGTTATCGTTTAAATCGCTCCAAATTTTGTCATTGTAGCCGACAATAGTCATTCGGTGAGCCTCACCGCCGCCTATTCTGTCTTTAATAACGTACTCGTTAACATACTTTGAGTTTTCCAAAACCTGTGAGTGTTCTTTAAGTCTTATTACGGTTACAGCATCCAAGCTTGTAGTAAAAGACAACACCTCACCGTTCGCAAGACAGGTCTTGATTTTTGTGAGGTCAGAATCATCAACAGACGTTATCTGCGTTTCGATTTTGTCACCTACATCATCAAAATACTCATAACTTTTCACTCTGTAGTTAAGAGCTTCACGCCATATGCTTTCCTGAGGATGCCAGCTTAAATAATCATCCACCGTATAAGGAACAGTTGACAACGGAACGTTTCCGAGTTCTTGCATAAGCGTAAATCCGTCTATATCCCAACCACCGCCGTTCTTACCACCGTTACCGAAATTAAACGTCCAGCTCGGTGAAAACGTATTTTCAGGGGTGGTCACAACTTGCATGGCTTTATTCATCGTATAAGTAAACTGGTAATAAGTTTCTGCCCAATAAACACACGCTCCCAAAGACCCCTGATTTTCAATAGCAGGAAAGTACGGCGACTCGCTGTTGTCAACAAAATCAGGCAAAGAGGTTGTATCTGCATATGCTACAGGCGTTGTAAAAACAGCCATCGACACCACCACAACAACTGTCAGCATTATTGATAAAACCTTATGTAAAAATCTTTTCATAAAAACTCCTCGGCAAATCACTTCATATAAATCGCAACAGAGTTTTCTCCGTCATATTCAGAAAGTCTTACTGCAACTTCTTCATCAAGCGAAGTGGGGATGTTCTTACCAACAAAATTCGCTTTAATCGGCAATTCAGAGTGTCCTCTGTCTATAAGCACACAAAGCTGGATTTTAGACGGTCTGCCCAAGTCTAGTACAGCGTCAAGTGCCGCACGGGCTGTTCGTCCTGTAAAAATAACGTCATCAACGAGCACCACCGTTTTGCCCGTTATATCAAAATCAACCCTTGTGTCAGTAAGCACCGCACTGTCCTCGTTCTTTTTTCTGTCATCACGATAGTGAGTGATATCAAGCTCGCCTACTTCAACCTCATTGCCGTCAATTTCAAAGATATTATCTTTAAGTCTTTTAGCAAGAGGCACACCACGCGATTTGATACCAATCAGACACAAATTCTTTGTACCTCGGTTTTTTTCAATAATCTGGTGAGAAATTCTCTTTAATACGCGGTTTATATCACATTCATTTAACAGTTGTGCTTTTAACTCCATAGAAAACCTCAAAAAACAAAAATTGCCTTGTCGCAAAATGCAAACAAGGCAGGCAAAGTAAACGTACAACATCGAAACCTTGTCGGCATCACAGTACCGAATTAAAGATATCTTGATTTTAGAATATCACCTTGCATAAACAATGTCAACAAACAAACGTAAAATCACTTATCTTCTTGACAATACCACCCTAAAATTGTACTATATAAGATGTATAAAAACTATAATGGAGGGGTATTCGTGAAAAACACTGACAAGTCAATGGAAAAAATCGTTGCTTTGTGCAAAGGCAGAGGCTTTGTTTATCCGGGCTCTGAAATCTACGGCGGTCTGGCTAACACTTGGGATTACGGCCCACTTGGTATGGAGCTCAAAAATAACATCAAAAAGGCTTGGCTCAAAAAATTCGTTCAGGAGAACAAGTATAACGTAGGTCTTGACTCCGCTATTCTTATGAATCCGCAGACTTGGGTTGCATCAGGTCACTTAGGTGGCTTTTCTGACCCACTTATGGACTGTAAAGATTGTAAAACTCGTCATAGAGCTGATAACCTTATTGAGGATTTCGACGGCACAAACGTTGCAGGTTGGACCAATGAGCAGATGACAGAGTACATCAAGGAGAAGAACATTCCTTGTCCAAACTGCGGTAAGCAGAACTTCACTGATATCAGACAGTTTAACCTTATGTTCAAAACATTTCAGGGTGTTACCGAGGACTCAAAGGCTGAGCTTTACCTTCGTCCTGAAACAGCACAGGGTATTTTCGTAAACTTTGCTAACATTCAGCGTACAACTCGTAAGAAGGTTCCTTTCGGTGTTGCACAGATTGGTAAATCTTTCAGAAACGAAATCACACCGGGTAACTTTATCTTCCGTGTTCGTGAATTTGAGCAGATGGAGCTTGAGTTCTTCTGCAAGCCTGGTACAGACTTAGAGTGGTTTGACTACTGGAGAGCTTACTGCCGTGACTGGCTGTACTCCCTTGGTATGAAAGAGGAAAACTTACGTCTTCGTGACCACGACCCTGAGGAGCTTTGCTTCTATTCAAAGGCTACAACTGACTTTGAGTACCTCTTCCCATTCGGTTGGGGCGAGCTTTGGGGTATTGCTGACAGAACTGATTACGACTTAACTCAGCATCAGAATACATCCGGCAAGAGTTTAGAGTACTTTGACTCAACTGACAACTCAAGATACATTCCTTATGTTATCGAGCCATCCTTAGGTGTTGAAAGGCTTTTCCTTTCAATCTTAACTGAAGGTTACGACGAAGAGGTTGTAGACGCTGAGAAAAACGATGTTCGTACAGTTTTAAGACTCCATCCGTTCTTAGCACCATTCAAAGCAGCAGTTCTCCCACTCTCTAAGAAATTAGGCGAGCAAGCTGAAGCACTCTTTGATGAGCTTTCAAAAGACTTTATGGTTGAGTATGATGATGCAGGCTCTATCGGTAAGCGTTACCGTCGTCAGGACGAAATCGGCACACCACTTTGTATCACATACGACTTTGAGTCACTCGAAGACGGCTGTGTAACAGTTCGTGACAGAGATACAATGGAGCAGGTAAGAATTAAGATTGACGAGCTCAAAGCATATATCGCAGAGAAAGTTAAGTTTTAATTTTATAAGAACATAAAGATACCCGACAAGGCTTAACCTTGTCGGGTTTTTGTTATGTTATGAAATATTATATCATACTCTTTGCACAGACGCGATATGTTCTACATCTGCTTTATCAACAGATACATAAGAGTACCATGTAGGAGCTGCAGGAAGCTCCACACCTTCATATGGGCTATTGTTGAGGTATGCAACATCTACATATAGAACATCATCTTTAGTTTTTAGACCCATTATCGGCGAATAATCATGCCACTCATATCCCGGAGAAACAGCCACAACAAGGCTCTTTTCTTCGAAGAATTCATCGTCAAATTCTGTATTATCAATCTCAAAGAGATTATCGTATTCCTCTTTTGTGTGTATCAACGCAACAAAACGCTCGCTTTTACTGCTCCAACCATAACCGCCCTTTAAATCCATATATTTGCAATCAACAACAGATTGATATTCTATATCTGTTGTGCCTTCAGGCGGTTGCGGATAATCCATCCAGTAGTTGCCCAAATGACTGTAATCAACAAAACGCATACCATCAAACTCATACTCAGGCAAAACCTCAAAGCGTTTTGTGTATGTATAAGAACCTAACCAATATCCGTTGTACACCTTCACTGTAATTTCATATATGCCGGCACTTGGGAACGACCAGGAGATGGAAGGATAGCTACTAATATCGTGTGGATATGTTTTGTAGTATGTCTCATCGGTAATACCCCTGAAAGTATAATCATATTTAGCATCTTTGTCGTCAGAAACATTATATTCTTCATCAAATAAAACCTTAAATACTATAGATTTATTAGCTAACAACGGAGTGCCTTTATAGGACTCAATAACTATATCTTCAATCTCAACATAATATTCAAGCCATTCATTAAATCTCGGATGCTTGATAAGCTTAGCTAAATACATCTGAATATACGTAGCATCGAGCACGGAAACGGCATCATCGTTGTTAAAATCAGCGAGTGCGTACTCGATGTGTTCGAGCGTGATAAGTCTTGCACAATGACGTGAAATCACGGTTGCATCCATAACATCAACCTTACCGTCTTTGGTGACATCACCATAAAAATAATCGATTATGTTAGCATTTGCAGGTAGCACAAACGCTGTCATCATCAATACTGCAATAAGAATAACACTAACTAACTTTTTCATAATTTCGCCTCCTAAAGTTTAAGCTAATTTAGGAAAATATCCCTTCATAAATAAAACGCACAAAAACGGATTTTGGTTTCAACTTTTTGAAAAAATTTTTAATATATTTTTGATTAAATCACTCATATTAAATATCCGCTTATCTTAACTCAATTTTATCATATATAAAAGCTTCAATTATAGTGACATAGCATACATTTTTTAAGCCCCTAATTTGTTTGTATTAACGAAGCTAAAAGTATTAGTGCACAAAAAATCCCCACCTCTTTTGGTGGGGATTAACAATGTATATTGTAGGGGGCGACCATTGGTCGCCTGTTGTACAGCGTTGATGAACGTGACACATTTGTGCCACACTCAGGCAAAACTCAAACTTCAATCTCGCCGTCAAAAACCTTAGTCGCAGGTCCTGTCATAAGCACACGTTCGTCGGTGTAGTTAATGACTAAATCGCCACCGCGAAGATGAACAGTAATATCCTCGCCTTTTTTGCAGTAGCCGTTTTCAACCGCAGCAACAGCAGTTGCACAAGCACCTGTACCGCACGCCCAGGTTTCGCCACTACCACGTTCCCAAACACGCATCTGCAAGGTATGGTCATCAATCACCTTTACAAATTCGGTGTTAACCTGTTCAGGAAAAGCAGGGTGCTTTTCAAAATATGGGCCGATTTTTTCCAGCTCTAAAGAGTCAACATCATCCACAAAGGTAACGCAATGCGGATTGCCCATTGACACACAAGTGACGATATGTTCCTCTCCATTAACTCTAAGAGGTTTTGCAACAACTGTTTCACATCCGTCAAAAATTGCAGGAATATTCTCCGCTTTCAGCTCCGCCTTACCCATATCAACCTGCAAGAGTTCAGCCTTGCCGTCAACTGCAGTAATTTTCATAGTTTTAATACCGCTCAAGGTTTCTATAGAAACAGTGTCTTTTGACTTGTCTTCAAGCAAATTATCGTAAACATACTTACCGACACATCTTACACCGTTACCGCACATTTTGCCTTCACTGCCGTCAGCGTTGAACATACGCATTTTTGCATCTGCAATGTCACTAGGACAAATGAGGATAACTCCGTCACCGCCGATAGAAAAACGTCTGTCAGAAAGTTTTTTAGCCAGTGCGTTTGGGTCATCAATTTTTTGTTCAATTGCGTTTATATATACGTAATCATTACCGATTCCGTGCATTTTTGTGAATTTCAACATTTGTATCACCTTTCCTGCATAACAATATATGGAAAGTATAACATACAGCGTGTTATTTTACAACCTATTTGCATTATGATGGCAATTTTGCACGGTGTTTTTAACTCTTTAACTGCTTGACAAAAACCGTGTCAAAGACTATACTTTTGCTATATTTTTCTACAATATTTTACATTTTGAGGAGAGCACTATGATAGATGTCCCGAGCATTTTCGGCATAGACGTTTTTAACGAACAGGTTATGAAAGAGCGTCTGCCAAAAGACACATACGAAGCCTTAAAAGCAACAATTCAAAATGGCGAGTCACTTGATATCAACGTTGCTAACATCGTTGCAGAAGCTATGAAAGAATGGGCAATCGAAAAAGGTTGCACACATTACACCCACTGGTTCCAGCCAATGACAGGTATTACAGCCGAAAAGCACGATAGCTTTTTGACTCCTGATAAAGACGGCAAGGTTATTATGGAATTTTCGGGCAAGGCTTTAGCAAAAGGCGAAAGTGACGCATCATCTTTCCCTAACGGCGGAATAAGAGCAACATTCGAAGCAAGAGGCTACACAGCGTGGGACCCTACATCATACGCTTTTGTAAAGGACAGCTCGTTGTACATTCCAACAGCGTTTATGTCATACACAGGCGAGGTTCTCGACAAGAAAACTCCGCTATTGCGTTCAATGGACAGAGTAAGCAACGAGGCTCTGAGAATTTTAAAGCTTTTCGGCAAAGACGATGTAACACGAGTTACAGCAAATGTTGGTGCTGAACAGGAATACTTCCTTATTGACCGCAAAATGTACGATAAGCGTAAGGACTTAAAATACACAGGCCGCACACTTTTCGGTGCAAGAGCAACAAAAGGTCAGGAGCTTGAGGACCACTATTTCGGTGCTATCAAAAACCGAGTCTCTCTCTTTATGAAAGAACTGGACGAACAGCTTTGGCGACTTGGAATTTACTCAAAAACAAAGCACAACGAGGTTGCTCCGTCACAGCACGAGCTTGCTCCTGTATTCACTACAACAAACATTGCAACTGACCAGAACCAGCTTACAATGGAAACTATGAAGACAATTGCCAGAAAGCACGGTATGTCTTGTTTACTCCACGAAAAGCCGTTTGCTGATGTCAATGGTTCAGGTAAGCACAACAACTGGTCACTCTCAACAAACACAGGCGAAAACCTTTTAAAACCCGGCAAAAAGCCTGAAGAAAACACACAGTTTTTACTTTTCCTTGCGGCAGTCATCAAGGCTGTTGACGAACATCAGGATTTGCTCAGAATTTCTGTTGCAACTGCAGGTAATGACCACCGTTTGGGCTCAAGCGAAGCTCCGCCTGCTATTATTTCAATGTACTTGGGCGACGATTTGGAAGCCGTTGTTGACGCTATTATTAATAACGAAGAATACGAATCCCACGGCCGAGTGCTTATGGAAACAGGCGTTGAGTCTATGCCTGACTTCAAAAAGGATAACTCTGACCGCAACCGCACTTCGCCGTTTGCATTCACAGGTAACAAATTTGAGTTCCGTTCTTTAGGTTCATCAATCAGCATTTCCTGTCCGAACATTATGCTCAACACAATTGTTGCAGATGTTCTTTCCCAGTTTGCTGATACTTTAGAAAAAGCAGAAAACTTCGAATCAGCCTGCAGACGTCTTATCAAGCATACTTTCAGAGAACACAAGCGTATCATCTTCAACGGTGACGGCTACACCGATGAGTGGGTCGAGGAAGCTAAACGCAGAGGACTTCTTAATCTAAGAAACACACCTGAAGCTTTAAAGCACTTTGTTGATAAAAAGAACATTGAGCTCTTTGAAAGAAACCACATATACGGCGAGAAAGAAGTAAGAGCAAGATACGAAATTCTGCTTGAAAACTACTCTAAGGTTATCGCGATTGAAGCCCAGACTATGATTAATATGGCAAAGAAAGACATCTTCCCTGCTGTATCTAAGTTCACGGGAGAGTTGGCACAAACTATAATTAATAAAAAGGCTGTGTCTTCACTTATCAAAACCGAAGCAGAAGAAAAACTTCTTACTGAAATGTCCGAATTGCTTTGCAAATTTGCTGTTCTTACTGATGAGCTTGAGGAAAAACTCGCTATCGCTAAAAACTACAAGAGCAATCCGCTCACTCTTGCTGAGTATTACAGAGATTATGTATTGTCAGCAATGAATAAGCTCCGCGTTGTCGGCGACACAATGGAAAACGATATGTCATCCGAGTACTGGCCATATCCTTCCTACGGTGATATGCTATATTCAGTTCAATAAACACCACAAATCAACCCCCGATTATTCAATCGGGGGTTTGTTGTTATCTATAGGAGTTGTTCCTTTAATAGTGCTCTGCCCTTAGAAAGTCTGCTTTTAACAGTACCCTCGGGGATATTGAGTACTCGTTTAATATCTTTAATCGAGTAATCCTCGACATAAAACATCACAATAACCAGTCTGATTTTTTCGGGCAGGCTGTTAATTGCTTCGCCCACTTCAACACTCAAGTACGGATTATCCCTGCTAGTTATCTCGGGTATTTTTTCATTTGCATTAGAGATAATTCTGTCAGATTTTCTAAGTATAAGTTTACACTCGTTTATCAGTATGCGTACAAGCCACGTTTTGAAATACTCCTCTTTTCTGAGTTTATGCAGGTTTTCGTACGCTTTGAGTATTGCTTCACTTACGGCATCCTGTGCGTCGTGCTCGTTTTTCAGCATCGACATTGACACTCTGTACAGAGTGTCCGTTGATGCCCTCACAAGCTGTTCAAATTTATTTATATCCATAATTACTGTACCTTAATAATCAAGCGTGTGTTAGCTCTGTCAGAATAGTCAGGAACAAGCACTCCATCTGTTATCGGGTCAAAAACAAGATAAGCGTTATTTAGCTGCTCCTCGATACAACGAAAACCTATAGTAATAGTCCTTGTTTCATTCGGTAAAAGCTTTGGTACATAGAATCCCTTGTCATTACTACCATGCGAACTCATATAGAAAATTTCGCCGTCACAGTATTCTTTTGCTAAAATATCCTGAAATTTGTCAATTTCTACAGCAAAATTATAGTTGCCATATTCATCCATAGTCAAGGTTTCGAGCCTGTGAGGAATATAAATACTCACTTCTTTATCAGTAGTATTAGTATATTCTATGTCAACCAATACAAGCTTTTGTTCCTTACTCTCTGCACTGAGCATCTTGGTTTCACTGTTAACACCATCCCCATATTGCCATACTTCGACGACCTTAGGCAGAAGCACACCATTGCTATCAGCTATCTTTTCAGACTGATACATAGGGTTTATATCGCTTTCGTCAAAACCTTTTATATTATCAGTGATACGAATATCGGTTATTTTTGATTTTACCTGAAGCTCACTTTCACCTGTGTCTTCATTAAAGCCTAAAAATGTTATTTCAGTATCTCTTTGTATTTCTTCGAATACATACTCGTAATTGTAGCTCGCAAAATCGTCAGGTTCATTCTCTGCCCTTTCAGGCTCAAAAAAACTGTCGTGGTCATTTTCGCTGCCTTGTGTAAAGCTTATTGAGTCAACAAAAGCCTCAAGCTCGCTGTCAGTAACAGTATCACCGCGGTAAATAAGCACCAGTACATTTGCTTCTTCGTACCACACAAAGTAGCGTCTTAATCCATGATAGTTCTCTGTTCCTATAAGCTCATACGACGGACGGGAAGATATAGTTATTTCGTTATACTCCTTAACATCTGTCTCCAGCAAAGTGTAATGCACATTCTCATAAAACCTCATCGGTAAAATTGTAAATCCAAAGACCCATTCTTCGCTGTCACGCTCAAATTTCAACCCGCCTGTATTCGGCTGTTCTCTAAAGCCTTTGGGAACATCTATGTTCATCTTGACGTATTTTGGAGCATCTTCGTTTATGCTAATACCTATAGCAAGGCCAAAATTCCCGACCTTTTGTGCTAAAGCTCCACATATTTTTACCGCACCAAAAACAGTACTCGGTAACACAGCAAAAATAAGAACCACCGCTATAACTATCTTAAACGGAACGCTAATTTTCTTCCTTTTTGATTGTTGCCTTGCTTCAATTAATGCATTTTCGACAGCATAAGCAAATCGCTCAGGTGTTTCTTTAAAAGCGTTTTGAAGTCTATCTTTCATATGTATCTCCCTTTCTAAAAGAATAGGAATGAATTCATTCTGTATATTAGATTAACTAAAGCTATGAAAGGTTCACTGAAAAATAAAAATACCCCGATAAAAATCGAGGTACTAAGTATATCAATTATTCTTAAAAAATGCTACCGCTACTGCTCCGGGACCAACGTGAGTGCCGATAACAGAGCCGATAACCGACGAATTAAGCCCACTCTTAGCGTGTGCCCACAAAGCCTTACTGTCTTCAACATACTTCTTTAAAAGTGTGTCGGTAAGACCTGTGTAGCCTAAAAGCAGTGGTCTATCAAAGTCAACACCGCCGGCTTTCTGGATTTCTTGAACAAGAAGATTGTTGCCCTGCTTTGAGCCTCTGGCTTTGCCGAGCATCTTAATCTCGCCCTTCTCAACAGAAACAACAGGCTTGATATTAAGCACACCGCCTGCGAAAGCAACTGCTGCTGAAATTCGTCCGCCCTTTTTGAGATACTCTAAAGTATCGAGCATTGCGACAATGATAACGGAGTCCTTTTTTTCTTCGAGCTTATCAGCGATTTCTTCAGCTGAAAGTCCGCTGTCTGAAAGTGACAGAGCATATTCAACTAAAATGCCTGCACCGATAGTAACGCTTCCGCTGTCCACAACATAAATATTATCATAATCTTCTGCTGCTATACACGCACTCTGGTAAGTGCCCGAAAGCTTACTAGAAACAGTAATGACAACAGCGGTATCACCGTTCTCTTTAATCTTATCAAAGTATGGTACAAAAGCACTTGGTGTTGCTTGACTGGTGGTTGGGATAACATCGCTCTCAATAAGCTTTTCGTAAAACATTTTATGGTCAATGGTTACACCATCAATGAACTCCTCATCACCAAAACGCACGGTAAGCGGTACTGTTTCGACTTTTTCTTTAACAGATGGAATAAGGTCGGTTGTGCTGTCCACGATAATTCTTACGCTCATAATATTCTCCTTTTTAGGTATGTTATGACGGCAGACCATCCTCGCAAAGCGAACGCATATTTGAAGAAATAAGGTCTAGTGCATTGTAAAAGGTTTCTCTGTCTGCTTCGCTTAAGCCTTTGCTCGATAATTCAACAGCGAGAGCCGCACGCTTTCTGACGTGCTCAGCGGCACGCTTTCCTTCGTCGGTAAGCTTAAGCAATCCTCTGTACATATTCTTGCCAACAGACTCCTTAATAACCAAGCCTTTTTTCTCCATAATAGACATCATACGGGATACGTCAGCCTTGTCTTTACCACACAGCTCAGAAAGCTGTGGTGCTGTGATACCGTCATCAAAACGGTACAGGGTCGTTAGATAAGTAGCGTGTGGACCTTTAAGGTCATATTTAGCCATTTCTTCACTGGCGAGCTTATGCCAGTAACGGGTGATTTCAAAAATTACATAGGAAAATTTCTCGAATCTGTCTATCATAATAACAACCCTTTCTGTAAAGATGTTGAATTTTCAACTTCTCGTATTATATATCAGCCGTTTTAAAATGTCAACACATAAATCAATTCAGATAAAAAAGCACCCTTTGAATAAAAAACAGAATATCACAAATTTTGTTCTCCAGCCTGATTACTACAAGGACTCTAAGAGCGAAGATAAAAAAGGCTTTGACCGCTATGAAAGAATTTACGAAGAGCTTAACAAAACAAACGGCGTTGTAAAAGACGAAAACGCCGCTATGGACATACTTTCAATTGTAGGCAGAAGAAATTGGGAAAATGATGACGGCAACGGTTGCACGGTACATTCCGCTGTTTATAACCTTACCGACAAAACTATGCTTTTCGTACCGAACGAACACTACACAGATAAAGATGCTGTTTATACTTTCAGCTTTGAATAAGAAAAACGAGCTTACCATTTGGTAGGCTCGTTTCTATTTACAGCAAATCGCTGAGATATTCCTTAACTTTTTTATCAGCTTTTTCATAAAGCTTTTCTTCGTCAATGGTAACACATCTGCCTTTTTCGACAGTTATCTTGCCATTTACTATTGTGTAGTCCACAGCACCCTTTAAGCCCACTGTCGCAAGCATTGACTTAGGGTCAAATGTTGCACCTACAAGCTCTACTCTTCGTTTATCAACAAGAAACATATCGGCACATTTTCCTACTTCGATAGAGCCTATGTCATCTCTGCCTAAAACCTGTGCTGAACCAACTGTTGCTATTTTCAGTACCTGATACGGAGTTAACCCCTCACTGCCGTAGGTAAGACGCGAGAGTAAATAAGCAACCCTTATTTCTTCTAACATATTCGAGCCGTCGTTTGATGCACTGCCGTCAACCGCTAAACCAACCTTTACCCCTTTTTTAAGCATCTGAGGAATTTTCGCAACTCCCGAGCTTAGCTTCATATTCGACACAGGGCAATGTGCAACACCTGTGCCTGTTTTTGCTAGAGTAGTAACCTCAGCATCATAAAAATGAATTCCGTGAGCATACCACACATCTTCACCGATAAAGCCTAAAGACTGCATATATTCAAGCGGTCGCATTTTAAATTTTTCCAAAGTGTAGTTTTCCTCATCCAGAGTTTCACACAAATGTGTATGAAGCCTGACACCATACTGTCTGGCTAAGATTGCACTTTCTCTGTATAAGTCAGAGCTTGCCGAAAATGGCGAACAAGGAGCTAGAGCGAGCATATTCATAGAACCAAAAGATGCATCGTGGTATTTTTCAATAGCTTGCTCACTGTCTTTGAGTATCTCTGCTGTATTTTGAACAACACTGTCAGGCGGTAAGCCCCCGTCTTTTTGTGACAGATTCATACTGCCACGCGACATATACATCCTGATATTAAGCTCTTTAGCTGCTTCAAGCTGGCTCTCTAACAGCGACAACGAACCTCCCTGCGGGAACACATAATGGTGGTCAAAACATGTAGTACAACCGTTTTTCATCAGCTCCGTCATACCGCATTGTGAGCTTAAATACACAACATCGTTGTCAAGGTTTTTCCACACACCGTAAAGCGATTTAAGCCAAGGGAACAGCTCCATATTCTGCACACTCGGAATATTACGCGAAAACACCTGATACAAATGGTGGTGAGTGTTAACTAACCCCGGATAACATATCATATCAGTGCAATTAATTACACGCTCGGCACCAACATCAAGGTCAATTCCAATTGCCTCAATTTTGCCGTCTTTTATAAAAATATCCACGCCCTCATACACTGTGTCGGTTTTATCACACGACACCGCGTAGTTAACGTTTCTAAGTAACAATGCCATAATATCACCTAAACTAAAAGAATAACAAATTAAGTATAAAAAAATCCCCTGCAAAAAGCAAGGGATTTTAGTGTGCAATATAAATTTATCTCTCTTCTCTGAAATACGCAAGGCCCAACGCGTTCGGAGGCTGGTTTTCCCTCTTCTTTCTGAAGGATGTGAAAACAAGCACGATAATTGTGACAACATATGGGAGCATATTGAAAAGTTCATTTGTTTTTCTATCAAGACCCGGAACATACAAGTAAAGCCAGAATAAAAGACCAAACAGATATGCACCCCAGATAGCGTTCTTAGGACGCCAGATAGCAAAGATAACAAGAGCAACAGCAAGCCAGCCGAGGTTCTCAATAGTACCGTCATTTGCCCAAGTACCCTTTGTGTAGTCCATAACATAGTAAAGACCGCCCAAGCCTGCGATACCAGTGCCGATGCAGGTTGCAAGGTAACGATAAAGTGTAACGTTAATACCTGCGGCATCTGCTGTAGCAGGGTTCTCACCGACAGCTCGAAGATTAAGACCTGTGCGTGTTTTATTAAAGAACCACTGAGATAACACAGCAATAATAATAGCAACATAAACAAGCCAACCATAAGAGAAAAGCAACTTACCGACTACACCGAGTTCGGATAAAAACGGGATTTTCGCCATAAATACTTTAGAGGTTGTCTCAACACGAATCTGACCAACGCCGCCTGAAAAGCCGTTTAACAATCCGCCAAAGAAGTTTGCTACACCCGAACCAAAAATAGTCAGCGTAAGACCTGTTACATTCTGATTAGCTCTTAAAGTAATAGTCAAAAAGCTGAACAAAAGACCACCCAGAGCTGCTGCTAAAAACGCACAAAGAATAGCGATAACAGCACACACAAACGGGTTAGGGTCGGCAACGTTCTTTTCGTAGAAGAAAACACCAACCAAGCTTGATATCGCACCGAGGTACATAACACCGGGGATACCGAGGTTTAAGTTACCAGCTTTCTCGGTGATAATCTCACCAACAGCACCGAACATAATAATTGTACCGAAAGCAATGGAAGACTGTAATAACTGCAATAATGTATTCATATTACCCATATTACTGTACCTCCTTTTCCTTGCTTCTGAAAATCATACGGTAGTTAACAAAGAACTCGCTACCTAAAATGAAGAACAGAATAATACCTGTAATCATACTCGCAACGTAATCGTTGAGGTCGTATTTTGAAGCAATTTCGATAGCACCCTTATCAAGGAAAACAAGGAGCAGAGAAATCAAAATCATTGTGAATGTATTAAACTTTGCAAGCCAAGCAACGATGATAGCTGTAAAGCCCTTACCGCCTGCTGTATTAACTGAAATTGTGTGTGACGCACCAGACACGGCAACAAAGCCTGACAGACCGCAAATAGCACCTGAAATGAGCATTGTGCGGATGATTACCTTTTTAACGTTGATACCTGCATATCGAGCAGTGTTCTCGGAGTCACCTACAACAGAAATTTCGTAACCCTGCTTTGAATACTTAAGGTAAATGAACATACCCACTGTGATAGTCATAACAACTATAACATTCATCAGGTAATCAAGACCAAACACAGGAGGGAACCAACCCTCTTTGCCTGTCGGGTTAATAATACCGACAGTGTTTGAACCAAAAGGATTTTCCCACAAAGCGACAAAGAATGATGTGAGCTGAATAGCTACGTAGTTCATCATAAGAGTGAACAAGGTTTCGTTAGTGTTCCACTTAGCCTTGAAAATAGCTGGCAAAAGCGACCATAACGCACCAGCAAGCAAGCTGGCACCAATCATACAAATAAACAAAAGCACAGGAGGAAGATTTTTTAGATAAATCATACAAGCGGCTGTAGCAATACCGCCGACTAAAATCTGACCCTCAGCACCGATGTTCCAGAAACGCATCTTAAACGCAGGAGCAAGACCAACAGCGATACAAAGGAGCATCATAGTGTCGCGGATAGTAATCCACGTTCTGCGATTAAAGAATTTGTAGTCCTCTTTAAAGGCACCAAAAGCACCCTCAACCATAGATTTGTAAACCTCAAGAGGGTTAACCTTAATGAGCATATAAATGATAACACCGCAAACCACAAGGGCAAGCACGATAGAAAGAACTCTTATGAGTATGGATTGCCACAGAGGCATTGAATCACGCTTTGCTATACGAACAAGCGGTTCTCTTTTATGCACAGCAACATTAGCCATTATCGTTCTCCTCCTCTCTTAAATGTGTCATAAGAAGACCGATTTCTTCTTTAGTAGTAGTTCTCGCATCAACAATGCCGTTGAGCTTTCCGTCACACAGCACCATAATGCGGTCAGAAAGAGCCAAAAGCACATCCAAATCCTCGCCGACATAAATAACGGCAACACCTTTTTCCTTCTGCTCGTTTAAAAGTCCGTAGATAGTATATGATGTGTTAACGTCTAAGCCACGAACAGCGTAAGCTGTCATTAAAACTGTAGGCTCAGCCGCAATCTCTCGACCAACAAGAACCTTCTGTACATTACCGCCCGACAGCTTTCTTACAGGAGTAGTTATACTAGGTGTGACAACCTCGAGGTCATCTTTAACCTTCTGAGCAAGGCTCTTAGGACCTTTACGTTCAGTAAAAATGAAGCCCTTTCTGTAAGAACGAAGCATCATATTGTCTGACATACCCATTGTACCAACAAGACCCATACCGAGTCTGTCCTCAGGTACGAACGAAAGTGCAACACCCATATTCTTAATCTGCAAAGCGGTTTTGCCGATAAGCTGTGACGGTGTATTAGCTTCAGGTGCGATATACTCAATAGAGCTGTTTTCAACCGTATCCTGTAAGCCTGCAATAGCTTCCAAAAGCTCCTTTTGTCCGCTTCCCGAAATACCCGCGATACCGAGTATTTCACCGCCGTATGCGGTAAAGCTAACATTATCTAGAGCTTTTACACCGTATTTATTAACACAAGTGAGGTTTTTAACAACCAAGCGTTCTTTAATATCCTTAGGCTCTTTTCTGTCGATTTCGAGCGTAACCTTCTGACCTACCATCATTTCAGTAAGTGAGCTCACCGTTGCATCTGCTGTGTCAACAGTGCCGACATATTCGCCTTTTCGAAGAATTGAAACTCTATCGGAGATTTCAAGCACCTCGTTTAATTTATGAGTAATGATGATGATAGACTTTCCGTCCGCTTTCATATTACGCATAACGTCAAAGAGCATATCGGTTTCCTGAGGAGTAAGCACCGCAGTAGGCTCGTCCAATATCAGGATGTTAGCACCTCTGTACAGTGCTTTGACAATTTCCAAGGTCTGCTTTTCGGAAACGCTCATATTGTAAACCTTTTTATCAGCTTCCACCTTAAAGCCGTACTTATCACAGATAGCCTTAATATCTTGAGCAATTTGCTTTTTGTTGAACGCGATGCTCTTATCAAGACCGAGAGCAACATTTTCGGTAGCGGTAAAAACATCAACTAACTTAAAATGCTGGTGAATCATACCAATACCAAGAGCGTAAGCATCCTTAGGAGAGCAGATAGAAACTTCCTTTAAGCCCTCACCGTCAGTATCCATAAAAATATGACCACTGTCAGGGAAGTAAATACCCGCGAGCATATTCATCAACGTTGTTTTTCCTGAACCGTTCTCACCAAGAAGTGACAAAATCTCGCCCTTTCTTATATCGAGCGTAACGTCCTTATTAGCAACAACCTGTTTACCAAAGGTTTTGGTAATGTCCTGTAGCTTAACAGCAATGTTGTTTTGCACTACACATCCTCCTCTATAATTGAGTTTAAATAAAACACAACGGTCCGAAAATTTTTGTATCTCGCAATGCCAAAACCTTGACATTGCTTATGCGGGCAGTTGTGTTTTACCTAAAGTTAGGGGGTATATTAAACAAGTTTAGGGAAGCCGAAAAACTCGGCTTCCCCTATGAACTTAAACTAAATTAATTATTAGTTAAGAAGTGTGATGCCGTCGATATCGAGAGCAAAACATGGAGCTGACTGGAAGTATGACTCGTGGAAGTAACCATCAAATACAGCCTCGTCAGCATCAGGAACGAAGTCACCATCTGTATCTGTAGCAAATGCAGACTCAACCTTCTTACCGCCTACTGTGAATGTTTCAATATCGAATACGTGAAGCTCGCCTGCCTTGATAGCAGCAATAACTTCATCAACCTTCTCCTGTGTGCCTTCTGCACATGACTCGCCGAGTGGAGTGATAGCAACAGCTTCCTTAGCGTAACCCTCTGCCCAGTTTGTAGGAACAGCTTCGCCGTTCATAGCGGCACCGATAGCTTCCTTATAGTAAACTGACCAAACGTTTGTAGCTGATGTTAAAGCAGCGTCAGGAGCAACCTCGAGCATATCAATGTTGTAACCAACAGAATAGCAAACGTCGCCCTTCTCTAAAGCAGCCTGAACAGCAGATGGAGCACCTGTTGAGTCAGCGTGCTGACAAATGATAACGCAACCCTGTGAAAGAAGCTGGTTAGCTGTTTCACCCTCTTTTGTGAGGTCGAACCAAGAGTTTGTGAACTGAACGCTCATTGAAACCTTGTCATAAACTGACTTGATACCGAGGAAGAAAGCTGTGTAGCCTGACTTAACCTCAGCGTATGGATATGCACCTACATAACCAACCTTAACATTGCCGTCAGCATCAAAGTTGTCATCCTCAAGCTTGCCAGCGTCAACAAGTTCTTTAATCTTCATACCTGCAACAACACCGGATACGAATCTTGACTCGTAAACAGCTGTGAATGCGTTACAGAAGTTAGGAAGACCTGAAGCCTTAGCTGTGTCACCTGTCATAGCGATGAATGTAACCTCTGGGAACTCAGTAGCAGCCTGCTGCATATGAGACTGGTGGCCGTAAGAGTTAGAAATAACGAGGTCGCAACCCTGGTCAGCAAGGTCAGCAGCTGTGTCGTAGCAAGTCTCGTCTTCTGGGATTGTATACTTCCAGATAATCTGATCATCAGCAAGGCCTAAAGCTGCAGCAGCTTCTTTAATACCCTCAATGTGAGCGTATGTATAGCCCTCGTTCTCGTCACCTACGAGGATAACGCCCATCTTGAAATCAGAAGATGTGCCTGCTTCGTCCTTTGTAGCAGTGTCAGTACCGCCACAAGCAGCAAGAGATGCTACCATAAGGATAGCAAGGATAAGTGCGATTAACTTTTTCATTGGAAATCTCCTCCTTAAAAATATTTCCGTTCGGAAATCTAAAGTTAGCCTACCAAAAGATAGGTTTCTAACACAACAATTATACATTCATTGAATATGATTGACAATATTTTTGAAGAAAAAAAACTAAAAAATTTATAAAAAAGTCCTCTTTATATATGCAATTCCTACATTATTTGACCTTTTGCCTATAAACCACGAGTACAAATTAACGAAACCGAAACATTATATTGCTATTACAGAAAAATAACTAAAAACTCATATTGTAAAATCTAAACGTAGCAAAAATGCTTTAACCTGCGAGGTGATTTTATGAAAAGCTTTGTTATAAAAGGTGACATCTGTTACAGCAAAAACAAGGATAACCTTATCACATTAAAAGACAGTTACCTTGTGTGCGAGAATTCTTTGTGCAAAGGGGTATATGAAGAACTTCCGTCAGAATTCTGCGAATATGAGCTGTTCGATTATACAGATAAGCTCGTTATCCCCGGACTTTCCGACCTACACATCCACGCACCGCAGTTCGCTTTTCGTTCGCTTAATATGGACGCGGAGCTTTTGGACTGGCTCAACAACTCCGCTTTTATGGAAGAAACAAAGTATTCCGATAATGACTATGCAAAAAGAGCTTACTCTATATTTGCCAATTCACTTAAAAACAGCGTCACAACAAGAGCGTGTATTTTTGCAACCTTACACAAGGATGCTACAAAAATTTTGATGGATTTAATGGATGAAACGGGCCTAGAAACTTATGTAGGCAAAGTTAATATGGACCGCAACTGTCCTGACAACCTGTGTGAAAGCTCAGCTCAAAGGTCAGCAGATGATACTGTTAGCTGGGTTTTAGATACCGCAGATAAATATAAAAGCACCTACCCTATTTTAACTCCGCGATTCATCCCATCGTGTTCAGACGAGCTGATGAAAAAACTCGCTGACATTCAGCGTGAATACAAGCTACCTGTACAATCTCATTTAAGCGAAAATAAAGACGAAATAAAATGGGTCCAAGAGCTTTGTCCTAAGTCGAAAAGCTACGGAGATGCTTATGATAAATTCGGGCTTTTCGGAAAAGAAGCAAAAACCATTATGGCTCATTGCGTATATTCAACCAAAGATGAAGCAGAGCTTATGAAGAAAAACGGAGTGTTTGTCGCACATTGCCCTGCATCTAACACAAATTTAAGCTCAGGCATCGCACCGATAAGGCGTTATCTTGAAATGGATTTAAAAGTCGGCTTAGGTACTGACGTAGCAGGAGGTCACAGCGAGTCGCTTTTCAGAACAATCGCAGATACCGTACAAATGTCAAAGCTATACTACCGACTAATTGATAACACAGCAAAGCCTGTCACATTTAACGAAGTGTTTTTTCTTGCATCAAAAGGTGGCGGAGAGTTTTTCGGCAAGGTCGGTTCATTTGAGAAAGACTACGAATTCGATGCGGTTGTTATCGACGACTCTATACTACCGCATCCGCAAAAGCTTACGGTTTTTGAACGCTTACAGCGTGCGGTTTACTTAAACGCTGACTTCAATGGCATAACAGCCAAATTTGTAAAAGGCGAAAAGATAATATAAAAGGAAAAAGGAGAGCTAACGATTAGCTCTCCTTTGTTTTTATCTTATAAAATTAAAACGCTTTACGCTCTTTCGCTTTTTCTTCAAGCTCTTTGAGAGCCTTTGCAGGGTCTTTCACCTTTGCAAGGAAAATCATAGCCGCGATAATATACGGCTTGAATGATGCCTCTTTGTAAAGTGGATTACGATAACGGTCAAATACAGACGCTTCAACCTCGCCCTCTTTACAGGAAACACCCGTAATATCAGCAGGCAAGCAATGCAGATATAAAGCCTTACCGTCTTTTGTCAGCTTCATCATTTCCTCGGTACATTCCCAATCCTTATGCTCGGCATTCTGGGCTAAAAGCTCTTTTTCAAGCTCCTTGATGCCGTCGAAATCACCCTCACCATACAGGTTAGTACGCTTCTCCATAGCGGCAAACGATGCCCAACTCTTAGGATAAACGATGTCAGCATCCTTGAAAGCTTCTTCCATACTGTTACACTTTGTAAAGCTACCGCCTGATTTTTCTGCGTTAGCCTTTGCTACCTCTTCAACCTCAGGCATAACGTCGTAGCCCTGAGGATGAGCGAGAACAACGTCCATACCAAAGCGAGTAAACAGGCCGATAACACCCTGTGGCACTGAAAGTGGTTTACCGTATGACGGTGAGTATGCCCAAGTCATAGCAACCTTCTTGCCCTTTAAATTCTCAACCCCGCCGAACTGATGAATGATATGGAGCATATCAGCCATAGATTGGGTCGGATGGTCAATATCACACTGGAGGTTAACTAAAGTAGGCTTCTGCTCTAAAATGCCCTCGTTATAACCCTCTTTTACAGACTCGACGACCTCCTTTTGATAAGTGTGACCCTTGCCGATATACATATCATCTCTGATACCGATAACATCAGCCATAAACGAAATCATGTTCGCAGTTTCTCTGACAGTTTCACCGTGAGCAATTTGGCTTTTGCCCTCGTCCAAATCCTGAACCTCTAAGCCTAAAAGATTGCAAGCTGCAGCAAAAGAAAAACGTGTACGTGTAGAGTTGTCTCTAAAGTTTGAAACAGCTAAGCCACTGTCGAAAATCTTGGTAGAAATGTTGCGTTCTCTTAAATCTCTTAAAGCATCAGCAACAGTAAAAACAGCATCTAACTCATCGTCTGTTTTATCCCAAGTAAGGAAAAAATCGTTGTCGTACATATTTTTAATGTCGAGATTTTCCAAATGTTTAATCAAATCGTTAGCTTTACTCATATTAAACCTCACTTTTTGTAGTTAAGCGGAATAGCAGCATAAACAGCGGCACAGCGAACAAGGTCTTCTTTCCAGGTTTTCTCGTTAGGAGCGTGAGCCTGAGCCTCAGCACCCGGGCCAAAGCCGATACAAGGAATACCATATCTACCCATAATGGAAACGCCATTTGTCGAGAAGGTCCACTTGTCAACGCGAGGCTCACCGTACATACCCTTGTGAGCTTCAACTACTGCTAAGGTTGCAGGGTGCTCCTCAGGAATAACCCAAGTCGGGAAGTAACATTCTGTTGGGTAAACAAGCCCTGTCCAAGACGGACGCTCGTATGTGTACATTGTAACCTCTGCACCGTACTTTTTAACACTAGGAAGCTCTCTTACTTCTTCTAAAGCCGACTCCCAAGTTTCGCCGTCGGTTAAACGTCTGTCAAGTGACACAGCCGCCATATCAGCAACCGCACAACGTGATGGTGAGTTATAGAAAGACTGGGAAACTGTGACTGTGCCCTTGCCTAAAAATTCGTCATAGTGAAGTCTGTCGTTCAAATCGCGGATTTCGGTAATAATATCAGCCATTTTGTAAATAGCATTGTCACCACGCTCAGGAGCAGAGCCGTGACAGGAAACGCCCTTAACTTCAACTCTGATTTCCATTCTGCCACGCTGACCGCGATAGATACCCTTGTCAGTAGGCTCGGTTATTACCACAAACTCAGGCTTAATGCCCAGTTCATTATGAATATACTGCCAACAAAGACCGTCGCAGTCCTCTTCCTGAACAGTACCTGTAACTAAAATTTTGTAGCCCTCAGGAATTAAGCTAAGGTCTTTCATAATTTTAGCACCGTAAACAGCAGACACAAGACCACCCTCTTGGTCAGAAGTACCACGACCACCGATTTCAGTGTCAGTTTCGTAGCCCTCATATGGGTCGAAAGTCCAGTTAGACATCTCACCTAAGCCTACAGTATCAATATGACCGTCAAAAGCGATGATTTTATCGCCATCACCCATAAAGCCTAAAACATTACCCATAGGGTCTATCTCAGCCTTATCAAAACCGAGCTTCTCCATTTCTTCCTTAATGCGTTTTACAACACCCTCTTCTTCTGCACTCTCACTCGGAATTCTTACAAGGTCACGCAAAAACCTTGTCATATCCTTTTCGTATGATTCAGCCGCCTTTTTAATAGCATCAAAATTCATCACATAAGCCCCTTTCTTCATATAGCTATAAATTGTAACTTTGTTAATGGTACACAAAAAGTATATATTACTTAATAACATTATATCGCAACTTGCCTTTCTGTCAAACAAAAATTCAAATTTTA
This sequence comes from Ruminococcus sp., assembly GCA_017473955.1. GTDB lineage: Bacteria > Bacillota > Clostridia > Oscillospirales > Acutalibacteraceae > Ruminococcoides. The sequence goes on along the minus strand of JAFUIK010000045.1, from coordinate 12,543 downwards.
GAAACAAAAAAATTATTGAAATCAGCTCCCACTTGTATTACTATATATCTATGGTTAAAAACAGAACCAAAATTTAACTGCACCTTATATAGAAAAACACAGCAAATCGGTGATTTTACTATAACGATTGATGCAGACAGGAGGTATTACAATGATTGATTTTAAAATCAACGAGGTTGGTCTTAAACACAACATTGAGAAAGCAAGAGAAAATAACGTCATTATCCCAACAATTAAGCAGATGCAAAACCCTGAGCTCATTCCTGAGAAAATCAAGGAAAAGCTCTCTCACACAGGTCTGTGGGATTTAGACCCTGTTAACCTTTTCAGAATCACATGGAAAAACGAAGCTAAAGAAACAGGCGGTCTGTTTCAGGATGTTCCTAACTACATCGAATTACCAAGCGAATTAACAGGCGTTAAAGCTAGAATTTTTGCTGTGGTCGGCAAGTGGTTCCCTACAGGCTGTCACAAGGTTGGTGCATCTTTCGGTTGTTTAGCACCTCGTCTTGTAACAGGTCAGTTTGACGCAACTGTTCACAAGGCTGTATGGCCTTCAACAGGTAACTACTGCAGAGGCGGTGCGTTTAACTCTAACTTACTCGCTTGCGACTCAATCGCCATCTTGCCTGCTGAAATGAGCAAAGAGCGTTTTGACTGGCTCAAAACTGTCGCTGGTGAAATCATCGCAACACCGGGTTGTGAATCAAATGTTAAAGAAATTTTCGATAAAACTTGGGAATTAAAACAGCGTGATGATGTTATGATTTTCAACCAGTTTGAAGAAATGGGCAACCCACTTTGGCACTACAACGTTACAGGTCACGGCTTAGCTACAGTATTCGAAGCTATTAAGCGTCCGGGCGATAAGCTCGCAGGTGCGTGCTTTACATCAGGCTCAGCGGGTACAATGAGCAGTGGTGACTACTTAAAAGACCACTATCCTACAATGAAGCTCGGTGTTGGCGAAGCACTTCAGTGTCCTACAATCTTAAACAACGGCTTTGGTGGTCACAGAATTGAGGGTATCGGCGACAAGCATATTCCATTCATCCACAACGTTAAAAACACTGATATGGCTATCGCTATTGATGACGAAGACAGCCAAAGACTCTTAAGACTTTTCAACACAGAAGACGGCAAGGCTTACCTTATTAATGACCTTGGTCTTGACAAAGATTTCGTTAAAAAGCTTTCTTGGCTCGGTATTTCAGGTATCGCTAACATCCTTTGCTGTATCAAAATGGCTAAGTACTACGAGTTCACAGAGCACGACGTTGTTGCTACAGTTCTCACTGACAGTGCAGATATGTATCAGTCAAGAATCACTGAGCTCAACGAAATGCACGGTGAATACAACTTAAAAGAAGCTGAAATCGACCACAAGCTCCATATGTTAGGTTTAAAAACAGACAACCTCATTGAGCTTACATATGTTGACAGAAAGCGCGTTCACAACTTAAAGTACTATACTTGGGTTGAACAGCAGGGCAGAACTGTTGAAGAGCTCGACGCTTTATGGTATGACGTTGACAACACTTGGGATAAGGTTCATAAGCAGTGTGAAGAGCTTGACGTGCTTATCGAGCAGTTCAACGAAGAAGTCGGTCTGTTAAAGGCTCTTTAATAGGTGCAAGCAATGAAAAACGTTAAATACTTACAGTGCGTAAAATGTGGCAAGACTTATGAAGCTACTGCTGATGCAACAACTTGCGAGTGTGGCGGAATACTTGACGTAATTTACGACTATGATTATATCAAAACAGTTTTTAATAAAGACGTTCTCAAAAATCGCGAGGACGAAACTATGTGGAGATATCGCGAGCTTCTTCCAATCGAAGAAAGCACAACCCCAAAAGGTTTAAGAGTCGGCAACTCCCCTATCTATGATGTTCCTAAGGTAGCTAAGATGCTCGGCATCAAGAAGCTATACATCAAGGATGACGGCGTTAACCCTACATCATCACTCAAAGACAGAGCCTCCGCGATGGCTGTTACAAAGGCTATTGAAGCAGGCTACTCAACTATCGCTTGTTCCTCAACAGGTAACGCGGCTTCTTCGCTTGCAGGTAATGCTGCTGCAGCAGGATTAAAGACTTACATTTTTGTTCCAGAGCGTGCTCCAAAGGGTAAAATCGCTCAACTTATGATGTTTGGAGCTAACCTCACAGCAGTTAAGGGCACATACGAAGAAACCTTTGAACTATCAAAGAAAGCTATCGATAAATACGGCTGGTACAACAGAAACGCCGCTATCAACCCGTATCTTAGCGAAGGCAAGAAAACCGTATCATTAGAGATTATCGAACAGCTTAATTTCAATGCACCTGACTATGTTGCTATTTCAGTCGGCGACGGTTGTACAATCGCAGGCGTTTACAAGGGTCTTTATGATATGTACAATGTTGGTCTTATCGACAAAATCCCGCGTCTTATCTCAGTACAGGCAAGCGGATGCTGTCCGATTAACGTTGCCGCTGCTAACAAGACTAACGACTGGACACCGCAGGAAGAGAACACTTATGCTGACTCAATTGCTGTTGGTGTACCACGCAACCCTGACAAGGCTATCAACGCAATTCTTGCTTCAAACGGCATCACAGTAAATGTCACTGACGATGAAATAAGAGACGCTCAGCGTTTCTTAGCAAAGGAATGTGGTGTGTTCGGTGAGCCAGCAGGTGTCACCGCTACAGCAGGACTCAGAAAGCTTTGTGCAGAGGGTCTTATCGAAAGCGACGCAACTGTTGTTTCAGTTGTTACAGGCAACGGCTTGAAGGACATCGAAAGTGCAATCGCTAACTGTCCGTCACCTGTATACTCAAAAAATGACCTTGAAGAATTCGAAAGCGAGTTCAAAAAGGTCGGCATTACAGTTGAATAAATATCACTTCAAATAATCAGTTTGTTAGTATCATAAAGGAGAACTGTTATGAGTGCTGAAATTATAATGATTTCTGCTAACGATGAGGTATTCCATAATCCTGAATACCTCAGTGACAGACTTGTTTTTAACTATATTGACGGAGCAAGACAAAGCGACAAAGCTGAGTTTTACTCTGATAAAAAGCGTGTTATTATCTGTCGCAAAAAGGGTAGTAAAAGCGTGTGGATATGGACAGATGACGATGTATGTAACGATGTTGATGCAGTAATTAATATCGCGAAAGCTATCAGAGAATTTGATACAGCAGGGCTTGAGTTTTTCACAAAACCCAACCTCACCCAGATATTCTCCGATATGTACGCACTGATAAGTAACGACCTTGATTATCAGGTAAAAAGCGAGTTTTCCCTCGGTGCCTACCGTTTTACTGGAAACAAGCTTCCTGAAAGTAACGCCGTCACAGTGCTCAAGTACAACAAGAAATTCTATGATGCTCTGCTCAACTTCTATATGGAGCTTAAGGACGAATTTCACTGGAGTGAAGAAAAGGTGAACGCAACAGTCAAGAAGTATACTTCTTACAACACCTATCTGTTATTGAAAAACTCGCAGTTATTATCTGTCTGTGTTATCAGAAACGACAGCGACGAGCTATCTAGCATTCGTTCAGTTGCCACTAAACTCAGTGAACGAAACAAAGGTTACGCTACCATCGTCACAAACACAAGTTCTGTTATGCACTCTAAAAACGGCAACTCAATTATGCTGTACACAAACGACGGTAACATAAGTGCCGTCAAAGCTTTCAAGAAAGCTGGCTATGAGCTCATCGGAAAGGTTAACCTAATTAAAAGTTGATTTAATTTAATAAACTCTGAAATAAAGAAAGCACCGATGCAAAATCGGTGCTTTTGTCGTATATACGCTATTATATTAAGTCCAGAATATTTTTATCACGCTTGACGTACTTACCCTTATTTTCGATTACAAGCTCGCCGTTTTCGACAACCTTTTTACCGCGGAGATAAACCGTAACCACCTTACCCTTGGTGCGAACACCCTCATACGGGGTGTAGCCCGCCTTACTGTGGTGAGTGTTCTTGGTAATAAAACCGTCAGCTTTTGGGTCGAGCACAACAATATCAGCGTCACTGCCAGCTTTTATAACTCCTTTTTTAGGATACATTCCGTAAAGCTTTGCAGGATTTTCACACAGCACCTTGCACATCTGCTCAATGCTTATACGCTTTTTGCACACACCATATGTATATAGGAGTATACCTCTTGTTTCAACGCTAGGTAGTCCGTTAGGCATTTTTGAAAAATCCTCTAAGCCTACGCTTTTTTGCTCCAAAGTAAACGAGCAATGGTCAGTAGCAACAGTCTGAACTTGCCCCAACTTAATCGCTTTCCACAATGCTTTAGAGTCCTCTTTTTTGCGTAAAGGCGGTGAGCAAACATATTTTGCTCCCTCTAAACCGCTAAGCTCATAACGAGAATCATCAAGCAGTAAATACTGAGGGCAGGTTTCAACGTAAACCTTGCACCCCTTTTCTCTATAGTGCTCAACCATCTCTAAGCCGTCTTTTGAGCTCAAATGCACAATAACCACAGGCACATCAACCACCATAGCGATTGAAAGAAGTCTGCTGATAGCCTCAGCTTCGACAGCACTAGGTCTAACCTTTGGATGATTGCCGACTGACAATGTGCCGTCATTTTTATGCTTTTGAGTAAGAGATTTAATGATACCGTGATTTTCGCAGTGAACACCAAGAATTCCGCCTTGCTCTTTAAGCGAATATAAAAGCGAAAACAGCTCTTCGTCGGACAGCATCATAGCGTCGTAGGTCATATACGCTTTAAATGAGCTCACACCCTGCTCAAACATAGCAGGAAGCTCTTCCTTTATATTATCGTTAAAATCTGACACAGCCATATGAAAAGCGTAATCACAACTTGACTTAGCAAAAGCCTTTAAATGCCAGTTGTTTAGTGCCTGACTTAAACTTTCCCCCTTATTTTGAGTAGCAAAGTCAATAATAGTTGTAGTACCGCCACACACAGCCGCCTTTGTACCCGACTCGAAATCGTCAGCAGTAACAGTGTCAGATACTTCTAAATCGAAGTGAGTGTGTGCATCAATAAAGCCTGGGAAAATCAGTTTACCCGAAACATCAACAACCTTAGCATCTTTGTCGTTTATGAATTTGCCCACTTTAACGATTTTTGAACCGCTAATCAGCACATCCTGTTTTTTAGCATTAACACCTGACACAACCGTGCCACCGCGTAAAAGTATATTCAATAAACTCATCTCCACATCAGTACAGATATTTATAATCGTTCATCACGGTTTTGATAAGGCTTTCTAAATCCTTACCTAAAACATTAAGCTCACTTAGCTTATAATCTTTAACTGTATCAAGTCGCACTCTGACCATATCGTTAGAGAGGACTAAGAAGCCCATATTTTCACTGTCAACAAAATCCTCTTCGGTATTAAACAGTGTAAACTTTTCCTTATATGGAGCACTGTCATACGGGCAAAAGCTCATACAATTACCGCACTCGTTGCACATTCTGTCAACGTGCAAAATTTCTCTGCGAGTATCAGGAAGGGTAATAACAACATTAGCTCGGTTAGGACAAACGTCAACGCAGTTCTCGCAAACTGTCGAGCAGTTAAGACATCTGTCAGCTTCATATACACCACTACAAGAGTCGCACAAGTTACCCTTCTTTTTGATAGCTTTTTCAGGAGCAGTAAACGCTTCAAGCGGTATATTCATAATATGCTTCTTACCTGTTACAATGTCAGCAAACTTCTGTGCATCAGCTATACATTCAACCACCGTACAAGGGCCACGTAAGCAGTCACCTGCTGTGTAAACGCCCTCAATATTAGTTTTAAAAGGAACTTTATTATCAACTATCTCGATGCCGTTTTCTTCGAATACAGTAGTATCAATTCTCTGACCAATGGCTGAAATAACGGTATCAACAAACACAGGCACGACCTCGTCGGTTTCAATAACGCTTCTGCGACCGCTGTTATCAGGCAAGCTAAGCTCCATTTTTTTACAGTAAAGCACACCATTTTTATGTGTCACAGGGGATACAAGCTCAATAAATTCAACACCATCATTAAGTGCAAACTCAAGCTCGTGCTCATCAGCAGGCATATAGCGTTTTGTTCTTCTGTAAACGATGTAAACATTGTCAACCTTGTCAACACGCTTGAGAGCTCTGGCGGCATCCATAGCAGTGTTACCGCCACCGACAACGGCTACATTTTTGCCTAAATTTAAGCTTTCACCTTTTCTCAGCTTCTTTAAAAGCTCAATTACATCAAGCTCATTTTCTCCGAGATTCAAGCTCTGAGATTTATACGCACCAACAGCAAACAGGATATGAGTATAGCCGTCTGCCTTAAGTTTTTCAACACTTGGAGCAACTGTGTTTGTGCGAACATCAACACCCATAGCTTTAATAAGCTCGATATCGTTATTTATCGATTCTTCTGAAATTCTAAACTCAGGGATAACATTTCGAACTATTCCACCTAAGTGCTCATCACGCTCGAAAACGGTTACCTCTATTCCCTCTCTCGCTACAAAGTAAGCAGCAGAAAGTCCGGCCGCACCGCCACCGATAACAGCAACCTTTTTGTCGCTATTCTTAGCTACAGGCTTAATCTCAGAAAGCAAAGCATCATAACCGCCCTTGGCTGCTTCAAGCTTAGTTTCTCTTATTCTGACACTGCTTTCGTAGAAGTTACGTGTACACTTACTCATACACGGATGTGCACAAATCGTGCCCGTAATAAACGGCAGAGGGTTTTTCTGTGTAATAACAGAAAGTGCCTCTTTGTGCATACCTTTTTTAACCAGTGTAAGATATTCAGGGATATCCTGATTTATCGGACAGCCTTTACTGCACGGAGCAAAGTAACAGTCAATCAGCGGAACTCTTTTATCTATCTTACGCTTAGGCAGAGGCTTAATTGGCTTTATATGATGCTTATCTTTACGAACATCAGCACTAAGTTTTTCAATAGCATTACTGTCAGTAGATATAAACTCCTTATGCTCACAGCCTGACAATTTTTCTGCAAGCTGAGTAAGCCTCATATATCCGCCCGTTTTAAGAATTGTAGTAGCAACCGTCACAGGCCAGATACCACAGTTATAGAGCTTGTCTATATTAAAGTAATCAGCACCACCCGAAAAGCTCATTCTAAGCTTTCCTGAAAACTCCTTTGAAAGCCTGCTTGCCATTTCGATGGTCAGCGGAAACAACGACTTACCGCTCATATACATCTCTTCACTTGGAAGCTCGCCCGCTTTTACATCAACAGGAAAAGTATTAGACAGCTTAACACCGAATTCCAAGCCCTCACTATCAGCCAACTTCTGTAAACGAGCGAACATAGAAACAGCATCAGCATACTGTAAATCCTCATTGAAGTGATGGTCATCAAAAGCTATGTAATCGTAACCCATAGAGTCTAAAATCTCTCTTGCACTCTCATATCCTAACAAAGTAGGGTTACATTTAACAAATGTGTTGAGCTTTTTCTCTTTTAACAGATAAGTTGCAATTCGCTCTATCTCATCAGGAGGGCAACCATGAAGGGTTGAAAGCGTTACACTACTGCACACATTTGGTGTTATATTTAAAACATAGTCAGAAAAGTATTTTTTTAGTGCTTTTTTGCACTCTTTATACACAGGAGTATCGGAACAATCCTTAAGTCCCTCAATAAAGCTGTCGATTTTCTGCGACTTAATGCCCTCTAAATCATAACCAACACTCATATTAAAAACAAAACCGTCGCTCTCTCCTAAACCATAAGCCTTGGAGATAACTTTTAAAATGCACCATGCTTTAACGTACTCGTCAAAAGCCTGTTGCACTGTTAATTCGGTTGACCACTCGCAGTTATAGCCCTCATCATCAGCTTTGATGCACGGGCGATTTATACACTTCGCTAAATCCTCGCCATCCAAGGTCTGTACAGTTTTAAGCTCAAAAAATCTCGCTCCTGCAAAGTATGAAGCTACGATATTCTGTGCAAGCTGAGTATTAGGGCCGGCCGCAGGACCTACTACAGTTTCCAGTTTTTCGTTGAATATAGAAAATGCTTTTTTATCACCGTGCTTATACGCTCTTTTAACGCCGAAAACAGTACCGAATTTATCAAACTCTTGCGTGATATTTAAAAGCAGTTGATCTATACTTATAGGTGTCATTCTTTCACTCATATTTTGTCACCTCAAAACTTATCCGTTAATTTTTCTCCACAAATCTTTCGCCGATTCTAAAATCTCAGCGTTTATTTTTTCTTCGTCTATACCAACAAACTCTCTGTCTTTGTAAAGCAGTCTGCCGTTTGCAAAGGTAGTAACACACTGTCTACCTTTCATACCAAAGAGCATATGACCGTCGATGTTAGTGTTATCAAAAGGAGTAAACGGCTTGTAATCCATAACAACAACGTCAGCCGATGCACCTTTTTTCAGAACACCTAGTTCTCCGTCAAAGTATCTTGAGCAAATTTTCGGGTTATTTTTAAAGAGCATATCGGTAACTTCGCTAAAGCCGACATTAGCTTTACCTGCATTATGTCGCTGAATAGTAAGTGCACAGCTCATACTCTCAAGCATATCGTGAGTATACGCATCTGTACCAAGTCCGAGCATTATACCTTTTTCATACATTTTGAGTATCGGAGAACAACCGACCGCGTTGCCCATATTAGACTGCGGATTGTTGACAACCATCGTATTGTGTTCTTTTATTATATCCATCTCAGGCTCACTAACGTGTATACAATGACCAAGGATGGTTTTTTCGCCCAAAATGCCCCACTTCAAAAGTCTTTCAACAGGGAGCATATTGTACTTTTCTTTTGAGTCAATCACATCGTTTGTACCCTCACAGATATGAATATGGTAACCTGTCATGTTATCGTTAGCCTTAACGCATTTTTCAAAGGTCTTATCCGAAATCGTAAACAATGCGTGCATACCAAACATAGCTTTTAGCATATCATCGTTGTTATCCTTGCAATACCTTATAAAATCTGCGTTTTCTTTAATAGCCTCATCACATTTTTGCTCACCGTCACGGTCGGAAACCTCATAGCAAAGACAGGAACGCACACCCATCTCTTTTGCAACATCAGCAATTTCAAAAAGCGAATTCGGTATTTCACAGAAGCTTGCGTGGTGGTCAAAAATAGTTGTAACGCCGTTTCTGATACAATCAAGATATGTAGCATATGCACTCGCTCTTGTAGCTTTTAGGCTGAGCTTTCTGTCAATATTCCACCACATACCATCGAGTATCTCGTAGAAATTGTTGGGGTTATATCCGTTTATGGAAAGACCGCGTGCAAGTGCTGAATAAATATGAGTGTGAGCATTTATAAACGCAGGCATAATAACCAAGCCTTTGGCATCAACAACCTGAGCATCCTTATATTTTGCTTTAAGCTCATCGGTTGTACCAACCTCCAAAATTTTGGTGCCGTCAATAAGCACACCGCCGTTATCTAAGTACGGATTTTGTTCATCTCTGGTAATAACCTTACCGTTACAAAGCAGATACATAGCAAGCCTCCCAAAACTTTATAATTTTCCGATTACATTTTAACACTCAAATAGGGCATTTGCAATAGTTTTAACCTCTCAAACCCTCTCAAGTTTAGAAATAATAATGGCAGTAAAAACTTGAAACAAAACGAAAAAAGGAGTATTATGTAAGGTAGCTTAAATTCTCTTTCAGAGGGTGAAAATTATGTATGAGATATTAAACGCAAAAATGCTTACAAATAACATCTACTCATTCGTTGTTAAAGCCGAGCGTGTTTCAGCTTCGTGCTTACCCGGTCAGTTTGTAATCGTCCGCTCGCACAGTGACGCGGAAAGAATCCCTCTCACAATTTGCGATTATGACAGAGAAAATAAAACCATTACGCTTGTGTTTCAGGTAGTCGGTGCAGGCTCTTTAAGACTCTCACGACTTTCTACAGGCGACTTTCTGCACGATGTTGCAGGACCGCTGGGTTGTGCCAGTGAACTGTGCAACACCGACATTGATGAACTCAAGAAAAAAAGCATACTTTTTGTCGCTGGCGGTGTTGGTACTGCTCCTGTTTTCCCACAGGTTAAGTGGCTTAAAGAAAACGGCGTTGACAGCGATGTAATCATCGGTGCTAAAACAAAAGATATGCTCATTATGGAAGATGAAATGAAGCAGTTTGCTACTAATCTTTACGTAACTACAGACGACGGCTCATACGGCAGACAGGGTCTCGTTACCAAGGTTATCGAAGATTTAGTCAACGTTGAAAACAAGCACTACGATATGTGTGTCGCAATAGGCCCGATGGTTATGATGAAGTTTACTTGTCTTACAACAAAGTCATTAAACATCCCTACAACTGTCAGCTTGAATCCAATTATGGTTGACGGTACAGGTATGTGCGGAGCATGTCGAGTAACTGTCGGCGGTGAAATTAAATTTGCCTGTGTTGACGGTCCTGAATTTGACGGACATTTAGTTGATTTTGACGAGGCTATGAAACGCCAGAATATTTATAAAACAGAAGAAGGCAGAGCATACCTAAAAGAAAAAGAAGGCGACACCCACCACGGCGGTTGCGGTTTTTGCGGAGGTGAGCAGTAATGGATATGAAAAAGAAAGTTCCAATCCGTGAGCAAGACCCTAAGGTTCGTGCTAACAACTTCGATGAGGTTTGCCTTGGATATACAAAAGAACAGGCTATGCTTGAGGCTACTCGTTGCTTAGAATGTAAAAACCCGTTTTGCGTTATGGGCTGTCCTGTATCAGTTCCAATCCCTGAATTTATACATAAAGTAAAAGAGGGCGACTTTGACAAAGCGTTTGAGATAATCTCTGAATGTAATACTCTCCCTGCAATTTGCGGAAGAGTTTGCCCGCAGGAGTCACAGTGTGAGGGCAAGTGTGTCCGCGGTATAAAAGGCGAGTCGGTTGCTATCGGCAAGCTCGAGCGTTTTGTTGCTGACTATGCTATGGAAAAAGGCAAGCGTAGACCACATTCTCACGAAAAGAATGGCAAAAAGGTTGCTGTAATCGGTTCAGGCCCTGCGTCCCTTGCCTGTGCAGGTGATTTAGTAAAATACGGCTACGAGGTTACAATTTTCGAAGCTTTACACGAAGCAGGCGGTGTACTTCTTTACGGCATCCCTGAATTCCGACTTCCAAAGGAAGATGTTGTTAAAAAAGAAATTGCTATGCTCCTACATATGGGAGTTAAAATTGAGCTTAACACCGTTATCGGTAAATCGCTTACTATAGACGACCTCTTTGATAAAGAAGGCTTTGACGCGGTGTTCATCGGCTCAGGTGCAGGCTTACCTAAATTTATGGGTATCAAGGGCGAAAACGCAAACGGTGTTTTCTCTGCCAACGAATACCTAACCCGTTCAAACCTGATGAAAGCGTTCGACGAAAACTCCGCAACACCGATTATGCGAGCTAAAAAGGTCGCAGTTGTCGGTGGTGGTAACGTTGCTATGGACGCGGCAAGAACAGCTTTAAGACTCGGCAGTGAAGTTCACATTGTTTACAGAAGAAGCGAAGCAGAGCTTCCTGCAAGAAAAGAAGAAATTCATCACGCTAAAGAAGAGGGCGTAATTTTTGATATCCTCACCAATCCTACAGAAATCTTAACTGATAATAACGGCTGTGTATGCGGTATCAAATGCGTTAAAATGGAACTCACAGAACCTGACGAAAGTGGCAGAAGAAAGCCCGTTGTTATTCCTGACTCAGAGTTTACTATGGACGTTGATATGGTGATTATGTCACTTGGCACTTCGCCTAATCCGCTGATTTCTTCCACAACAAAGGGTTTAGAAATAAACAATAGAAAATGCATTGTTGCTGACGAAATTACCGGTCAAACTTCAAGAGAGGGTGTTTTTGCAGGCGGTGATGCAGTAACAGGAGCGGCTACAGTTATCCTTGCTATGAGTGCGAGACGCTCCGCTGCTGTCGGTATCCACGACTACCTAAACTCTAAATAACGCAACTTTGAAGGTCAAATATTGCAAATATGCTACATAAATCGTCATTTTATATGCATATTTCTATCAAAAATTGAAAAAATGCAGAAAAATCTTGCATTTTAATGACGTTAGTTCTATAATGTTATTAGTGCAAGATTTTTGTTTTTTATCTACTGCTCCGCTATGAATTTTTGTGCAGTAATTGCATATTTATAACGGGGTGCACTTTTTATTAAGTTAATTCTATTTTAGGAGGCTATCACTATGTCTTATGTTGATGAAGTATTAGCAAAAGTAAAAGCAAAGAACGCAAACGAGCCTGAGTTCTTACAGACAGTTGAAGAAGTACTTAACTCACTTCGTCCTGTTATCGAGGCTAATGAGGAAATGTACAAGAAGCAGGCACTTTTAGAGAGAATGTGCGAGCCTGAAAGACAGGTTAAGTTCAGAGTTCCATGGGTTGATGACAACGGTCAGGTACAGGTTAACACAGGCTACCGTGTACAGTTCAACTCTGCTATCGGTCCTTACAAGGGCGGTCTCAGATTTGCTCCAAACGTATACATCGGTATCATTAAGTTCTTAGGTTTCGAG
>JAFUIK010000003.1 GCA_017473955.1 Ruminococcus sp. | reverse complement strand
TTTATCTTTGTGAGCATAGGAGTAAGTTCGTCATAAACATCGTTAGCAACAGGATTTTCGAGGTCTATAGTATTAAGCGGCTTTACAATGCTTTTTGAAAGCCACCTTGCTAAAAATGCCGAGATAATAATTGCAAGAATTATTATAACCGTCATTGGCATAAGAATATCCAAAAGCAAAGCAATGACCGAATCCTGTGTTGCAGAAATACGGAGCACAGAACCATCTGCAAGCCTTTCAGCACGGTAAATCATTTTGAGAGTAAGGGTATCAGAGTAACGCTCGCTTTCGCCTACTCCGCTATTAAATGCCTCACGAATTTCTTCACGGTCTTTGTGGTTATCCATAGCACTTGAGTCAGCTTCGGTATCAAAAATCACTTTGCCGTCTGCATCTACCCAAGTGAGTCTATAGTTTTTGCTTTGAAGTTCTTTAAGGTAATCCTCTCCACTTGCCTCAACTCCCTGAGCAGCAAGGTTTAACTCGTCGGAAAGTTGGGTTGTACTTACATCCGAAAAATTATTATAAAGCAAAAGTGTAACAACAGAAAAACTGAGGATAAGCACAACAATAACCGCTAGAATAATCGAACGAAAAATCTTTTTGGTCATTCTTTTGCCTCCATTCTGTAACCTACACCGATAACAGTTTCTATGCGCTTACCCTCTTCTCCTAACTTCTGACGAAGAGTTTTGATGTGCATATCAACAGTTCTTGATTCCACTGCGTGCTCTACTCCCCACACTAAGGAAAGCAGTTTGTCACGGGTGAAAACAATTCCTTGATTTAACATAAAGGTTTTAAGAAGCTCGTACTCCTTGAAAGTTAAGCTAATCCGTTCCCCGTTTACAGTAACCTTATGCTCATTATCCTTCAGTACAATGCCACCGATTTTTAGTGTATCGGGAGTATTCTCTTCTCTTTTACAACGTCTGAGTACAGCTTTTATTCGACTTACCATTTCCATTGTACCGAAAGGCTTTACGAGGTAGTCATCTGCTCCTTTATCAAGACCTTGAATTTTGTCAATCTCGGTACCCTTGGCCGTTGCCATAATCACAGGTATCTTCTCAGTTTCAGGGTTACTCCTTATTTCCTGAAGAATATCCATACCGTCTTTGCCGGGGAGCATTATATCAAGAACAATAAGGTCAGGTTTTTCGGTTTTGAGTTCTTCAAACAAAGCCTCGCCGTCAGCAAAACCTTTTGCCTCAAATCCTGTTTGTTTTAAGGTGTATACCTCTATTTCACGAATTGTATTGTCGTCATCTACACAATAGATCATAACAACACCTCCAAAATCACATTTATTCCTTATGCTCACCTGTAACAGAAAACTCTACCCACTCGGCGATATTCACTGCGTGGTCACCAATACGCTCAAAGTATTTCGCAATCATAAGCAAATCTATGGCATATTCTCCGTCCTCTGTATTTTCTGCTATCATAGAAATCAGATTGGTTTTGACATTATCAAAGCAATTATCTACAATGTCGTCATGCTCAGCGACAGTCTGAGCAAGGGACAAGTCCTGTTTTACATAGGCATCTATGCTATCTGTTACCATCTTGATTGTCGCTTCTGCCATCTGACGGATTTCGGCACACTCATCACCTGTTCTGCCACCTAAGAAAGTGATAATCTCTGCAATATCTTCGGCTTGGTCGCCAATTCGCTCCATATCGGTAATCATTTTAAGAGCCGCTGAAATCTGTCTTAAATCTCTTGCCACAGGCTGTTGATGCAAAAGGAGTTTAAGGCAAATAGACTCGATTTCTCTTTCCATATGGTCGATGTCACTGCCGATTGCGGTTACTCTTTTCGCACCCTCAACGTCACCATCAAGCAACGCTTTTGTTGACAAGGCAATTATATTTTCGCACAAAGCTCCCATTTCAATCATCTTTTTGTTAAGAAGTGCAAGTTGTTCATCAAATCTATTTCGCATATTAACCAAACCTTCCTGTTATGTAATCTTCTGTACGCTTGTCTTTAGGAGTTGAGAACAGCTTATCGGTTTTATCAACCTCAACAAGCTCACCCAAAAGGAAGAATGCGGTATAGTCGGAAACACGCACAGCCTGCTGCATATTGTGAGTAACCATAACTATAGTATACTTTTCCTTCAGCTCCATTGCAAGTTCTTCGATTTTTGATGTAGAAATAGGATCAAGTGCTGAGGTAGGCTCATCCATCAAAAGCACCTGAGGTTCAACCGCCAAAGCACGAGCAATACAAAGCCTCTGTTGCTGACCGCCCGAAAGTCCTAAAGCATTCTTTTTGAGTCTGTCCTTAACCTCGTCCCAGAGTGCAGCACCCTTAAGTGAACGCTCCACAATTTCGTCAAGCTGAACCTTGTTTTTGATTCCGTGAGTACGAGGTCCATAGGCAACATTATCGTAAATACTCATAGGAAACGGATTTGGCTTTTGGAAAACCATCCCCACCTGTCGTCTGAGTTCGTTTACATCAACACTTTTTTCAAAAATATTAGTGCCCCCGTAAGTAACCTCGCCTGTAATTTTTACGCTTGGGATAAGGTCGTTCATACGGTTTAAGGTCTTAAGAAATGTTGACTTACCGCAACCTGACGGACCGATAAGAGCTGTGATGCTTTTCTCGGGAATTTCAATATCTATATTTTTAAGTGCCTGAGAGTTTCCATACCAAAGACACAAATCTTTTGCTGTAATTATACTGCTCATACTTTTCTCCTTTTCTCAAAGTATTTTTGAACAAGTGTTGCTGAGAAATTAATAATAAGAGTTAGAATCATTAAAATCGCCGCAATAGCAAAGGCCACTTCAAATTCCCCCTGCTCTTTTGCATATACATAAAGTGCAACTGTAAGTGTAGCACCGGGGCTTGTCAGAGCTTCAAATATATTACCCATTGCATGAGCAAAGCCTGCCGTAAACAAAAGTGCCGCAGATTCACCTAAAATTCTGCCGATTGAGAGAATACAGCCTGTAATAACACCGTCTACACAACCGGGCAGTACCACTGTACGAATCATTCGCCATTTGCCTGCACCAAGTCCGAAAGCACCCTCTCGATAGCTTTGGGGTACTGTTTTGAGACTTTCCTGAGTAGTTCGCATAACATTGGGCAGATTCATAATAACAAGTGTTAATGAGCCTGCAATAAGTGAGGTTTTCATCCCCATAAACTGACAAAAGAAAAGCATACCGACAAGGCCATAAATAATCGACGGAATACCCGAAAGAGTTTCCGAAGCAAACTCTATAGCCGCTACAATTTTCTGATTCTTGGCATATTCTGTAAGGTATATAGCCGCACCCACACCCAAGGGGATTACGATAATTAGAGTCGTAATCACTATGTAAAGCGTATTTAAAATGTCTGGTAAAATACCAATCCTATCCGAGATATAACTTGGCTTTGTTGATAAAAGCTCCCAGCTGATATTTGGTATACCTTTTATAAGAATATACGCTATCATAAACAGTGTCAGTAACGCTACTAATGCAGTGCAAAAAAGCATACCGCATTTCATCAAAGTTATATAAATCTTACGGCTCTTTTTCATTTCACCTTTAAGACTCGTATTCACAGTATCACTTCCTTTCTTTCTTCAAGAAGAAGTTGAGAGTTACATTTATAAGCATAATAAAGAGGAATAGCACCAACGCTATAGAGAAAAGTGCCTGTTGTTGAAGTCCGCTTGAATATGCCATTTCGCTTGAAACTGCTGTTGTAAGAAAACGCACACTCTCAAAAAGAGACGGCATATTTGCTACATTACCAGATACCATCATAACCGCCATAGTTTCACCAATAGCTCTGCCTACACCAAGCACTACTGCGGCGGCAATACCGCTTTTTGCGGCAGGTACAGACACCTTGAAATATGTTTCGGTAGGTGTAGCACCAAGTGCAAGAGATGCGTCCTCATACTCCTTAGGCACTGCATCAAGAGAGGTTATTGAAACCTTTATAATTGACGGCAGAATCATAACTGCAAGTACGATAATTGCCGCAAAAAGGCTTGCTCCGTCAGGTACATCAAAAATCTTTTTTATAGTGGGCACTAAAATCAGCATACCCACCAAGCCGTATACAACTGACGGAATACCTGCCAGCAGATTAACTGCGTTTTCTACAACTGCTCTGACCTTTTTGTTTGCAACCTTAGAAAGATAGACTGCTGTCATAAAACCGATAGGCACACCGATCAAAATAGCTCCTGCAGTACCGTACACACTTGTTAAAATAAATGGTAAAATTCCATACTGTGGTTCTGCTTTTGTCGGTGCCCACTGAGTACCAAAAAGAAAGTTAACAAGCCCGATTTCCTTAATAGCAGGGATACCGGATACAATAAGATAAATTGTAATCAGCAAAACAAAGCCTACGGTAATATGTCCTAAAATCAGGAATACTCCGTGGACAATATTTTCAAAAAGTCTTTTTTTCTTCATAAATCATACCTCGCCCGAACAGGGCAAAAGCGGCGACTGATAATTCAGCCGTCGCTTGATCTCTTTACCTTTTAAGCAGCAACTACACCTGCTGAAGCAATAATCTCTGCCGCCTCATCGCTTGTGATGTAATCAAAGAATGCACTCGCACTTTCTGACAGTGCCTCGCCCTCTTTTGTAACAAGTACAAATGGTCTTTGTACTACATATGTACCGTTCTTAATAGTTTCCTCTGTAGGTGCTACACCACCGACTGTTACTGTCTTTACTGTTTCTTCAACTGATGCAACTGAAGCATAACCGATTGCATCTTCATTTGATGAAACTGTTGTGATAACATCACCTGTGGAAGTAAGTTCCTGACGATATTTACAAGCGTCTTCTGTATCTGTAACGCTCTCAAAACCATCTCTTGTACCTGAACCTGCCTCACGACCGATTAAAACGATTTCAGCATCTTTACCACCGAGTTCTTTCCAGTTTGTAATTTCGCCCTTAAAAATCTTTGCGATAGTTTCTAAATCCATATCGCTGACTGGATTTGAGTTGTTAACGATAATTGCAATACCGTCGTAAGCTAACACTGTACCTTTGAGACCTTCTGCAATTTCCTCATCCTTAAGGTTTCTTGAAGACAGACCTATGTCACAAGTTCCTTCTTTAACCGCCTTGATACCTGAGCTTGAACCTGTAGGATTATAGGTTACTGTGATACCTTTCTCTGTTTCAAATGCCTCTCCTAATGCTCCGATTACCTTCTCCATAGAAGTTGAGCCGTCTGTTGTTACTGTTTCACTTGAATTACCGCAGCCTACGAATACTGTACACATTAAAATTGCTGCCAATACTAAACTTACTATTTTTTTCATAATTGATTTCCTTTCTGTGGTTATTTCTTTTTGTCCACAGTTATAGTGTAATTTCAGACTGTAAAATTCGTAACCCAAATGATGTAAAATCGAAGTAAAATAAAAATCCACCGGCTGGTGGATTTTTATTTTATAGTTTTTTCACATTTTTTACAGAGCTGATAAGAATTGATAATATAAGCAAGAATCAAAAAAATGCGTATATTGATTTATTAACATCAATTTATTATAATAAATATACATTAGGGGGGAGTTTCATGAATTTACTACACGTTAAATATGCTCTCACAGTAGCAAAAACTGGGTCGCTGAGTAAGGCAAGCGAAGAGCTTCTCATTGCTGTACCAAATATAAGTCGTTCAATAAAAGAACTTGAGGCTGATCTTAACATAACAATATTCGAGAGAACCACTAAGGGTATGCAACTTACCCT
>JAFUIK010000044.1 GCA_017473955.1 Ruminococcus sp. | reverse complement strand
TCTAAATTTTTAAATGAGTTTGTAAGATTAATATTATTGCTGGCTATGGTTGCAGTTATTACGCTTTCAGTGTGCTATATTTATCCTGATTACTTTGCAAAAATTGAGATAGCCTTAACACGCTTACCTGTGTTTATTATAGGTTGTTATTTTGGCAAGCTCGTATATGAAAAGAAATCTGTGTCAAAATATTTCTACCTTTTGTGTTTAGTTTTAACTGTGACAGCAATTTCGTTATTGCAACTAGGTGTATTTTCAGGTGTATGGAAAAGATGGTTTTATATGGTCGGCGGTATTCCTATGACATTTTTGATTATCTGGGTACTCAACTTTATAAATTCAAAACCTCTTAATAAGTTTCTTGCATTTTTCGGTTCAATATCTTTAAACCTTTATGTTTCACACGTAGTTGTAATAAGAATATATAAATTATTGCCATTTAGTGATATAAGACGAGTGTATATTTATCTTATTCTTATTGCTGTGTCAGTTTTAGTCGGATGGCTTGCTGAACTGCTTATTAAACAAATTACCAAACCTAAAATTAAAGCTTAATTTTTTTGGAGTCCTGAAGTTTATGGATAATAAGTTTAAGTTAAAATCTAAATATAAGCCTTATGGCGATCAACCTAAAGCTATAGAAACACTAGTAAATTCTATAAACAGCGGGCATAAAGAGCAGACCCTACTTGGTGTTACAGGTAGCGGTAAAACCTTTACGATGGCTAACATTATTGAAAAGCTCAATCGTCCAACCTTGGTACTCGCTCACAATAAAACCCTTGCCGCACAGCTATGTACGGAATTTAAAGAGTTTTTCCCTGATAATGCGGTTGAATATTTTGTGTCCTATTACGATTATTATCAGCCTGAGGCTTATATTCCATCCACTGATACTTATATTGAAAAAGACAGTGCGATAAATGACGAGATTGATAAACTGCGACACAGTGCAACTCTTGCTTTGTCAGAACGCAGAGATGTCATAATAGTTGCATCTGTTTCGTGTATTTACTCACTTGGTGACCCGATTGATTACCGCAGTATGGTTATTTCTCTTCGACCTGGTATGAAGAAGTCACGCGATGAGTTACTAAAAAAACTTGTTGAGCTTCAATATGAGCGTAATGATATCAACTTTATTCGTAACAAATTCAGGGTTAGGGGAGATGTAGTTGAAATTTTCCCTGCCGCTTCATCTGATAGAATTATACGTGTTGAATTTTTCGGCGATGAAATTGATAGAATTACAGAAATTAATCCGCTGACAGGTGAGCTTATGGCTACTGTTCGCCACGCGGCGATTTACCCTGCATCACACTACATTGTTGGCGGGGATAAAATGAATAAGGCTATAGCAGAACTCGAACGCGAGCTTGAAGAGCGTTTGCAGTTTTTTAGAGAAAACGGCAAGCTTTTGGAAGCACAGCGAATTGAACAGCGTACACGCTACGATATAGAAATGCTACAGGAAATCGGTATGTGCTCTGGAATTGAGAACTATTCTCGAGTTCTATCCGGCAGGAAACCCGGCTCTGCTCCGTTTACATTACTTGACTATTTTCCTGATGATTTTCTACTTTTTGTTGACGAGTCACATGTAACACTCCCACAGGTACGAGGTATGTTTGCCGGTGACAGAGCACGAAAGACAAGCCTTATCGACTTTGGCTTTCGACTACCATCAGCTTATGATAACAGACCGCTGAATTTCGATGAGTTTTATGAAAGAGTAAATCAAGCGGTGTTTGTCAGTGCCACTCCAGGTGATTTCGAACTTGAGCGTTCACCGATTGTTGCTGAACAGATTATTCGTCCAACAGGTCTTTTAGATCCTGAAATTTCAGTTCGACCTACTGATGGTCAGCTTGATGACCTCGTTTCTGAAATAAATATACGCATTGATAAAGGTCAGCGTACACTTGTAACAACTCTTACCAAAAAGATGGCTGAAGATTTAACATCATATCTTGAAACACTTGATATTAAGGTTAGATATATGCACCACGATGTCGATACTGTTGAGCGTATGGAGATAGTTCGTGATTTACGACTTGGCAAATTTGATGTTCTTGTTGGTATCAACCTGCTTAGAGAAGGTCTTGACATTCCTGAAGTGTCGCTTGTCGCTATTTTGGACGCAGATAAAGAAGGCTTTTTACGTAGTGAGCGTTCGCTTATCCAGACCGTCGGACGTGCCGCACGAAATGTTGATGGTTCAGTTATTATGTATGCTGATAGTGTCACAGACTCTATGAAAAAAACTCTTACCGAAACTTCCCGTCGTCGCACCATTCAGCATCAATATAATATTGAACACAACATTACCCCGAAATCAATCGTAAAGAAAGTTAGCGATGTTCTTGAGATTTCGACTCATACTGAAGAAAAAGATGATGATTTCAGACGTCTTTCAAAAGAAGAAAAGAATAAGCTTATTGACAGCTTGAAAAAAGAAATGCACGCAGCAGCAAAGTTGCTTGAGTTTGAACACGCTGCGTTTTTACGAGATAAGATTAAGAAACTACAAGGAAAGTAGGTAAGCAAATGGCTAAACCTAAGAAAAAACAGGAATATGGCAACGAAAGCATTGTTACCCTCAAAGGTGCCGACAGAGTTCGTAAACGTCCTGCTGTTATATTTGGCTCAGACGGTATTGAAGGTTGTCAGCACTCGGTATTTGAGATTTTGTCTAACTCTATTGACGAAGCAAGAGAGGGTTATGGTAAATTAATAACTGTAACTCGCTACTCTAACGGCAGTGTTGAAATTGAGGACCATGGACGCGGTATACCTGTAGATTATAATAAAAACGAAGAACGATACAACTGGGAGCTCGTTTTCTGCGAGCTTTATGCAGGCGGAAAGTATAATAATAACGAGGGGAATAACTATGAGTATTCTCTTGGTTTAAACGGCTTGGGTCTTTGTTCAACACAGTATTCATCAGAGTATATGGATGTTGATATTCGTCGTGATGGTAAGCGTTATACACTTCACTTTGAAAAGGGTGAAAATGTCGGTGGGCTTCATGTTGAGGATTATTCAAAAAAAGATACAGGTTCAAAAATTACATGGAAACCTGACCTCGAAGTTTTTACTGATACAGAGATTCAACCTGAGTATTTTGCAGATGTTTTAAGACGTCAGGCAATTGTAAACGCAGGTATCAAATTTGTGTTCCGTAATCAGGTTGGCAGGTCTTTTGAAACTCAGGAGTTTTTATATGAAAATGGTATAGAAGACCATGTCAAAGAGCTTATCGGTGAAACAGGGATGACCACTGTTCAGACTTGGCAGACAGAGCAGAAAGTAAGAGATAGAGCTGACAAGGACGAGTATAAATGTAAAATCAACGTTTCACTCGCTTTTTCGAATAAGACTAGCGGTGCTCAGTACTACCATAACAGTAGTTATCTTGAGCACGGAGGTGCTCCTGAAAAGGCAGTAAAAAATGCCTTTGTCTATATGATAGATAATTACTTAAAGCAGAACAGTAAGTACACAAAAAGCGAAGGTAAAATCACATTCGCTGACGTTGAAGACTGCTTAACAATTATAATTTCGTCATTCTCAAGTGTTACATCATATGAGAACCAGACCAAAAAAGCTATAACCAATAAGGGTATTCAGGATGCGATGACCGAGTTTTTACGCAGACAGCTTGAGATTTACTTCATTGAAAATCCGCTTGAAGCTGAAAAAATCGGTGCACAGGTGCTTATTAACAAGCGTTCTCGTGAGGATGCCGAGAAAACCCGAGTTCGTATTAAGAAGAACCTCACAGACAATATGGATATGACCAGCCGTGTTGCGAAATTTGTCGATTGCAGAAGTCGTGACGTTAACGAGCGTGAGCTGTTCATAGTGGAGGGTGACTCGGCTCTTGGTGCATGTAAACAGGCCAGAAATCCTGATTTTCAAGCTATTATTCCAATAAGAGGTAAAATTTTAAACTGTCTTAAAGCAGACTACAACCGCATTTTTAAGTCAGAAATTATTACTGATTTGATTAAGGTTTTGGGTTGCGGTGTTCAGGTTAAGTCTAAGTCGAATAAAGATATCAGTAGCTTTGATATCAATAATCTACGTTGGTCAAAGGTAATTTTCTGTACTGATGCCGACGTTGACGGTTTCCAGATTAGAACTCTGTTACTTACTATGATTTATAGACTTACTCCTGACCTGATTGAAGCGGGCAAGGTGTTTATTGCTGAATCACCGCTGTATGAAATAACTGCTGGAGATAAGGTTTATTTTGCTTATACCGAGGCTGAAAAAGAGCAGTATATTGCTGAAATTGGCAATAAGAAGTTTACTGTTCAGCGAAGCAAAGGTCTTGGTGAAAACGAACCTGATATGATGAGCCTTACAACAATGAATCCTGCAACACGTAGACTTATAAAGGTTATGCCTGACGATGTAGAGAAAACAGCAGAGATTTTTGACATTCTACTTGGTGATAACCTACAGGGTAGAAAAGATTTTATTGTGGAAAATGGACCTGATTATATTGATAATCTTGATGTAAGCTAAAAATATAGGTGAATATATATGGCTAGAAAAAAGAAAGAAAAAAACATCACCGTAAAACCTATTACTAACGGCGTAATAGCAGGTGCTGGTGATGTAGTAGAACAAAGAATTGCACAGACAATTGAAACTAACTATATGCCTTACGCTATGAGTGTAATTATGTCACGTGCTATTCCTGAGATTGACGGTTTTAAGCCTTCACACAGAAAGCTCCTTTATACAATGTATAAAATGGGACTTTTAACAGGAGCACGTACAAAGTCCGCTAATATCGTTGGTGCTACAATGAAACTCAACCCTCACGGTGACGCCGCCATCTATGATACAATGGTGCGTTTATCTCGTGGTTACGAAGCACTTTTACACCCTTATGTCGATTCAAAGGGTAACTTTGGTAAATTCTATAGTCGCGATATGGCTTGGGCAGCGTCCCGTTATACCGAAGCTAAGCTTGATGCTTTATGTAACGAGCTGTTTAAGGATATCGACAAGGATACAGTTGACTTTGTTGACAACTATGATAACACGCAGAAAGAGCCAGTGCTTTTGCCTGCTAGTTTTCCGTCAGTTTTAGTCAATGCAAACACTGGTATCGCTGTAGGTATGGCATCAAATATCTGTTCTTTTAACTTAAAGGAGATATGTGAAACAACTGCTTGTCTTATTAGAGATAATGACCACGATATTCTTTCAACTTTACCTGCTCCTGATTTTTCAGGCGGTGCACAGATTATTTATAATGAAGAAAGTATGCGTGAGGTCTATCGAACAGGCAGAGGAGCTATAAAAGTTCGTTCTATTTATACTTATGATAAATCTAACAACTGTATCGACATTACTAATATTCCGCCTACAACTACAGTTGAGATTATTATTGAGAAGATAATTGACTTGGTAAAAGCAGGTAAGATTAATGAGATTGCTGATATCCGTGACGAAACAGGTTTAGACGGCTTGAAGATTACCATTGACCTTAAACGAGGCACAGACCCTGACAAGCTGATGTTAAAGCTCTTCAAGCTCACTACTCTCGAAGATAGCTTTTCATGTAACTTCAACGTACTTATCGGCGGTGTACCTATGGTGCTTGGTGTTAAAGAACTGTTAAACGAATGGATTGCGTTTAGAATAGAATGTATTCGTAGAAGAACTTACTATGATTTGAATAAAAAGCGTGATAAGCTCCATTTGTTAAAGGGTCTTGAACTTATCTTACTTGATATCGACAAGGCGATTAAAATTGTCAGAGAAACTGAGGAAGAAGCCGAGGTTGTTCCAAACCTTATGATTGGCTTTGGAATTGACGAGATTCAGGCAGAATATGTAGCAGAAATCAAACTACGTCATTTGAACCGAGAGTACATTTTAAAGCGTACCAAGGATATAGAAAAGCTTGTTGAAGAAATCGCTGAGCTTGAAGCGATTTTGAGCAGTAAAAGTCGAGTTAAGACAATTATTGTAAAAGAGCTTAAAGATGTAGCCGAGAAATATGGTAAGGAGCGTAAATGTCCGCTTCTTCATATAGATGATGCTCAGAGTGATGTTGATGTAGCGGAAGAAATACCTGACTATCCTGTTCATCTGTTCTTTACTAAAGACGGCTATTTTAAAAAGATTACTCCGTTGTCCCTTAGAATGAGCGGAGAGCAAAAGCTCAAAGAAAACGACGAGATTGTTACAACAGTTGAAACAACTAATAATTCAGACCTATTGTTCTTTACCAACAAATGTCAGGTCTATAAAGCTAAAGTTCACGAGTTTGCTGACACCAAAGCCAGCGTTTATGGTGACTATATCCCTGCGAAGCTTTCAATGGATGAGGGAGAGCAGGCAGTGTTTATGCTTAATACTAAGGATTACGCAGGTTTCCTTATCTTTGCTTTTGAAAATGGTAAGGTAGCAAAAGTACCGCTTAACGCTTACTGGACTAAGACAAATCGTAAAAAGCTCATTAACGCATATTCTGATAAATCACCACTTGCAGGTATTGGCTATTGTGAAGCTGATTGTGAGTTTGTACTAACTGCATCATCTGGCAGAAAGCTCCTTTTACACAGTGGTGCAATTAATGCTAAGGCGTCTAAATCTACGCAGGGCGTAGCGGTTATGAAGCTTAAGAAGGGTCACCGCGTTATGAGTATCACAAAGTATGTAGAAGGCACATTTGCTAAGCCGTCACGCTATCGCACTCGCACATTACCTGCTCTTGGTGCACTACCTAGCGAAGAGGATGAAGCACAACAGCTTTCAATTTTGTAATATTCAAAATAATGCTTGCATTATGAAAATATCTGTGTTATTATAGTCTAGTTAATAAGACTTCATAACTTTGAAAGGAAGATAAATATGTCAGTTTGGGGTTATATCTTAGGTTCACTTTTGATAGTTGCATCTTTGATTATGATTTTTGTTATTATTCTTCAGGAAGGTAACCAGCAGGGCATCGGTGTTGTTTCCGGCGGTGCTGATACATTCTTCTCAAAGAATAAGGCACGTTCAATTGACGCTAAGCTTGCTAAGGCCACAAAGTGGGTAGCTATCGGCTTTGTTGTAATTGTACTTGCCCTCAACATTATTGCTTACTTTACAGCATAATTTTAAACACTTATCTCATAAAATTGACTATCGGATTTTATCCGGTAGTCTTTTTTAGTTTGGGGATAATATATGATAAGGTTGTTAATAGTATCAGCAGTTTCATTTTTGTTTTTTTCAGTTATTCATTTTTTAGGAAAAAACAAAAAGCCCTGTAAAAGGGCTTTTATCTCGGTATTATGTGGTCCATTATGCTTGGTAATTGTGAACGTTTTATCATCTGTAACGGGAGTTTTGATACCAGTTACAGAGCTTTCACTTGCTACTTCGGTAACAGGCGGTATACCTGGGGTTGCTTTGCTCGTTATTATGAGCGTGCTTGTTTGATTACAAGATAGAGTTAAGGTCTTTTAACGCATCAGTAACTGTGCCTTTGTTTCTTGTGAGCATAGCGATAACAACATTGTAGAAAAGCTGTGGATTTTTATGGAAGCTTTTTCTGACAATTCTCGCTTGAGTTATATCCGGAACATAAAGGGAGAATTTCAGTAAATCCATATCACCGCCCGATATAGAACAGTTAACGTTGTAACCGTTATCAAGTTTAGTGATTGTGACAACATTTTCCTTTTCGATACGCTCTTTTTCTAAAAGAGACAGAGTACACTCACACGCTTTTTCCTTAACGGTGTAGGCGAGAGTATCTTCAAGCTGTCTTGCTATCATTTTACCTGAGTCAGTAATAAAGAACAGCTTCTTTTCTTCGTCAACAACTTTTAGGTTGTTGCTTTTGTAAAGATCGTCAAAGCTCGAGCTGCATTCAAAATAATTTGCAAGACCTTTTTGCAGCAGTGCAGTGACAACAGTGTCCTTTTTCATCGGTACACCGACTCTGTCATATATATAGCAAATAAGCGTTCTTATTTCTGTTTTACTTCTGACACCGCCTAAGCTGATGCCTTCATCAAAAGTATCAAATGCCATATCCGCACCACCTTTTTAATATATCACTTTTATTATACCACATAGCATACAAATGTCAAAAAGGAAATCTTAGTTATTTATTTAACAATTATTTAACCTCAGCTTATTGACCGTTTAATAAAATGATGCTATACTCGGTGTCAAAGGAGATGAGAAATATGTCGATTTTTTGGTTAGTGCTGGCAATAGTATTAGGTTTCATCGAAGCCACAACACCACAGCTTGTATCTATCTGGTTTGCAGTGGGTGCTGTCGGCGGATGTGTCACATCACTTCTTACTGACAATATCTGGATACAGGTTGCTGTAGCTGTAGTTATTACTATCGTAACTCTCGTTGCAACACGTCCGTTAGCTAAGCGTATCACAACCGTCAAAAAGACTCATACTAACTCTGACAGAAATATCGGCAAAACAGCCGTTGTTATAGCTGATATAGATAATGTCAAAGCAGTAGGTCAGGTTAAGGTCGGCTATTCTGTATGGAGTGCTAAAAGTGCTGACGATACAGTAATCACTAAGGACACGAAAGTCATAGTTAAAGCAATCGAAGGTGCTAAATTAATCGTTGAAGTACAAAATTAATTTTTAAAAAATTTTTGAAAGGAAGTAAATATATGGAATTTTTAATTATCATTGCTTTAGTGGTATTTTTTATAATTCTTGTTATTAGTAATATCAAGATTGTACCACAGGCACACGCATTCGTTGTTGAACGTCTTGGTGCGTACAACTCAACATGGGCAACTGGTCTTCACCTCAAGATTCCTTTTATTGACCGTGTCGCAAAGAAAGTGTCATTAAAGGAACAGGTAGTTGATTTCCCGCCACAGCCTGTTATCACGCGAGATAACGTTACAATGCAGATTGATACCGTAGTTTATTACGAAATCACTGACCCTAAGCTCTATACTTATGGTGTTGAGCGTCCACTTTCTGCTATTGAAAACTTAACAGCTACTACACTTCGAAACATCATCGGTGACCTCGAGCTTGATAGCACACTTACATCCCGAGATACAATCAACGATAAAATCAGAATCATTCTTGATGAAGCTACAGATGCATGGGGTATCAAGGTAATCCGTGTTGAGCTTAAGAACATTTTACCACCACGTGAGATTCAGGATGCTATGGAAAAGCAGATGAAGGCAGAGCGTGAGCGTAGAGCTCGAATCCTCGACGCTGAGGGTGAAAAGCGTAGCCAGATTCTCGTAGCTGAAGGTCTTAAAGAGTCTGCTATCCTTAAAGCTGACGCTGTTAAGGAATCTAAAATACGTGAAGCTGAGGGTGAAGCACAGGCTATCCTTGCTGTACAGCAGGCATATTCAGATGCTCTCAAGATGCTCAACGAGGCAGCTCCAACTGATAAGGTTATCGCTTTAAAGAGTCTTGAGTCACTCCAAAAAGTTGCTGACGGCAGAGCTACAAAGATTATCATTCCGTCAGAGCTTCAGGGTATCGCTACAATGGCGACAACATTTAAAGAGGTATTCTCAACAGATACCCCAAAAGCTGAATGATTTTGCAAAGCTAAAGGGCAGTTCCTGATTTTGGAACTGCCCTGTTTTTGTTAATAAGCTTTATAAGTTAAATATCCTTTTTGTGTTTCAGTATCAATGCAAGCATAAGTTTTATCTTTTATGCCTGTGTTATTTTTGGTACCATTACCACCAACAATTTTACCGGAATATCTGAACATATCATCAGATTTTGTTACATTGCTCATATCCCACAAATCTGATACATAAATTGTTTTCAGATTATTGCAGAGCATAAACATTCTATCTGTTACGGTAAGATTTGCAGTGTTAAAACTAGACAAATCTAACTCTTCCAGCATAGTGCATCCGTAAAACATACCACTCATATAAATCACATTGGTGGTATCAAATGTTGATAAATCAACTGCTTCCAGCGATTCACAATAATGGAATATCTCAGACATTGTTATAACCTTGGATGTATCAAAGCTTGTTAGGTCAAGGCTTTTTATTGATTCACAGCCACTGAACATATAACATATGTATTCAGCGTTACTGGTATCAAATCCTGAAACATCTATACTGACTAAAGAGGTGCAATACTCAAACATAGCCGCAAAGTTTGTTACCTTTGAAGTGTCAAAATGAGATGTGTCCAGTTTATTTAGTGATCTACAGCCATAGAACATACCACTCATATCAGTAACTTTTGATGTGTCAAAAGATGATACATCAAGAGTTTCGACTTTTTCATTCGCAAAAAACATACTACTCATATTTGTTACTCGTGATGTGTCAAAGTATGAGATGTCAACCTTAGCCAAATTCACACAATCAGCAAACATATTGCTCATACTCGTTACTTTGCTTGTTTCAAAATTGAAAAATTCAATATCTGTTACTTCCTGTAGCCCCATAAACATTTGGTCACATACTTCATCTGCTGATATATTGTTCTCTGAAAGGATATAAGCAGTAGTGATAGAATTATCATTTGAAGTAAAAACTCTGATATCACCCGTTGCATCCATACGGTCTACGGAAATTCCGTCATCCCACAAAAACTTATCTTCATATTCAAACCAATAATCAAAAACTATTCTGTGTGGAGCTGTTGCTGTTATTACTTTTCGGAAATCATATCCATCGAATAAATTAGAAGACTTGCCATTTCCAAAATCAACATAGTCACCAATTTTGAGTTCCTCACTGTTTACAGGATAATCGCTTAGCTTGCTAACCATAAATAACTGAATTATAGTGGCGTCAGTAATTTGTAATCCTTTAAAATTATCGATGTTTGCCAGTCGTAGTTGCTTTTTACTTAAAGACATATCCTGTGCAAGATATAGCTGCAAGGTTGTAACATCAATTATAGATATATCACCACTCATATCTATATCACCAAGAATATATCTTCCGGTTGCCTCCGTATCGCTTTGAGTAGCATATACTAAATCGCAACTTACAGATATTAGCATAACAATCGTAAGAATAAAGCATGTAGTTTTTTTCATTTATTAACCACTCCTTTATCATTGCAGTATATCATAATATCAAGAATTTTACAACCAGAGATAACAACGGGTATCCGTAAAATACTCGGATACCCTCTTTTAAAAAATTATCATTCAATAGAAATAACTGTGTAGCCAGCGTCTGTAATAGCCTTTTTAAGCACCTCGTCTGCTACATTGCCCTGAACACTAGCTGATTTGCTTTCCAAATCCACAGTTGCAGAAACACCGTCAATAGCGTTTAATGCTTTTTCAACGTGTGCCTTGCAGTGCATGCACATCATACCATCAATAATCATAGTTTTCATATTATCTTTATTCTCCTTATAAATAAATTTTGGTTTAAATAATTTAAGTCTTAGTGCATTTGATACAACACAAATCGAGCTTAAACTCATCGCAATTGTACCATACATTGGTTCAAGTCTGATGCCAAGGTTTGGATATAAAAGTCCTGCCGCTATCGGTATAAATATAACGTTATAAATGAATGCCCAAAACAGGTTTTCCTTAATATTCTTAAGTGTAGCTTTACTTAGCTGTACTGCTGTTAGTACATCGCATAAATCAGACCTTGTAAGAATAATGTCAGCGGAGTCAATTGCTATATCGGTACCTGCACCTATAGCTATTCCCACATCTGCAGTAACTAAAGCAGGGGAGTCATTAATTCCATCTCCAACCATTATGGTTGTACCATTTGCTTTTAGTTCTTTAACTATACGTTCTTTATCATCAGGCATAAGCGAATTGTAAATTTTACTTACTCCTGTTTGCTCTTTAACATAAAGTGCAGAGCTCTCATTGTCACCAGTGAGCATATATGTGTTGATACCCATCTCGTTGAGCTTTTCGATAGCGAATTTGCTGGATGCTTTAATTTTATCACTTACATAAATAATGCCTAAGAGCTTACTATTATCGCTTACATAAAGCTTGGTAAAGCCTTTATTGTTGTTATCATCAGTAATTTTATCAGGATTTGCAAATTTGCTGTTTCCGATTTTATATGTTACTCCGTTTATTGTGCCCTTAAGTCCCTTAGATACAATGCTTTCAAAATTTTCTACATCATAAAAATCACCGTTGTGAGCTGTAATAATAGCGTGGGCGAGAGGATGCTGGGAGTGCTTTTCTATACTCGCTGCTATTTTTAGCAGTTCATATTTTGAGATATCACCAAATAGCTTTACACCACTGATTTGTGGCTTACCCTCAGTTATCGTGCCTGTTTTATCAAAAACGATGTTTTTAGCTTTACTCAGCACCTCAAGTGCCTGCGAGGATTTAATAAGTATAGAGTGTTGTGCTGCAACACCTGTCGATACCATAATAGCAGTAGGAGTTGCAAGTCCTAAAGCACACGGACACGAAATAACCATAACAGCTATACCGAACGATAATGATGTTGCAAAGTCGTTGCCTGTTAAATTCCATATTAGAGTGGTAATTATTGACAGGGCAATAATTGTTGGCACAAAGAATTTACTTACCGTATCCGCGATTTTAGCTATTGGAGCTTTTGAGGATGCCGCTTCTTCTACTAAAGAAATTATCTTAGAAAGAGTTGTATCTCCTTTGACCTTTTCGGCTTTAACCTCAATATATCCACCTGTGAGAATCGTACCACAAAATACTGTATCACTTAGCTTTTTTTCAACAGGCATACTCTCACCGGTTAACGCTGATTCGTCAGTAAAGCCTGTACCACTTATTATTACACCATCTATTGAAACTCTATCACCGCTTTTAAAAATCACCGTATCTCCGACAATAACATCATCTGTCGAAATTTCGGTTTCAATGCCGTCGCGTCTGACTAAGGTTGTGTCAGGTGACAAATCCATAAGCTTTGAGATAGCTTCAGTTGTTTTGGATTTAGAACGCGATTCAAAATATTTGCCAACTGATACAAAGGTGAGTATCATTGCTGCAGATTCGAAGTAAAGATTATGAATGAAATTATCAACAGTGAAAATTGCAATTATACTGTAAATAATTGACGCCGCAGAACCTAGTGCTATGAGTGTATCCATATTCGGTGATAATTTGACAAGCCCCTTGAATCCACTTGTGAAATACTTGAAATTAAGTGCAACGATAATACCTGTGAGAATAATTTGTATAATCACTGAAACTACGGGCTCGATATGTAAACCGTACATATGACCCATACCGACAATCATTAAAGGTATTAAAAGAACTGCTGAAATTATCAGCTTGATAAGCTTAGCATCAAGCTTTTTATTCTCGTTTTCAATAGTATCGTCGTGAATTTTTGCACCATAGCCAACACTTTTAACAGCATTTATAATACAGTTTGTATCAGTTATATTTTCGTCATACTGTGCTACCATCGAATTCTGTAACAGATTGACAGTACAGCTGACGCCTTCCAAACTATTAACCTTATTCTCGATATGTGCAGAGCACGCGGAACACGACATACCGCTTATATCAAATTTAACTTTTTTCATTATTATACCTCATATAAATTAGTTAGCATGTGCTTACTTTAATTTTATCATATTTGAAAAGAAAGTCAATAAACATAAAACAAAGGGTGCTTGAATTCTCAAGCACCCTAATTAGTAATACTTAGCTGGCAGTTTTCATCTGTAATCTTAGCTTGTCAGAAATCATAGCGATAAACTCACTGTTTGTTGGCTTACCTCGGCTACCTTGAATAGTGTAACCAAAATACGAGTTAAGAACTTCGACGTCGCCGCGGTCCCAAGCTACTTCAATAGCGTGTCTTATGGCACGCTCAACTCTGGAGCTCGTCGTTTGATACTTTTTGGCAACAGAAGGGTAGAGCTGTTTTGTAACCGCGTTAATAATGTCTGGCTGTTCTACACTCATAATGATAGAGTCTCTTAAATAGTGATAACCTTTAATATGAGCTGGAACACCAATCTGGTGCAGTATTCCGGTAACTTTGACTTCAATGGAATAGCTATCTAACATATTGCTTTTTATTCCACCTTTATCCGAAATATTGCTGTGATTGTGAAGTCGCACTATGTTTAAGGCTAAATCATTTAAATTAAATGGTTTTAAAACAAAGTACGTAGCTCCGCTGCTCATAACTTCTCTGGCTAGTACCGGAGAATCAAAGGTCGAGTACACAATAAACATAGGGGACTTACTAAGTTCTTTTTGCTTGATGGTACGCATAACGCCAATCGCGTCGACCCTCGTCATAAATAAGTCCATCATAACTACATCGGGAAGAGTGTTACAAATTTTAGAAACGAGCTCTTCACCATCTTTGGAACAAAAATGTGTTACGATATTGTGGTTTAAGAATGCATTTTGTGTGTCTGTTGTACGTTCGTTGCTGTCTTGAGTCATCAGAAGTTTAATTTTCTCGGTCATTTTTACATCTCCCAATTTATGATTGTGAACACATAATACCATAAATTGGTAAAAATAGCAATAGGGAAATGGATTTTTTTTCAAAAAGTCCATTTTTAACTCTTTTATCAAGGATATATTTGGCAAAGTTTATAATGATGAATATTTTAGCATATTCGAAATTGAGATTCCGTATCCTTTCTGTGGCGAATTAATAAATACATGGGTTACAGCACCTATCAGCTTTCCATTTTGAAGGATAGGGGAACCTGACATTCCTTGTACTATGCCTCCTGTTTTGTCTATCAATTCATCATCAGTTACTTTAATTATCATATTTTGTCCGTTATTCTCGTTTAGATTTATTCTTATAATTTCAACACTGAACTCTTTAGGGGTTGTACCTTCAATTGTTGACAGTATTGAAGCTTTGCCTGTTTTTATTTCTTCATCCTTTGCAATTTCAACATAGCGTGTGCAATCCGTATATTGATACTTACCATAAATACCGTATCCATTATTAGCTGTTATATCACCGATTTTGTCGGGATTAAAATATCCGTTTAGCCCACCTATAACACCATCTGTACCTTTTGTACAGTTGCTTATCGTTGCACTGGTGATTTCACCGTTCCTGAGTGGCATTAACATATTCGTATCTTTGTCACATATTCCGTGACCCAAAGCACCGAATGTCGAATTGTTTGGGTCAAAATAAGTGACAGTACCAATACCTGCTGTTGAATCTCTTATCCACATTCCAATGACATAATTATTATTGCTGTTTTTTTGTGGAACAATAGTTTTTATAGACTCGGTTGAATCTCTCAATACAGTGAGATTAATTTTTTTACCAAACGAATTCTCTATTATACTTTTTAATTGTTCATTTGATGTTATAACAGTATTATCAGCTTTTGTGATAATATCGTTTACTTTAATTCCTGCATTTTTTGCAGGAGAGTTGTTTTCATCTACTTCAATTACAAGAACACCGTTAGTAAAAATCTTTAGTCCGAACGGTGTGCCGCCTAGTATTACTTGATTATTGTTATTCTCAGCATTAACAGATGTTATACCTATAAAAAAAAGTAATATAAGCGTTACGGCAACAATTCTTTTTGTTTTTGCTACATGCAATTTATCACTCTCCTTTTCTGTTGCCACTATTATTGTGAGCATAAATTCGACGTTTAGTTTGGTAATGAAATTCTAAAAAAAATATATTTCTATGTATTGTTCAAAAAAGCCTGTAGCTGATTGAAAATTGGATACATTATGCTATA
>JAFUIK010000043.1 GCA_017473955.1 Ruminococcus sp. | reverse complement strand
GCGGCGGTCGTGCACAATGCCCGCACGGTGCTCGAGTTCGAATCAGATTATCAATAAAAAAAGAAAAGCACCAACCATAAAGGTTAGTGCTTCTTTTTGGCGGAGGACAAGAGATTCGAACTCTCGCACCGGTTTCCCGGCCTACTCCCTTAGCAGGGGAGCCTCTTTGGCCACTTGAGTAATCCTCCGTATGCCAAAGTTTTTGCAAAATATAAAAAAATGGCGGAGAGGAAGGGATTCGAACCCTTGGTCCCTCGCGGGATCACTAGTTTTCAAGACTAGCTCCTTAAACCACTCGGACACCTCTCCGTAAACTTGCAAAGCAAATTTTAGCACAACAAACTTTCATTGTCAAGTGATTTTTTAATTTAATTTACATATTTGTTATCAGCAATTGTTTTCTTTCTATTTATTCCGTAGATTACATACGTATTATATACGATTTTCCAATTGACATAATTTTGACAAATTGTTATAATTTTTGTAGATTCAGGGGAACGAGCCTTGGGGCTTGTTCCCCTATTTGTTTTGGAGGATATTTATGTCAAAACTTGAAATTTTAAAACACGAGGGAGTTTTTCAATACTTCGAAGAGCTGAGCTCTATTCACAGAGGCTCAGGCGATATGGAAGCTATCTCACAATATTGTATCGACTTTGCAAAAAGCCACGGATTCAAATACTACACTGATAGTGACAGAAACGTGGTTATCTACAAAGACGGAACTTTGGGTCTTGAAAACGCTCAGCCTGTTATTTTACAGGGACATCTTGACATTGTGTGTCAAAAAACTGCTGACTGCAAAATCGACTTTTTAAAGGACGGACTCGACATCTATGTTGACGGCGACTACATCAAAGCAAGAGGCACAACCTTGGGTGCCGACAACGGTATTGCGGTCGCTATGATTCTCGCTATACTCGACAGCGATGATTTAAGACATCCGCCGATTGAGGCTGTTTTCACAACTGATGAGGAAACAGGTATGTACGGTGCTAAAGGTCTTGATATGAGTGTATTAAAAGGCAGACGTATGATTAACCTAGATTCAGAAGAAGACGATTGTATCACAGTTTCCTGTGCAGGCGGTTGCGATTTTAGAGTTACTCAAAAGCTTTCTACTGCTATCACTACAGGCACTAAAGCAACAATTAATTTAGAAAAGCTCACAGGCGGTCACTCTGGTGTTGAAATTCACAAAGGCAGAGCCAACGCTAACATTGTTGCAGGCAAACTACTTAATAATTTAAGTCGCAAAACTCAATTTGATATCATTTCAATAAGTGGTGGCGACAAAGCTAACGCTATACCTAATGCGTGTGTTGTAGAGCTTTGTGTTAGCGATTACGATGCTTTTTACGAAGAGCTTAACGCCACTATTGAGTTAATTAAACTTGAATATCTTGACCGAGAGAAGAAAATGCTCATCACTGTTGACAAGGGCGAATGTGCTCAGTTTGATGTAATCGACAAAGATGATTTGAAGAAATTTATCTGTGCTCTCTCCTGCACACCAAACGGTGTTATGGAAATGAGTGCAACCATCAACGGTCTTGTTGAAACATCATTAAACTTAGGTATTTTAAGCTATAAAGACGGCGAGCTTCTTATGCACTATGGCTTAAGGAGCAACAAGCAGGTATCACTCGAGTCGCTTTCTGAAAAAATGATGACCTTCTTTGAGTCGCTCGACTTCAGTTATGATTGCTTTGGTCACTATCCTCCATGGGAATATAGAGAAAATTCTCAGTTAAGAGAGCTATACAAGGGTACATACACAGAACAGTTTGACAAAGAACCTAGGGTTGAAGCGTTGCACGCAGGACTTGAGTGCGGTATATTTGCATCAGCAATTGAGGGATTTGACTGTATCGCGATTGGCCCAACTATTCACGATGTGCACACCGTAAACGAGCGACTAAGCATCACTTCTGCTGTTAAAATTTACGGCACACTTGTGAAACTTTTAGCAAAACTGAAATAATTTCCTATTGTTATTTGTGTAAAAATATGATAAAATAAGTCGAATAAATTTTGTCACAAGGACTTTGAGGGGTCTTAGTGTCAGTAAGGAGAAATTATGGACAACAAAAACAAACCTTTCAAGCCGTATGTTCCGGCTGATAAGATTACTCCTGAGATTACTGTTGTATCAGTTATACTCGGTATTATCCTTTCAGTTGTGTTCGGTGCGGCAAACGCTTACCTTGGTCTTAAGGTAGGACTTACAGTATCCGCTTCTATCCCTGCGGCTGTTATCTCGATGGGTGTTATCCGCGTTATTATGCGTAGAAACTCAATCCTCGAGAGTAATATCGTTCAGACTATCGGCTCTGCCGGTGAGTCACTCGCAGCCGGTGCTATTTTCACTCTCCCTGCTCTTTTCATTTGGGCTGAGGAAGGCAAGCACGGTATTGAAAACCCTAGCATCTTAGAAATCACACTCATCGCCTTAATCGGTGGTCTTCTCGGTGTATTCTTTATGATTCCACTGAGAAATGCTCTTATCGTTCAGGAACACGGCACTCTCCCTTATCCTGAGGGAACTGCTTGTGCTGAGGTTCTTCTCGCTGGCGAAAAGAACGGTGCAGGTGCGGGCGTAGTATTTGCAGGTATGGGCTTTGCGGCACTTTTTAAATTCATCATTGATGGTTTAGTAGCTGTCAAGGGTACACTCACATTAAAGATTGATAGCTTTAAAACTGAGGTCAGCACACAGATTTATCCTGCACTTTTGAGCGTTGGTTACATCTGTGGTCCTAAGATTTCATCATATATGTTTGCAGGTTCTTGTCTTTCATGGCTTGTAATCATTCCGCTTTTAGTAACTAGTGGCGGTGACGCTGCTGTAGCTTACGCTGAGGGCGGTGCAGGTGCTGTTCACGGCAGTTTTATTAAGTACATCGGTGCAGGTGCTCTTGCTGCGGCTGGTATCATCTCACTTGTTAAGTCACTCCCAACTATCAGTAGTGCTTTTGTAGGCTCAATGAAGGGCTTAAAAGCTTCAGGCAAGGGCGGCAACGACCGTACATCTAAGGAAATCAACATTGCTGTTGTAATCGTTGCCATCGTTGTTCTTACTCTTGCAATCTGGCTCATTCCTGCTATTAAAGTTAACCTCATCGGTGCTTTAATCATCGTTGTATTCGGCTTCTTCTTTGCAACTGTTTCTTCACGTATGGTAGGTTTAGTTGGTAGCTCAAACAACCCTGTATCAGGTATGGCGATTGCTACACTTCTTATCACAACACTCGTTTTGGTTGTTACAGGTCAGAACGATGCAACAGGTATGGTTAGTGCTATTTCAATCGGTGCTATCATTTGTATTGTTTGTGCTATCGCAGGCGACACTTCACAGGACTTAAAAACAGGTTACATCTTAGGTGCTACTCCTAAGAAACAGCAAATTGGTGAAGTTATCGGTGTTTCTGCTGCGGCTTTAGCTATCGGTGGTACACTCTACCTCTTAAACGCAGCTTACGGCTTCGGTCCTGATGGTCTTAACGCTCCGCAGGCTAACCTTATGAAGACAATCGTTGAGGGTATTATGGGTGGCGATATGCCTTGGGGTCTTGTTATAGCAGGTGCGTTCATCGCAGTTGTTATCGAGCTCATCGGTATCCCTGTACTCCCATTCGCTATCGGTGTTTACCTCCCATTTGAGCTCAACGCTTGTATTATGATTGGCGGTA
This sequence comes from Ruminococcus sp., assembly GCA_017473955.1. GTDB lineage: Bacteria > Bacillota > Clostridia > Oscillospirales > Acutalibacteraceae > Ruminococcoides. The sequence goes on along the minus strand of JAFUIK010000043.1, from coordinate 24,494 downwards.
TTATCCGTCTTGTATTCGACAAGCTCAAGAAAGCTAAGGAAGAAAAAGAAAGAATCGTTAACGATGGCGTTCTTTTCTGTTCAGGTATGATTGCAGGCGAAGGCTTAGTTGGTATCTTACTCGCTTTATTTGCTATCATCCCAGTTGCAGGTGGTAAAACTCTTGCTGAAGCCATGAACTTAAGTGCAGTACTCGGTATTCCTGAGGTTGTTATGAATATCGGCTCTATCGTACTCTTCGCTATTATCATCCTAACCTTCTGTGGCTTCACAGTTTGGAAGAAGAATAAGAAAGCATGAAAAAGAAAAAAGTAATCGAGGAAAATTTCCTTGATAAAATTCCTGTTCATAAAGAGGGGCTCGGGTTTTCAACCGACGACAACGGCATTGTAACGCTCGAAACGGAGAACAAAGGTGTTGTCAACAAAATTGCTCAAGTTATACTTCGAAAACCTAAAATCAGCTACATTCACCTTGAAGAATTCGGAAGCTTTATCTGGCCTCTTATAGACGGTAAGAAAAGTATTTACGAAATCGGAGAAAAGGTGCAAGAGCATTTCGGAGAAAAAGCTAACCCGCTTTATGAAAGACTTGCAACATACTTTCAGATGCTTGAAAGGTATGGCTTTGTAAATCTAAAATAACAAATTAAGCCCTGCTAAGCAGATTAGCAGGGCTTTTTTATGTCCACTATTGCGGTTTATTTTCTATGATGATATAATTGTGTAAGCAAAAAGGCGGTGAGCTTATGAGTAAAGTCAAGAAAAAAAGAATTGTAATTATTTGTACAGCAGTTGTACTGATGATTCTTACATTATGGATTGCATTTGAGAACAAGGCACTTGAAACTAACTACTTTACTATAGAAAGTGACAAAATCCCCGCCAGCTTTGATTCTTTCAAAATCGCTCATATTTCTGACTTACACAATGCAGAAATCGGCAAGGATAATAAAAGGCTGATAAGAGAATTAAAATCCGCTAACCCCGATATAATAGCTGTAACAGGCGACATCATCGACTCAAGAAATACCGACGTAAATATCGCTGTGAATTTTATGAAAGAAGCGGTACAAATCGCCCCTTGCTACTTTGTTAATGGCAATCACGAAGAAAGAGTTCCCGTCGAATACGAAAAGCTGAAATATGAACTCTTAAATCTGAATGTTACTATGCTCGAAAATGATAGTATAAAAATAGAAAACGATGGTGAATTCATTACCATCGCAGGGATTAACGACCCTGTTTTTTACGCTGACATTGTTAGACCGAATTTAACCGAAACATCTATAAACAACGTAATACCGGATGACGACAGCTTTACAGTATTATTATCGCACAGACCTGAATTGTTCGAATTGTATGTTAAGTATAACTGCAACCTTGTACTTACAGGGCACGCACACGGTGGTCAATTCAGGTTACCGTTTATTGGCGGACTTTACGCACCTCATCAGGGAGCTTTTCCAGAATATGATTCAGGGTTATATACTAAACAAAACACTAATATGCTTGTAAGTCGTGGCATTGGAAACAGCCTGTTCCCTTTTAGAATTAACAATCGACCCGAAATAATAATCGCAGAACTCAAAGCAAAATAGTGTTATACTTGCAATAATTCTGTTTTATGGTATTATACTAATATATTAATACACAGGACACAGGAGGTGACTTATCCGTGATAGATTTTCATTCACACATATTACCTGAAATTGATGACGGAGCTCAAAGTGTAGAAGAAAGTTTAGAAATGCTCAGAATGTTAAAATCACAAGGCGTCAACACCGTTTGCCTCACACCGCACTATCTGGCTATGGATGAATCACCTGACGAGTTTTTAGTAAGGCGTGAAGAAGCCTTCAAAAAGCTCAAATCTGCAATCAACGAAAGCGATGAAGAATTCCAAACGCTTTTGCTCGGTGCTGAAGTTTATTACTATCCGGGCATATGTAAAATGGAAGAGCTAAAAAAGCTCACACTAGACGGCACCGACCTGCTATTACTTGAAATGCCGATGGCAAGCTTCGGCGAGTTTGCTATAAGAGAAATTGAAGAGTTAACTCAGAGCTCACAAGTTCAGGTAGTTATCGCTCATATTGAACGTTGTATTAAATTCCAGAAAAAAGGCACATTAGAAAGATTACTTGACTGTGGGGTTATGTTTCAGGTGAACGCAAGCTTCTTCAACTCGCGTAAAACCAAACGCAAGGCTCTTAATATGTTCAAAGAAGGAACAATACACTTTATTGGTTCGGATTGTCACAACATTAAATACAGACCGCCAAAAATTGGCGAGGCTGTTGATATAATAACAGATAAATTCAGTAAAGACTCTTTGGATGAATTTTTCAACAATCAAAAAGAATATCTAAACTAATAACAGCTTTTAACGTTTCTATATCAAACGTCGAGCTGTTATTTTATTTATGAGGGGTAATTATGAAGAAAAAAGTATTTTACACAGAACTTGCTTATATTATAGGTCTGTGCTCGCTAGCACTCAGTGCGGCATTGATGGAGAAAGCCGACTTTGGTGTTTCAATGGTAGTAGCTCCGGCATATTTAATACATTTAAAAGTATCACAATATCTGCCATTTTTCTCATTTGGTATGGCTGAGTACACCCTACAAGCGTTTTTACTTATTATTATGGTTATGGTTTTAAGAAAGTTCAAGCTATCATATCTGTTTTCATTTGTTACAGCGGTATTATACGGCTTCATCCTTGATTTTAGTATTTACAGTGTTTCGCTTATACCGTTTGACGGAATCGTTGCAAGAATTGCCCTTTATATACTCGGTCTGCTAGGCTGTGCTGTGGGTGTATCACTTTTATTCCACACATATATTTCACCTGAGGTTTACGAACTGTTTGTCAAAGAAGTATCCTCCAAACTTAATGTTAACATAAATAAATTCAAAACAATCTACGATATATCAAGTTGTATAATAGCAATTATTATGAGCTTTGTTTTCTTTGGTTGGTTTAATTTTGAGGGTGTCAAAATCGGCACAATAGTGTGTGCTCTATTAAACGGATTTACAATAGGTATGTTTTCAAGACTATTTGAAAAACTATTTCAGTTTGAAGACAGATTTTCATTAAGAAAGCACTTCGAATGATATACAATTCATATACATATACTTAAAGCTTCTGTAACACAGGAGCTTTTTTCTATTATCGAAGTTAAAATTTGTAACAATTTGCAATTATTTTTCCAATTAAGCATCAAAACAATGGCTATTTCTTATCCGAATTGTCGTTATTTTCTTTTGTGAAAATAATTAGTTACAAGTTGTAACCTGTCGAATTGTGAACATTCTTTGTACAGATTGTATACAAATATGAATATTTTCTTAACTTTTATGGCGATATCACAACATTTTCCTTAAAAAGGTTGAACTCAAAATAATTCTCTGCTATAATAATGACAAATTTGTTACCAAGTTATTTCAAAACAGAAATCAATTCAGACCGTCCACGCAATAAAAATGCAAAGGACACGGAGGTTAACTTACAATGAAAACAATTAAGAGAATTATTTCGATTACAATGATTATTGCGTTACTCGCTTCTATCTGTATAGTCAGTACAATCTCGTATGGTGCGAGCGGTACTGGTGCAGGTTTAGCAGAGTGGTGCTTGAACGCTTACAACTCAGGTTGGAGCTATGTATATGGCGGTGCAACTCCTGGTGCTGTTGACTGCTCTGGTCTTATCTATTCATACGCTGGCGGTCATCGTACAGGTGATGCTCAGCTTTACAACTCCAGCTACGTTGGAAATGTTTCAAACGGCGTTCCTAGAATTCACGGCTTAGGCTTATGGCAGCCAGGTCACGTAGGCGTTTACGTTGGTGATGGTATGGCTGTTGATGCTAGAGGTTCACAGTACGGTGTTTGCTATCAGTCAGTTTACACTAAGAGCTGGACAAAGTACTTCAAAGTACCGGGTGTGTCCTACCCTACAAATGGTTTTGTAACCTTCAACGGTTCAAAATACTACTATGAAAACGGCCAGTATGTTGTAAATACCACAAGAACTATTGATGGCGTTTCTTACTCATTCAACTCAAGCGGTAAGTGTACAACTACTTCCGGTTCTTCAACATCTTCAAATTCTTCAAGCTCGTCTTCTTCATCAAGCTCAACAACTTTATTAAGTTCTACACTTAGAAATGGTTCAACAGGTGACAAGGTTGTTAAGCTTCAGGAAAGATTGCAGGAGCTTGGTTACTACACAGGTGCTATTGATGGTAAATTCGGCGATGGCACTGAGGAAGCTTTCAAGCTTTTCCAGAAAACTGCAGGTCTTTATGTTGATGGTTTAGCAGGCAGTGACGTTGATTTACTTTATTCTGACGATGCTCCTGAGTATATACCACAAGCTGAGCTTGTAGTTAACAACGACAAGAGTGAAGATGAAATCGCTCAGACTGCTGCTGAAAATGATGAAATCGAAACAGAAACTCCTAACCTATTTAAAAATGGTGACTTCCACGAAGAAATCATTAAGATTCAGGAGCGTCTTATCGAGCTCAACTACTACTCTGGCACAGCTGATGGCTCTTTCGGTTCTATGACAGAGGAAGCCGTAACTGCTTTCCAGAAGGCTAACGGTATTGAACAGTCAGGTGAAGCTAACGAGTACACAATGAACGTCCTCTTCTCTGAAGACGCTGTGAAGAATCCAGTATCTATTGAAGAAGACCCTACTGAAAAGCTTGAGGTTGTAGATTCTGAGCTTCCTGAGTCAGCTCTTAACGCAAACCCAACTGTCATCAAAGCAGGTGAAGAGGTTGTAGCTACTGAAATCGCACTTGAAACAAACAAGCTTTCACAGAAAGCATTAGCTGGTATCGCTGATACAATGAGCTTTGAGGCTGATTCTAACGGCAACAACTTCCAGTTTATCTTCTGGCTCGCTGTTATGATTCTTGTAATGAGCGTTACATTTGCTATCGTTAACGCTAAAGAAAAGAAAAAGTATGGTAAGAGAACATCTTCAAAGTACTTCTAATGTAAACTAAAACATTAAAGCAGAAGCTAAACGCTTCTGCTTTTCTTATTTTGCTCGTATTAAGATTTTATTCAAAAAGCGGTCTCTTCCCTATTCTCTACAAAAAGACCGCCTGTGGCTTTCACAGGCGGTCTTTTGGACTATATTAAGACTTTTCTTATTCTGACTTTTCCTCTTCTTCAGGAATAACTGAAGTACAATGTGGGCAACGTGTAGCCTTGATATCAATCTCAGAACAACAGAAAGGACATTTCTTGGTTGTTGGAGCTGCCTCCTCTTTCTTATTTCCGAGTGACTGAGCCTTATTGATAGCTTTAACAAGAAGGAATACTACAAACGCCATAACAACGAAGTTGATTACTGCTGTGATAAATGCACCATATGCCCAAACAGTGGCACCAAGTTCTGTAGCATCAGCCGCAGTCTTCGCAGCTTCAACTGTTGCTAAATCAACACCCTCAGGAACTTTGAGTACAATGAACTGGTCAGCAAAATTGATTCCACCTGTAACAAGTCCGATAAACGGCATAATAAGGTCGTTAATAAAAGAAGTAACGATAGCCTGAAACGCACCGCCTACGATAACAGCAACAGCCAAATCAACTACATTGCCACGCATAATGAAGTCTTTGAATTCAGAGAAAAACTTTTTCATAATTGCCCCCTATTTATTTTAAATTTTAAAGAGTTGCCTTGTGATGAACTTTCTTACCCTTTTTAACAACAACGTAGCCCTTTTCAAAATCAGCCTTTGAAACTACTGCGAACATATCAGTAATTTTGTTATCATCGACAGAAACGCCACCCTGCTGGATAAGACGCTTGCCTTCGCCCTTTGTGCCGATTAAGCCACACTTGAGCATAAGGTCAAGAACTGTGATTGAATCATCTGTAAAGTCAGCTTCAGTTAAAGCTGTTGTAGGCATATTGTCAGTATCAACACCCTTTGAGAAAAGTGCACGTGCACCCTCTTGAGCTTTTGTAGCCTCTTCCTCGCCGTGAATAAGCTTAGTAAGCTCAAAAGCTAAAATTTCCTTAGCCTTGTTGATTTCACTACCCTCGAGTTTTGCAAGCTCTTCGATTTCTTCAAGTGGCAAGAAGGTGAGCATCTTTAAGCACTTAACAACGTCAGCATCGTCAACATTTCTCCAATACTGGTAGAAATCAAAAGGCGATGTTTTCTCGGCAGAAAGCCACACAGCACCTGACTGGGTCTTGCCCATCTTCTTTCCTTCTGAATTAAGGAGAAGGTTAATTGTCATAGCGTATGCATCTTTGCCAAGTTTACGTCTGATGAGCTCAGTACCACCAAGCATATTTGACCACTGGTCATCGCCACCGAACTGCATATTACAGCCGTACTTCTGGTATAGTGCGTAAAAGTCATAAGACTGCATAATCATATAGTTGAACTCAAGGAAAGAAAGTCCCTTTTCCATACGCTGTTTGTAGCACTCTGCTGTAAGCATACGGTTAACAGAGAAGCAAGCTCCTACTTCTCTTAAAACATCAACATAGTTTAAATCTAAAAGCCAGTCAGCATTGTTAACTAAAAGTGCTTTATCATCAGAAAAGTCGATGAAACGGCTCATCTGCTTTTTAAAGCAATCAACATTATGCTGAATAGTTTCAGTTGTCATCATCTGACGCATATCTGTACGACCTGATGGGTCACCAATCATAGCAGTACCACCACCGATAAGAGCGATAGGCTTATTACCTGCCATCTGCAAACGCTTCATAAGGCAAAGTGCCATAAAGTGTCCAACGTGTAAGCTGTCAGCAGTTGGGTCAAATCCGATATAGAATACAGCCTTACCGCTGTTAACCATATCTCTTATTTCTTTTTCGTCTGTAACCTGTGCGATAAGACCACGGGCTACGAGTTCTTCATAAACTCCCATTTTAATTACCTCTCTGTCAATAATATAGAATACAGTATATATTCAAAGTCTATATTTTGCAAGGTTTTACTTGCTTTTTGCACGCATTTTTTGTTTTTTCTTATAGTTAGGCTTAACGTGCTTTTTGTTTTTAGTTTTAGGCTTTGGTGTAAGTTTATCGTACTTCTCAGGAATTTTTGCGTTAATAAGACAGTTTTTGCCTGTGCCGATTAAGTCCCTGCGACCTGCTTTTATCAAAGCTTCAATAACCAAATCTTTATTCTGTGGCTTAAAATACTGAAGCAAAGCACGCTGTAACGCTTTTTCGTGAGGAGATTTTGCGACGTAAACTTCTTTTAATGTGTAAGGGTCAAGACCTGTGTAGTACATACAGGTAGAGATTGTGCCGGGGGTTGGGTAGAAATCCTGTACTTGATCAGGGTGGATTTTCTCACGCTTCAAATAAAGCGATAGCTCAACAGCTTCTTTTAAAGTAGACCCCGGGTGTGAGCTCATAAGATAAGGAACTAAATACTGTTCCTTTTTAGCTTGAGCTGTTTTACGATAAAACTCATCCTGAAAACGCTTGTACACTTCAATATGAGGCTTGCCCATTTTATCTAAAACTATGTCGGAGCAATGCTCAGGAGCAACTTTTAGCTGACCTGAAATATGGTGCTCAACAAGCTCTTTGAAAAAGCGGTCGGACTCGTCCTCCATAAGATAATCAAAGCGGATACCTGAACGAATGAACACCTTTTTAACCCCGTCTAAACCTCTGAGTTCTCTAAGTATATCAATATATTCCTCGTGGGATACCTGTAGGTTTTTACACGGAGTTGGAGCAAGGCATTTTTTACCTTTGCACAAGCCTGACTTTTTCTGCAACTCACAGCTAGGTAAGCGGAAATTTGCTGTAGGACCACCAACATCGTGGATATACCCTTTGAAGTTAGGTGAAGCTATGAGTTTTTTAGCTTCTTCTACAATACTCTCTTTACTTCGAACTGTCACCGCTCTGCCCTGATGGAAAGCTATTGCACAGAAGTTACAGCCGCCGAAACATCCTCGGTTATGAGTAATAGAAAACTCGACCTCCTGTATACCCGGTACTCCGCCTAAATCTTCATATGACGGATGATATGTACGCTCATAAGGAAGTGAGTAAACGTGGTCAAGCTCTTTAGTTGTAAGCGGTGGCATTGGCGGAGTCTGGACTAAAATCATATTTGAGTCACGCTGAATCATCGTCTTACCGCGAACAGCATCGTATTCGTCAAGCTCTTTTCTGGTTGCTATTGCGTAGTCAACCTTGTCTGTGCTTACACGCTCAAAAGTCGGAAGCTCTGTAACGCTCATCGGAGCATAGTCAGAGGTTTTCACAGCATAGCAGATACCACGGATATCACGCAAAGCCTCAACTGTATAACCCTCATTGAGTCTGTCAGCTATCTCAATAGTCTGGTTCTCGCCCATACCGTAGATGATGATATCAGCTTTTGAATCAAATAAAATTGAGTGACGCACCTTATCGTCCCAATAGTCGTAATGAGCAAATCTTCTTAAACTCGCTTCAAGTCCGCCCAAAATAATAACAGACTCAGGAAATAGCCGTCTTACGATATTTGAGTAGACAATCGCGGCTCTGTCCGGACGTTTGCCCATAACGCCGCCTGCTGTATAAGCGTCTGTTTTTCTCCTCTTTTTAGCAACTGTATAGTGGGCAACCATACTGTCTATGTTGCCCGAGGTTATCATAAAACCAAGACGCGGAGTGCCAAACTGCAAAAACTCAGCGTCGCTGTTACAGTCAGGTTGAGATAAAATAGCAACCTTGTATCCCCTGTCTTCAAGCACACGCGATATAATTGACACACCAAACGACGGGTGGTCAACGTAGCTATCACCTGTGATAAAAACAAAGTCAACGCTATCCCAGCCGCGTTCTTTGACTTCATTAATTGAAATTGGTAGAAAAGCCATAGTGCTCTCCTTGTTATTTTTTCTAATTTAGAATTCTTCATCAGAATTATAGTCATCATCCTGCGGAATATCCATAACATGGTTACGTTCAAGCCACTCATTATAGGTCATCAACACATCACGTGCTTTTGAGCCTTGGTAAGGACCGACAATTCCCATCTGTTCCATATCGTCGATCATACGTCCTGCTCTTGCGTAACCTACTTTAAGCCTACGCTGTAACATCGAAGTAGAAGCCTGTCCTGCTTCGATAACAACTTTAATTGCTTCTTCCATAAGTGAATCGACATCAGGATTATCAGAAGCCGCACCCTGTGCTGACTTTGTATCCTTGCCGAGTTCTTCGGCGGCGATACGTCGAATACGTTCCTCGACCTCAGCGTTGTACTGAGCGTCGTGAGATTTCTTGATATACGCTGTAACGCGTTCGATTTCCTCGTCTTTAGCGAAACAACCTTGTACACGCACAGGCTGTGAAGCACCAACAGGGGCGTAAAGCATATCGCCTCGACCAATGAGCTTTTCAGCACCGCTCGCATCAAGAATTGTACGCGAGTCGATATTCGAACTAACCTTTAACGCAATTCGTGACGGAATGTTAGCTTTAATAACACCTGTGATAACGTTAACAGACGGACGCTGTGTGGCAATAATAAGGTGCATACCAGCGGCACGAGCCATCTGTGCAAGACGACAGATAGCGTCCTCTACTTCACTTGGTGCCGCCATCATAAGGTCGGCTAACTCGTCGATTGCGATAACAATCTGTGGCAGTTTTTCTTTAGCAACAGGAAGTCCGCCAACTTCAAGGCAAACATCTTCATCGCTGTCGTCTTTTTTATTCTGAGCTATATAATCTAAGTTTTTCTCAATAAGTCTGTTGTATGAGCCAATATCCTTACAATCGTACTCGGAAAACAGCTTGTAACGGTTGAGCATTTCGGAAACTGCCCAGTTAAGTGCACCAGCCGCCTTTTTAGCGTCGGATACAACCGGTACGAGCAGATGCGGAATACCCTTGTATTTTGAAAATTCAACCATTTTCGGGTCGATAAGCAAAATCTTAACTTCATCAGGAGTAGCCTTATAAAGAATACTCATAAGCAGAGAGTTAACACAAACAGATTTACCTGAACCAGTTGTACCTGCAATAAGAAGGTGAGGCATTTTTGATAAATCAGTGAGCACAATCTCACCCGAAATATCGCGACCGAGCACACATGACAGCTTACTATCACTTTTAGAAAACTCTTTTGAGTCAATAAGCTCCCTAAGTGATACCATACTTGTAACCTTGTTAGGTACCTCGATACCGATAGCGGCCTTGCCCGGAATTGGTGCTTCAATTCGAACACCCTTTGCGGCAAGATTAAGTGCTATATCATCAGACAAGTTAGTAATCTTGCTGATTTTAACACCTGCGGCAGGTTGTAACTCGTAACGAGTTACGGACGGGCCTCGACAAATGTTAATTATATTAGCGTTTACACCAAAGCTCTTTAACGTTTCAACAAGCTTTGTAGCATTGTTTTGAAGCTCCAGCATAGCAGACGCATTTTCTGTATCAGGAGCAGGGTCAAGTAACTTCACAGGCGGGAAGCAGTAAACCTTCTTAGGAGTCTCTTTCTTAGCTTTTTCAACCTGCTTTTCCATATCCGTTGTCTCTTTTTGCAAATCAACAGGAACTGTCTGAGGGTCAGCCTGTTTAGCTCCGTCAGACATAACAGACGATGCTTTTCTCTTAGAAATCTTATCAGCAATCGCAGATGCATCTTGCTCTTCAGGCTCAGCCATAACACCGTTGTTTGCATTCTTTATAATATCGATAATCTGCTGGTCAGCCTCAATCTCAGGTGAGTGGGCTTTAGCTTTTTTCGCTACGGGGTTTTCATCAATCGGAATATCGATTCGGTCTTTCTTTCTTCTAGGTGTGTGATAGTCAACAACCTCAGGAATTTCTACAGCGTCTTCCTGCTCAATCATCTCAACATATTCCGCTCTTCTACGCTTGGTTTCTTCTCTATGCTTAGTGTAACGAGCATACTGCTTATGAGCAGCATTTGCGATATCGGAAAGTGTAACTCCTGTCATTACCATTACAAGAACAATTAAAATGACAATTATTACAACGATAGACGGAGCGGTAGTAAAAAATGCTCTTAACGGATAACCCAAAATTGCTCCTACAAAACCACAAAGGCTATCACCGTTTGCAGTACCTTTATAGGCATCTGAAAGAGCCTGTATGTAAGTTCTGCCCTCGTTGTAGTCAACAGAACCACAAAGATATATCAGTGTACAAGTCAGTATAATGATAGACACAGAAAGCGTAACTTTCACACCCGTATGGGACATTTGCTTTTCTTTTGCTGTCATAATGCCCATATAAAGGAACACAATCGGTACCAATAAAAAGCAAAAGCCAAATAAACCTATCATACACTGACGGATTGCAAGCCACGCGTTACCGCCTTTTATAATAAGCAGTGCAAAAAATATTGCAGATGTAGCACAAAGAAGCAACGCCTTTAACTGAGGATTCATTCCTTGTGGTGGCGGTGACTGTTTCTTGCTTCTGGTGTTAGATGCAATGCTTTTTGTATTACTTTTATTCGATTGAGTTTTCTTGACCGGCTTTTTTTTAGTCTGTTTTGTAGCCAAGTTAATCACTCCTGAAATTTTTAATCTATAAAACTGTTTATTTCTGATTACGAATTATGTGAAAATATTATGTCCGATGCTCATCTCTACAATACTTACAACAATTACAGCGAGACCTACAATAGCTGTATAGACAACAAATATGTACATTTTGTTTGTCTTTAGCAACCATTTAAACAGCACGATTGAAAGATAACCTACAATTGCAGCAGCTATCATGCCAGCAATAATCGCACCGATAGAAATGCCGAGACCGCCCGGAGCTGACAGAGCATCAGAAAGCTCGAGTACAGCAGCGGCTAAGATAGACGGAATAGCCATAATGAATGTAAAGTCAAGGGCTGTCTGGCGATTAACTCCTCGCATCTGTCCTGCGGCTAAGGTAGAACCGCTACGCGATAAGCCAGGGAATACAGCCGCACAGCACTGTGTAAGACCAACTACAATAGCATCAACTATTGTAAGCGACTGTTTACCTGCACCGTTTTCGGTGAGTGTGCCGTTTTTCTTAGCTTTATCGATAAGTCGATTATTGAAGATGTTACCTAAAGTGAGCAAGATGCTTGTAGCAAGGAGCGATATACCAACGATGATAAAATACTCCTCACCACCAGAAATAACGTCAGCAAAATCCTTGACGTTCATTCCAGTGAAAGGTATAGGCATAAACAGCAAGAACAGCGGAAGCAGTGCAATAATCAGCATAAAAATCATACTGCGGTCGTGGTTCATATTCTTAAAAGTAAACTTACCCGTGAACACATCCTTAATAATAGCAAAAAACTCTTTGATAAGTCGCCAAATAAGTTTGTAGTAAAATGCAACGACAGCAACCAGTGTACCGATATGTAACATAACATTGAAGAAAAGGTTGCCCTCAGTTACACCCATAATGTGCTGTGTGATAGCGAGGTGTCCTGAGCTTGACACAGGCAAAAATTCGGTGAGTCCCTGAACAACACCCTGAATAATAGCTTCAAAAATACTCATATTATCCTCCAAAATTTAATTATACTTTATGTAACGCCAAAAGGCGTTTTATTCTGAAACAGAATTATCATTGAGCTTATCCTTTGATTTTTCAATCATATCAAAAAGACAATCAGTAGCGTCCTTTAAAGTTCCTACTTCATCAACCAAGCCCTCATCGACCGCTTCCTGTCCCTCAAGAATGGTCCCGATATCGGTGACAAGCTCGCCGGTATTTAGCACTAGCTCTGTGTAACGCTCTTTGCTGATATTCGAATTCTCAGATACAAAGGTAGTAATCCTGTCCTGCATACGGCGAAAATACTCAAAGGTCTGCGGAGCTCCGACAGTAAGACCTGTTGTTCGAACAGGATGAACGGTCATCGACGCACTTTTCGCAATATAGCATTTATCAGATGCTACAGCGAGCGGTATGCCAATTGAGTGTCCTCCACCGAGAACAATGGAAACTGACGGCTTTTTCATCCCGGAAATAAGCTCAGCAATCGCAAGTCCAGCCTCAACATCGCCTCCTGCAGTGTTGAGCAAAATAAGCAAACCATCAATTCTTTCATCCTCGTCAATCGCAACAAGCTGAGGAATGACGTGCTCGTACTTAGTGGTTTTGTTAGTTGACGGCAGGATAAAGTGCCCCTCAATTTGCCCGATGATGGTAAGGCAGTAAATTACTAAATCTCCTCTGCGTGTTATAACCGAGCCGATATTACCAATGCGTTCGTGATAATTATCTCCGTTGAATTGTTCGGTAAGGTCAGGCTCGTTATCAGAAGAGTCATTATTTAGCCCATTATAATAATTTGCTACGCTGAAAGCGTCAGAATATTCTGTGTTCATCAAAATGCACCTCCAAAGGTAGCATCCCCCACAAACACAAAATAATGTATACAACTTGTTTTATTATACCATTATTTAGAGTGCTCTTCAAGAAAAATACGTAATTTTCTCTATTATAATTTTATTTTCACCAATATGTAGTATGCTAATATATGTTATTTTAAAACTGGAGGCTTACAAGTGAACCCAAATTTCGTTTATGGAATTATAATAGTTATATGTATCATACTGTCAGCATTCTTCTCTTGCGTTGAAACCTCTTTTTCTTGTGCCAATAGAATCAGACTTAAGAGTCAAGCTGATAACGGTATCAAAAGAGCTAAAACTGCTCTGTGGGTATGTGATAATTTTGACAGAGTGCTTACAGCCATACTTATTGGTAACAACGTAGTTAACCTCGGTTGTTCATCAATCGCCACTGTACTTTGTATGGATTTATTCAAAAACTACGGAGCTGCTATCGCGACAGGTGCGACAACACTTTTGGTACTTACTTTCGGTGAAGTTATTCCTAAGTGCTTCGGCAAAGAAGCTTCTGACACTATTGTACTTTACACCGCATCTATCTTGAAATCTCTCACCTTCATTCTCACCCCGTTCGTTTATTGCTTCACCGCAATAAAATCGTTGGTTATGAAGTTAGCGAAAATCAAAAAAGACCAGCCTAGCGTTACAGAGGATGAACTTAAATACATCATTGAATCTATTGAAGAAGAGGGTATTCTCGAAGAAAATGAAAGTGAACTGGTACAATCTGCTCTTGAATTTGATGAAACTACTGCTCTCGAAATTCTCACACCAAGAGTTGACGTTGTGCTGATTGATGCAGAAGACGACGAAGACTCTGTAAAAGAAATCATTATGCGTGAAAGATACTCTCGTATCCCTGTGTATGAAGGCAACATTGACAACATCATCGGTATTTTACAAACAAGAGATTATCTTGAACAACTGACCGAAAACAAGAGCCCTGATATCAAGGAGCTTATAACTGAAGCACACTTCATCTACAAGTCTAGAAAGCTCTCTGACATTCTCGCTGACTTCAAGGCAAAAAAACTCCATATGGCTATTGTTACTGACGAGTACGGCGGTATGCTTGGTATCGTAACTATGGAAGACTTGCTTGAAGAGTTGGTAGGCGAAATCTGGGACGAGGACGAAGACGAAGAACGAACATATACAAAACTCAAAGACGGCAGATACATCATCAGCGGTGATATGGATTTATCAGATTTATTTGATATTTTTGACATCAACGATGATGACGATATCGAAAGCGTATCAGTAGGCGGTTTTATTATCGAACAGATTGGTACAATTCCAACGGTTAACCAGAGTATTAAATACAAAGACCTGCTCATTACAGTTAAACGAATTAAAAACAACCGCATACTTTCAGCCTTTGTTGCAAAAGTTGACGAAGATAAAAACGAAGACTAAACGCAGAAACACCCCGAACTTTCAATGTTCGGGGTGTTGTTATTTGGTTTTATTATATTAATAATTCTCTGCTTTAATTCTGAAATATGCTCTTGGATGTGCACAAACAGCACAAATTTCAGGAGCTTCAGTGCCAACTACGATGTGACCACAGTTGCCACACTCCCAAATAACAACAGAGCCCTTCTTGAAAACTTCGCCGTTCTTAACATTAGCTAAAAGCTTTCTGTAACGCTCCTCGTGCTCTTTCTCGATTTTAGCAACACCTTCGAACTGGAGAGCAATTTCTTCAAAGCCCTCTTCTCTTGCTTCTTTAGCAAAAGTAGCGTACATATCTGTCCACTCGTAGTTCTCGCCAGCAGCAGCATCTTCGAGATTCTGCATTGTATCGCTAATACCACCTAAGAGCTTAAACCAGAGCTTTGCGTGCTCTTTTTCGTTGTCAGCTGTAGCTAAGAAAAGCTCAGCAATCTGGTTGTAGCCCTCTTTTCTAGCTTTAGAAGCAAAGTAAGTGTACTTATTTCTTGCTTCTGACTCACCCGCAAAAGCGGCTTTTAAATTAGCTTCGGTTTTTGTACCTTTCAAATTCATAATTATACCTCCGTATTATTTAAAAAATTATTTAACATAACATTAAATTCATCATAAGTGAAAAGACAATTGAGAGCACTTATCATGGCATTTGTAGAAAGATAAACAGGCAGTCCAAGGTGCTTTAACACCGCTGTTCTGTATTCGTGAGAATTATCCCTGCCACACAGACCAAGCTCATAAAAATCCATTTTAGTAAGCTCTCTGTTGTTAGCTGATTTGTCTTCGCCCACTATAGTAGCACCTGATTTTAAAATAGCATTGACAAGCTCATCGCGTTTTATACCCTCAACTCCGATTTTGCCTTCTTTCGACGGCTCGGCTTTGCGTTTTTCTTTACCGAAAACAGTCGGGATATAGCAGTGCTTGACGGCATTTTTATCGGTTATGCCTGATAAAAAATTCCTCAACACAAATCCTGCACTATCTACATCTGTCATAACAAGTATGCCCCGAGTTTTCGCAACATTTCGGATAAGACTTTGGGCTTCCTTGTCTTTAAAAACACGAAATCCGTTTAATGTAATTATAGGCGATGAAATTACATTTTGCAACTGTATTTTGTCATATTTTCCCTCTACAATAACAGCTTCTTTGAGCTCAAGCTTTTTCATTTCAGACATCATAATCGCCTCGTGCAATCATAATCAGCCTTGTGATAAGTTTTTCAAGTTCAACTCGTGGATTTACTGTAACGCTGACAAGTCGCTCATTTAAGCTAAGCACAGCGTCAATACTCTGCCTTAGAGCAACGGTCGAAATACGTTTTGACTGTTTAGCCATTTTATCAAGCACCCACGCACGGTTTTTATACGACAATTCATCAGCCAATATCTTTGTCGGCACACCGCTTTCAACAGCGACTCTGGCACGATACATATCAACATAGGCGTTAGACAGTGCTATGACAATTGACACAGGCTCCTCTCGCTGATAAAACAGCACGTCAAGCGTGTGCATCGCTTTGTCAAAATTCAAAGCAATAACATAATCAAACAAATCGTAAATCCTTGCCTGAAGGTTTTTAGCGACAAGCAGCTCAATCATATCATCGGTAATTTCATTCTCGCCCGCATAAGCTGAGAGCTTTTCAATCTCGCTGTGTAAAATGTTCAAATCATTTGTACAGGTCGCTATAAGTCGAGAAGCAACAATCGGGCTAATCTTACTGCCGCACTCGTTAGCCCACTTGCACACAGTTTTTTCAAGAGAGATTTCGCTTCTTCTCTGCAAGTCTGCTACAACGCCTGATTTCTCAAATATATCTCTGATTTTCTTGTACTTCTTTGTAGCCTTTTGTGGTGGCATAAGAGTAGGCATTGAAAAAATCAGTACTGTTGTATCAGGAACGCTTTTAGCAATCTTAGCTACAGCGTCGACATCATCATTTGACAGACTTTCTAAGTCCATATCGGTAATCTTAACGCAGTTTTTGTCGCACATAAACGGTACAACATCGCACGCAACGGAAATGTTGGTAATTTCACATTCATTATCAAAAACGTGGTAATTAAACTCAGGAGGATTATCCCCCATCAGCTTTTTTACTAAAATATCAGTGTAAGTGCCGACGAGCATTTTCTCTTCTCCGTCAATAAAATAGAGATTTGAATACTGCTTTGATGATATGTGCTTTTTAAATTCAGACTCCTTTAATATCGGCATCGTTACACCTCCAATACAATTTCAATATCGCCATCAACCGTAAGTAAAACACGATTGCAACAAACATCAGTGAATTTCATAATCTTGCTTGAATGATCGTCACAATTACTGACAATAAGAGTATCACAGGATAAAAGCCCTGAATTAATAGGGTTGTTATTCATAATGATATAGTCAGCCGTGCGATAGTTTTCAGGAATATTTCGTGCATCTATAAACGGCGGTAAAATGAGAGTCGTGCACCCTCTTGCTTTCAGAAAAATTATATAACCATCATCGGTCATCAGATAATTCACTCTTGCGTTATCATTTAGCTCAACCGTAAAATCATCACTTGGTGTTATCACGTTTCCTACTTTACCACCAAACTCAACACTTCTCCTTGTATCATACAACAAAACATCAGATATTGCAAACGCTTTTGTAAGAGCATAAAGTGAATTAACGCTTGTGGTTGTATCCGAAACGCTGGAACAAAAATCAACACTGTTTGTCATACGCTCAATTTTATCAACCGCAAGATAATTATTACTTTGGTTACAATCAAGTTTAAGCACTGCCGATATATCGCTATCAGTATACATTACAGCTGTGCCGTCATCGACATCAAGCACGTTGAGCTTAGAGGTATTCAAGCTTAACACACCACTTGTTATATAGCCCGCAAGAAAAACCATAGCAAGCGACAACGCACATACTTTCATAGCTTGTATTTTGTTATCGCACAAAAGCATCATAACAAAAAGCACAGCATACATAATAAGCCATAGATACACAAAGCCATTGTTCACTGTAACATACGAAAACGGCAGAGATGCAAACCAATTGACCAACCAAAGCGATATATATGTCAAAAGCTCTATACACAAAGTAAGTATCGGTGTTATCAAGGTCACAACAGGGATGTAATACACCAATGCTAAAGCAAAGGTTATTATCAAGAGCAAATTTATCGGCAGATGAAGCACAAACGTTGAAATTATTGATACAGTTGAAGTAGCACCAAAAAATGCGATAGATAATGGTAGTGACACTATAAACGCACTAATGTTCATAGCGATTATTCCAACTAAACCTCTGATAGCTTTGTTATACTTTTTAGAAAGCCATAATGTGATTTTATTATACCCTTTATATTTGATAAATTTAATTCTACTGCAGAATTTTGCGGATAATATCGGTGCAAATTTTATAATAGAAAATGTAGATGCAAAAGATAGAATTAAGCCTACATCAGAAACCGAATAAGGATTAGTTATTGTCACAACAATAGCGGCAAGTCCAAGCGAATTTTCGGAAAACGGCTCTCGTGCCATAGACAAGCCTAAACAGCACACGAGTAGCATCACACCACTTCTGATAACTGATGGAGAAAATCCTGTAACAGCCATATAAAGCAAAATGAACAGTACGCACATTACAACAAATATGTGCCTCTTTTGCCAGAATCTTTGAGATAATAGCAAAAAGCCTGATGCCAAAATTGAAAAGTGCATACCTGAAACTACTATAAGATGTGTTACACCTGCTTTATTAAAATTGTTCCTCACCTCATCGGACAAGGCGTATTTGTCACCAATGAGTAATGCACTACAAAGAGAAAACGCATCGTCGCTGAGGCTTTCTTTTAACGCACTTCTTATTTTTTGCCTGAGCTTTATCGCGTGATATCTAAACCTCCAATGCTCACTTTCTACTGTTTTATACATTGGTTCATCAAAGCCAAAGCTTCCTGCAAGAAAACACTTTTTAGAAAGAGCGGAATTCCCCTTTATTTCATACAGCTCAAGCTCCATCTCAACAACATCAAATGGCTCAATTGCAAGGAGTTCGTCATTTATAACAAGGATTTTTATACTGTCTTTAGTGTCACCCAGAGTTTTTGTTTTGAACATATACTGATAAGTGCCGTAAACATTATTTGGCTCTTCTATAAGAGTTGCCGTCACTTTACCGCTGAAATTTTCGTACTTATCAACTGTTTTCTCATACACAAATGCAGTATAAGTTAGATTAACAACGCAAGCTAAAAGGGCAACTGACGCTATAACAGGGAGATAGATAGTTTTTCTGCACTTTTCATAAGCAAGAAAAATCAAAATAAAAATCAGCGAAACACCACCTATTACATAGGCTGCTATATTACCAAAATAAAAAACGACTGAGAGTACGGATAAGTAAGTTAATCCTATCTGTGCTATCAGTCGTTTCATAGTATTCAGTCCTTCAGATTATTTAAAAAACAGAGGAAGTTTCTCAAGAAAAATAATATCATCTCTGTCAGCAGCATCGCCTTCAGCGAGAACTGCGGCTTTTCCTACAACGTTAGCTCCTGCCTTTTCTGCAAGTTCTTCAAGAGCAGTCAGACTCTCGCCCGTTGAAATAACGTCATCCAAAATAAGCACACGCTTACCGCGTAATTTATCAACATCCTCCTGACCAAGATACAGTTTCTGGTCATAATCCGTTGTGATTGAATTAACACAAACAGAAAGAGGGTTTGACATATAAACCTTGGTTCCCTTGCGTGCAACAACGTATCGTCTGCATCCGATGCGGGCAAATTCATAACACAACGGAATAGACTTAGCCTCTGCTGTTAAAACTATGTCATGCTCAGGGCAGATATCAAGCAGTGCTTTTGCACTTTTTTCAGTAATTTCAACATCATCAAAAAGAATGAATGCGGCAATATCAAGTTTATCACTTAAAGGATATTTTGTAAGCTCACGCTCCACCCCTGCAATAGTCATATTAAATGTTTCAGCCATAATATACCTCTTATACAATTTTTTCGCCTAAAGTCTTGCCACCCAAGAGATGGAAGTGCAGGTGCATAACAGTCTGACCAGCAGACTCCTTACAATTATTGATGATTCGATAACCATCGAGCCCGAGCTTTTCAGCGATTACAGGGATTTTTGCAAAAATATGACCCACTACCTCACAGTTATCATCATTAATATCATCAGCACAAGCGATATGCATTTTAGGAATAACAAGAACATGAGTAGGTGCCTGAGGATTAAGGTCGTGGATAGCAATGATTTTTTCATCCTCGTAAACTTTATTTGACGGAATTTCACCGTTTATGATTTTACAAAAAATACAGCTCATAATTTACCTCCAAGTAAAAACTTTACTAATTTATTTTATACTTTATCCCCCACTTCGTCAATAGCCGACAAAGAAAAAAGCGGTGGAACACCACCGCTTTATGACATTCAATTATCTGTATCTCCTACGAGCCTTACGCTTTTTTCTCTGTATATGGTCGTTGATAAAGAATATAGCAACCACAACTGCAACCGCAAGAACAATAGTTATCCATACTATGTTGCTAACTACAAAGCCAATCATTCTGTGCATAAGATAGTTAGACTGGTCTCGCTCAACTGTTATCGATGACACGATATTCGTCGAACCTACCTGCTCACCATCGTAGTAAACGCTGATACTGCCCACAACCTCGCCCTGTTCAACAGGAGCAGACAGATACTCAGGAAGGTCTACCTCTGTTGTAACAAGAGATTTATCGTAACCATTAGGAAGAAGAGCGGTTACATCCTGCTCCGGTACAACATCTACAAGGTCAGAACCCCAGACGAACTCGATAGACAGCGACTTGACAACTTCATCTTTACTAAGTATCGGAGAATATGAAATATTGCTAAAAGCCCATTCATAGAGTGCTTTCGAATCAAGCATAGCGTAGTTAATGTTCTCTGAATATGAGTAAGGAGTACCCAAAACCACACATAGATACTCATATTCCCCACATTCGGCAGTAGAAACAAGGCACTTTCCTGCTTCGTCTGTATAACCTGTTTTAACACCTGTAGCATACTCATAGTAATACTCCGGATGTGATGGGTCCAACAGGTAGTTTGTGGTTTCTATCGTTTCGTCCATATTCTTCGGTTTATAATTTACAGTTTTTACAATTTCTTTGAAATAAGGTTTCTCCATTGCGTATTTTGCCATAACAGCTATATCCGAAGCTGTGGAGTAATGCATAGGGTCGTGGAGCCCGTGAGGGTTTACAAAATGTGTACTTGAACAACCAAGCTGTCCAGCTTTACGATTCATCATATCAATAAAGTTATCAATCGAGCCACCACCAATATGGTGAGCAAGGACTAAAGCTGCATCATTACCTGACGGAAGCATAAGTCCATACAACAAATCAAGCACGGAAAACTCAGTACCAACATAGTTCATTACTCCCATATACGAACTGTCATAAGTAAAAGTTTCAAGAGCCTCTTGAGTAATCGTTATATTTGTGTTCTCTAAATCAGGAATACTCTCAGTCACAACTATGTAGGTCATAATCTTAGTCAAAGACGCGGGAGGCACTTGTTCATCAGCACGCGATGAATGAATAACAGTTCCTGTTTTAAGCTCCTCCATATACACATAGTTAGCTGTTATGTCAACATCGCATCCGAAATCTGCAGCTGACACAGATAAAGCATACACTGACATCACAAGCATCATTATTAAAGCTAATGTAAAGGCAATAATTCTTTTCATTCCACACATTCCCCCTTATTTAAATATATTACAATAGTATAAAAAAATAATCAAGATTTAAAGCAAAAAACGCACGGAAATCCGTGCGTTAATTAATGCATTGTTATGACTACGCTTTTTTCTTTGCAGTGATTTTCTTCTCTTCACCTTTTAAAAGTCTTTTGATGTTCTCCTTGTGTTTGATGATAACAAACGTACCTAAGAACAAAGCGAACAAGCTGCATATTATAACATATCTAAGTGAATACCACATATCACCACGCATATAGTCAAAGAAAAATGTGCATATGAAAGTGTAAACACCGTAAAGAGCGGCACAGGTGATAGATGCAAGTGAAATAATCTTGCTGATAAAAAATACAATCAGGAATGTTGCAACAATCATAAGGAATACTCGCCAGTCTGTAACAGCCATCATAGCGGCAGCAGTTACAATACCCTTACCGCCTTTAAAACCGAAGTAAACAGGGTACATATGACCGATAATCGCGAACACACCGCCGATGAGTCCACCGTAAACAATGATTTCATCAGTAAGCCTTACGTCGGCACATTCAATAGTAGAGAAGAACCACGAACCAACAAAGCTCGCAATAACTCCCTTTAAAAAGTCAAACACTAGAGTAAACACAGAGGGAACAACACCTACCGAACGCAGAACATTTGTAAAACCCGCGTTACCGCTACCCATTTCGCGTATATCCTTTTTGGAGCTCAACTTTGTGAAAATAACCGCAAAGCTGATACTGCCGAAAAGATACGCAATTACGGCTGTTATTATACCTCTTAAAACTATATTAAGTGCTAATGGTGTCATTTGTCTCCTCTTTCCCTGATTACAATTTTTACAGGAGTGCCCGAAAGCTCGAATGCCTCTCTGATTCTGTTCTCGAGATATCTTTGGTAAGAGAAATGGAACAGCTCTGCGTTATTACAGAAAACACGAATGTAGGCGGTTTTGTAGATGCCTGAGTCATATAGTAAATTTTGAGTCGCTTGCCCTTATCAGTAGGTGGCTGAACACGCATAGTAGCCTGAGCCAAAAGCTCATTTAACATACCGGTTTTAATACGCATAGCGTTGTTGTTAGCAACCTGAATGATGATTTCAAAAAGGTTATTAAGACGCTGACCTGTTTTTGCAGAAATAAAAACGGATGGTGTATATGACATAAACGCGAACTCTGTCTCAATGTCCTTCTTAAAGTTAGGCATTGTCTTATCATCCTTGTCGATAGCATCCCACTTGTTGACAGCTATAACACAGCCCTTGCCTGCTTCAATCGCCATACCTGCGATTTTAGTATCCTGCTCAGTGACACCAGTTTCAGCGTCGATCATAATAACACAGACGTCGCATCTCTCGATAGCCATTTTTGCACGAAGGATTGAGTATCTTTCGATATTATCAACGATTTTACTTTTCTTACGCATACCTGCAGTGTCGATAAAATTGAAGACACCAAAATCGTTTTCGATTTTTGTATCTATACTATCACGAGTAGTTCCCGCGATATTAGAAACAATACAACGGCTTTCGCCTGTTATCTTATTGATAAGCGAAGATTTGCCGACATTCGGTCTGCCGATAACAGCAACAGATATAACCTCAGGGTCGTCTTCAATCTCATCATCACTCGGAAGATGAGAAAAAGCGGCATCAAGTAAATCACCTGTACCGTGACCATGAACAGACGAAACAGCAATAGGGTCTAAACCTAAATTATAGAACTCATAGAACGCAGGGTCAGGCTCGCCTACACCATCACATTTATTAACGCAAAGTACGATAGGCTTTGAGCTTTTAAGTAACATCTGTGCTACGTCTAAATCGGTAGCAACTACACCTGAGCGAACATCTGTAACAAGGATAATAACATCCGCTGTTTCAATCGCAAGCTCAGCCTGAATACGCATCTGCGACAAAATTATATCGTCGGATTTTGGTTCGATACCGCCTGTGTCAATGATTGTAGCAGTTCTGCCCTGCCACTCAACCTCGCCGTAAATACGATCACGGGTAACACCAGGGGTATCATCAACGATAGAAACTCTCTGGCCGATAAGTTTGTTGAACAAAGTGGATTTGCCGACATTCGGTCTGCCAACAATAGCTATAACTGGTTTCATAGCTGTTCACTCCCCTTTCCTAAAACTGCACAAAGTAGCTTTTCACCATTATTATTGACAGGTGTGAGCTTTATATTTAAAGTGTTCTGTACATCATCTACCGATGTATCATCCAAGAACAAGTCGTTTTCATATCGTAACATTGACGAACTGATAAGAATCTCGTCACCTAAGTCTTTGTCTTTGAGCTGGTTAATCAAATCTCTGCCAACGATAAGTCCACTAACGTTAACTCCGCCGCCGAAAAATTCGTTTTTAATCGGAAGAACGTTAACTTTAACATTTAAAAATTTACTCTCGACCTTGTCCATCATTTCTCTCATAAAAGGAGCAACGGATGTTCCGCAAGCAATAGTGACATTTCGTGAAATTGAGGTATTACCCTCATATTCTTCAACTGCCCACTCAAGCTCGTCCTTTAAAAGAGCAATAAGTCCAACACCATTTTCAAGTGCAGGAAAATCCTCGTAATGCTCGTATGGCGGTATAGGAAGTCCTGCTTTTATATACAGCTCATCGGACGCAAAAGCAATATGACGCCCATGCTTTTTCATACACTCTGCTGAGAAATCCTCGATAATCTTGACAGTTTCAAGAGCCTTCTCCTTATCAAAAGGAATAAGAGGAGCAAGACCCTCTCTGTGTGCTGTAAGACCTACAGGAACAACCGCAACCATATTAACACCCAGTTCTTCAAGGTCAGAAAGTGTACGCTTGAGCTCTTCGCCATCGTTGTATCCCGGACAGCAAACAATCTGGGT
>JAFUIK010000042.1 GCA_017473955.1 Ruminococcus sp. | reverse complement strand
TTTCAACTGTCTTCTTCATTGAAACAACACATGGGCCTGCTTCAACAACAGTTACGGGAACAACTTTTCCCTTTTCGTCGAAGATCTGAGTCATACCGATCTTCTTTCCGATTAATGCTTTCTGCATCATCTATTCCTCCTTGATAGATTATTGGTCGGCAATGCCGACATGATCACACTGTGGTTGGTTGGGAAAGATTATAACTTAATCTCAATCTCAACGCCAGCAGGGAGCTCTAAGCTCATAAGAGCCTCGACTGTCTTGTTTGACGGTCTTAAAATGTCGATAAGACGCTTGTGAGTTCTCATTTCGAACTGCTCACGGCTGTCCTTATACTTGTGGACAGCTCTAAGGATTGTAACAACCTGCTTCTCTGTTGGAAGTGGAACTGGACCTGAAACTCTGGCACCTGTTCTCTTTGCTGTTGCTACGATACGCTCAGCAGACTGGTCTACCAGCTGGTGATCGTAACCCTTAAGTCTTATTCTGATTTTTTCCTTGACTGCCATATCGTCGCCTCCTTAAAAATTTAGTTGGCGGGCGTTAAAGCCTTCCACCTTGCCGGGTGTTTCCACCCCATCCATTAAAAAACCGATTAACTTTTCTTGTTAACCGGATAGTGAAAAGCACTTTGATGCATAATGACATAGCAACCCCAATGTCACCTTACACACAAACATTATTCTTTCGCCCGGTTTAAAATCGGACATACTCCACGGAAAAACCGACCATTTGGCCGCAACCTCCCGCTTCATCGCATATCTATTGCAGTCACGCAGTGAGAATTATACTATATATATAAAGCAAAATCAATAAAAACGCTGAAATTTGCTGTGTAGAAAATACAGAGAATTTACAGCATACTTTTTGTGCATTTTCACCAAAAGCTGCAAAACAGTCAATTTTGCTCAAAAATGTGATATCTATGCGGTTTCTAAAGGTTTTTGTGTATCATTTTCAAAGTGTTTGGTATTAAATTTTCGAGGCATCAATTGCTACAATTTTGAAATTTTTTAAAAAATCTCACAAGTGGTCTAATTTTTACACCAAAAACAGACCAAATTTGCTGTTATTTTTCTTTTACCGAACAAAGATGGCTGTTGCGAACACTGAAAGAAAAATCAGAGCCGCACAGGATAGTGCTACTATTCGTATAAAAAGGGTTCTTTTATCTTTCATTTCAACACAATTCTCCCTATA
The DNA here is from genome assembly GCA_017473955.1 of Ruminococcus sp. Classification (GTDB taxonomy): domain Bacteria; phylum Bacillota; class Clostridia; order Oscillospirales; family Acutalibacteraceae; genus Ruminococcoides. The sequence goes on along the minus strand of JAFUIK010000042.1, from coordinate 44,116 downwards.
TATAATGTAATATATATTATACATCTTTGTTCAAATGTTTGCAAATCGGCTATTTTTGATGTAAAATACAAGTTGAAAGGATGGTGCTTATGCTCGCTTTATACTACGGAGATGGAAAAGGCAAGACCTGCTGTGCAATCGGTACAGCTTTAAGAGCTTCGTCAAAAGATAAGAAAGTGCTTTTCGTTGAATTTATCAGGCAAAATGAGTTATCCGACAGAAAAGCTTTGGAAAGTGCGTATATCACCGTATCAAGTGCTCCTGTAGACCTTGAGCTTATGACAGACTCGCTAAACGAAAACAAGGCTCAGGTGGGAAAGGTTTTCAGAGAGCTGTTCGATTCAGCAGTTGTCACCGTGCTGACCAGAAAATTTGATATGCTTGTACTAGACGGAGTTTTCGATGCAGTAGAAAAAGGCTTTCTACTCGAAACAGAAGTTCACGACTTCCTATCAAATGCACCAGACAATCTGGATGTAATCTGCACAGGCGTGAATGTCAATGAAATATTTATGCCGTTATTTTCAAATATTACAGAGCTATGTGCCACACAAACACAGCAATAATGTATTAAAGGTCACACCGACAGCTTGTCAGTGTGACCTTTTTCAGTTATGCATTATGGTCTGGAATAAAACTATCGAAAATATAGATTTCAAAGCAATCTTTTGAGTGTTCCAGTTCCTCCTGGCTTTTGATAGTCCAAGCAACACTTTTCACCTTGTAAATCTTTTGGCACAGCTTAAATGAAACTTGATTTGAATGCTTGTGATTATATGCTACAAAATCAGGTTTTGCTAACCAATTCAGCAACAAATTAGCAAGAACCAATTTTTTATACCAAATAAGCTTTTCATCATCTTTATAGTAATCAGTAGAAAGCTGTCCTCTTACCACTCCAGGTCGATTTCTTTTGAACCATCTAACAACAAACGGATGAAAAGACTCTATACAGTATATTCCAGAGTAGGTCGATAGCAAATTTGAAACCTCAACAGCTGTATCAATATAACGACCATCGGATTTAATTTCTATTATAAGAGGTACTCTACCGTTAACTAACTTAAGAACATCCTTCAGCAGCGGAATCTTCTCATCAGTATCAAGTAGGCTGTATGAGCACAATTCGCTATAACTACGTTCAAACAAGCGTCCCTGCTCTTTGCACATTCTGTCCAGATCCGTATCATGAAACACTACCAACTGATTATCTGTCGTAAGTTGTACATCCAACTCTATTCCATACCCACGATTCACAGCCAAAGCAAAAGCAGTCATTGAATTCTCTGGCACATCGATGTTGTTAAAGAATCCTCTATGAGCTATATATTGTTTCTCAAACGGTGCCATCTGCTCACCACGTTTTGTGTTAGGCTTAATCGCCAATATGTAAGCCAGAAACAATAAGACTATAACAACTGCAATTACAAACAATGCAACCATCACACTACCTCACCATTTCATCAAAATCGCTTCTTTAAGCATCAAAACAAAGTGGCTCTCAGGTTTGGAAATAGACAACGAAGGATAGTATTTAAAATCACCTGAATTCAACCACACACAAAGGCCCTTACCGTATTCACGACTAAATACAAGCGGGGTACCTTCTTTAGTTTTGAAATAGACATCAATATCAGGAGATGTGTCGCCCCAGCAAATTTCATCATCGTGCAAAACAAAACTATCCGGCAACTGCGTAAACACATCAAAATCGTTACAATTCTCATCCTTGATATACTCTACAGACTCAACTTGTTTAAAATAGGCGATTTTGCAGCCGAACATTCCCTGCAAAGCTTCGTTACGTGTTCTTCTGTAAATGATATCATGAGTCGCTACCAGCTTACCACCCTGATCAACGTATTTTTCCAACTCTTTATTTATGCGGTCTATTGTAAAGTCATTGTTAGACAGCTTAGTAACATCTGTATCTATTAAGACAATAGTATCTACAGCAGACAGGTCTTTTGACATAAGAGCCAGCGGATCCTCCAAAATCTCAATATAATATTCCTCTGGCAGATTCATTCTCTTAATTATCTTTTTCAGATAACTGCGATTAAAATCACCCCAGACAAGAATGTGATTGAGCTCTTTTTGAGCAATTGTATTTTTTGAGCTTTTATTAGAAATCTGAGTTTGCAACTTGTGAATAAAACCATCAAAAAACTCATAATTCACATGAATGCCATTAAAGTATTTCAATTCGCTGATATCTTCCGGCAAAGTATTTGGCCACTCAAAACCGTCCATAAAGATTGGAATAATTTTTTTCTCCTTAGATAAAGCGTAAGATATTTCCTTACGTACCCAGTCATCCTCGTTTACACATCTATCAAGACCACCAGGATTCAAAATAAGAATCACATCATTACAGGTATCAATAACATCCATCAATTTTGTATTGAATTTTCCGCTACTTAATGACTCTATATCAAAAAAGACAATATATCCCGCTGCTTGTAGCTTTTCCTTGATTAAATATCCGAGTGCCTCTCCCCCTCGGCGCCTATAGCTGATAAACACCTGATAAGGCATAAAATAACCCCCACAAAACCAGAATAAACTATTCAAATTATAACAACTGCAACACAATTCGTCAATATTCTCACATAAGGTTATCTATTATCGACAAAAATGCCTTGATAAAACAAAAAGGAGCCGATAATCAGCTCCTTCTAAATACATAAGTATTATAAAATTATCTTTTCTCTACTACTTCGCCTAAACGCTTGTAGATTGAGTTCTCTTCAACGTAACCGCGAACAAATGAAAGCGGGTAAACATTTGAGTTGCATCCAATTACTGTACCAGGGTTCATAACAGAGTTACAACCAACCTCAACGAAGTCGCCAATCATAGCACCGAACTTCTTAACGTTTGTTTCAACCTTCTCGCCGTCGCACATAACAGTTACCAAAGACTTGTCGCTCTTTAAGTTAGAAGCGATTACGCCTGCACCTGTGTGTGACTTGTAGCCGTAGATGCTATCGCCAACATAGTTATAATGAGGAACCTGAACATTGTCGAAAAGCACGCAGTTTTTGAGCTCTGTTGAGTTACCAACCACTGCATTTTTACCAACGATAGCAGAACCGCGGATAAACGCACAATGTCTGACTTCTGCTTCTTCATCAATAATGAGCGGACCGTTTAAAGATGCTGATGGTGCAATCTTAGCACTTTTAGCAACCCAGATGTCGTCGCCAATTTTGTCAAACTTTTCAGCATCGAGAGTTGCACCAAGCTCTAAGATATAATCCTTAATCTTTGGCAGAGCTTCCCACGGATAAGTAATAGTCTCAAAAAGACTCTTAGCAATTGTGTGGTCAAGGTCATAAAGCTTTTTAACAGTTAATTTTTCCATAATTAGCCCCTTCTTGAAAACCTGAGGTTCTCAATTTTATTATCTAATTTATATCTCTTTACAAAATGATAGCAAAGTAAAGATATAAAAGCACCGAACAGCATACCGCAAAGTACGTCTGTCGGAAAATGAACATAGTTATAAAGTCTTGAAAATGCGATTAAAAAGGCAAGCACCAACGCTATAACACCGCACTTCTTGTTCCACAGAAAAACGGTCGTAGCAGAAGCAAACGACGAGCTTGTGTGTCCTGACGGAAAGCTGAAGCTTTTGGGCCTTTCGATAAGCATTTCAATTTCAGTGTTTATATTACACGGGCGGACTCTGCCGATAAGATTCTTGAGAAAGAACTCACCGAGCAAAAGCGATGCCCCCATTGATAGTATCACTACAACTCCACAGACACGGCTTTTCTTAAAAAACAACATCGGCAAGGCAATAAGAAACCACACAAAACCGCCCTCACCTATTAAACTTAAAAACACCATAACATGGTCAAGAAAGTCGCTTCTTAAGTTCTGCTGAATAAAATCAAGCACAGCAAAATCAATTTGAGTAATGTAGTCTATCATACTACCTCCAAAACACATATATGTATTATTATATAGCGAAATCGTTAGTTATTCAAGAGTAATTACAAGATTGACAAAGTTTGACCTATGTTGTAAAGTTTACTCGGAGGGATAAGTATGAGATTTGTGATTGACAGAATCGAAGAAGACACAGCAGTTATAGAGCTGGAAAACGGGCAAATGCTTACCATTCCTGCCGTGCTTGTAGATAACGCCAAAGAAGGTGACGCTATTATTCTCACAGTAGAAGAAAAACGCGTTGACACACATTCAATTTTTGAAGCACTTAAAAACAAGTCAAAAAACAATACATAATTTTTTGTCACTTAAAGCAATATATCTTCATAATAAAACAGAGCACATCAAATAGATGTGCTCTGTTGTATGGTGGGCCATCAGGGACTCGAACCCCGGACCAACCGGTTATGAGCCGGTTGCTCTAACCAGCTGAGCTAATGGCCCTCACTGGCGTATGTTATATTATAGCTACAAAAAAACGATTTGTCAATCATAAACTGATATTGCCGTGTAATTATGTTTAATTATTTTGTATCAAATCATTTTAATTTTCAATAGAATTTGTTAAAATACAATTATTCTCCACAGAAAACACAAATTCGCGTGATACCCTATAATCGGAGGTGGAAAGAGGATGTATAAAATTTTACTCGTTGAGGACGATGCAGACATCAGAGAGGTGATTTGTGACTACTTTGATGCCAAAAGCGAGGGCAACATCACTATCGACATAGCAACAGACGGCGAGCAAGGTGTTGAAAAAGCGTACGAAAACGCTTATGACCTGCTGTTACTTGATATAATGCTCCCTGAGCTTGATGGCTTTGAAATTTGCAAGGAAGTTAGAAGCGAAAGCGATGTGCCGATTATTTTTATGACAGCCAGAGCCGCACAAAGCGATATGCTGAAAGGCTACGGCTTAGGTTGTGACGACTATGTTGTAAAGCCGTTCCCTCTTCCTGTGTTATTCGAGAAAGTCAATGCACTCATAAAGCGTTCAAAAGGACTTATCAGAACACCGCAGTTTTACTTAGGCGGTCTGACACTAAACCCAAACAACGGCAAGGTCAAGTCTAACGGCGAGGAGGTTACTCTCACCTCAAAGGAGTTTTCAATCCTGAAGCTTCTCTTTGAAAACAAGGGCAGAATAATCACAAGAGATATGATTATCAGAGTTCTTTGGGGCTACGACTCCGATGTTGACGAGAGAATTGTTGACACCCACATCAAAAACCTTCGAAAATCCTTAGGCGACAACGCAAAACTAGTTAAAACAATCCGATCACGCGGATACATTCTGGAGGAATAAACTTGAAAAAGACAAATAAAAAGGATAAGAAGAATATTGCCAAGCACAGCATAATCATTGCTGTTTCAGCGATAATGATTTCTGTGTGGCTTGTTATTTCAAGTGTTTTCTGTGTAATAGCAATAAACACAACCAAAAACAATATGTGCAACACAGCTCAAAAATCTTTTGACGCACTTGTTGAGAGAATTGATGCAAATGTTCCTGTGTCTTATGATTGCGTAAATCATAATATCAACATAACCAAATGCAATTTGGATTATGTATTCACAATTGACAAAGCTCTCGAAACCACCTGTGGTGCAGACGGCTCATACGACAGTGATATTCAAATCGTGGCATATATACCGGGTAACGAGGATTTCCTGATTATGGACAGCGACAAGTCTATTTACACCACTTATTTCTCTAAAATACCCGACTTTTTTTCAAAAAAAGCAAGCGAAACAGCAACGTCTAACGTTCCAGCCGTAGTTTCAGGACTTATAGATTACCAAAGCTTCAGAGATTCTATAAGCGATGAGCAATATAAAAGCATCAGCAAATATCTCAACACTAAAAAAGATGCCGACGGACGCTACTATGAGCTTAGATGCACTGAATTCTACTACGATAATAAAGCTGAAAAAATTATCCCTAAAACTGTAGAGATTACTACTACAAAGCAAAACCAACCGTGGTATAAAATAGATAAAGCCGTAAAAACATACGAGCTCACTCCAAAAAACGTTGACAACCTACCACTTGGTGTAATAGATAATACCAAGAAAAACGTTATCCCCGGTCAATTTGTTCTCGGAACATTTTCAAGTGGCGGACTCATAAAAGAGCCGTACACCTCAACTGATTATTACGAGCCGTCTGTACAGACGAGCCTAATAGATAAACTTTTCACCTACGTTTATTACGATTTCGATACAATAACGTTAAGCTCTCCTGATGTTCACGGTCAGTATTTCACAGGATACAACGATTATCTATCCCGAGTTTCTGACACAGATAATCTGAATATAACAATTAACCTAAATTTCGCTAAAAGAATTAATGTGCTAGATGAAAGTAAAAGAACTTTAATCATTGGCATATCACTCATCACTCTTGTTTTGTTTATAATCGGTTCCATACTTGCAACAATGCTGTGGAAAATAGCAAAAACACAAATTGAAGAAGACCAAAAACGCAGAGAAATAACAAACGCTCTTGCCCATGATATTAAAACACCGCTATTTATCATTTCGGGTTATGCCCAGAATTTGAAAGACAGCGTAAATGAAGAGAAAAAAGACCACTATTGCGACAGGATTATAGAGCGTACAAACGAAGTGAACTCGCTTGTACACAAAATGCTCGACTTTTCAAAGCTGTCATCGGTTGACAACACGCTGAATTTGGAAAACGTTGACCTCAACCGACTTTTAGACGATGTTTTGAAAGATTACGAAACCTTACCGCAGAAAAAGAATATCACACGCGACACCAATGCCGATTGTACTATAAATGCAGACAGAGCTCTTATGCTTCGTGCTGTGTCGTACTTACTCGACAACGCAATCAAACACTCTGACAAAAACTCGGACATTGATATTAAGCTCAGCAAAAACTCGCTTTCTATCTCAAACAAGTGTTCAAACATAACCACTGAAGACATAAAGCACCTAACAGAGCCATATTATCGTGTTGAGAAAAACCGCGAAAGCAAGGGCGACGGGCTCGGACTTTCAATAGTAAAATCAATTGTTGAATCTCACAGCTTCAAGCTTGATATTACACTCATCGACAACACTATCACATTCACCATTGTTTTTCATAAATAATTCTCCCAAAAATCATAACAGTGCTCCCCTAAAGAACAACCCGATGCGTTACACATCGGGTTGTTTGCTTTGTATAAACAAGCAAAATACGCATAGCCATAAATCACAAAAGGACCGCCTTGTTAATATTCAAGGCAGTCCTACTCTTATTCCATATTCACTTTTAAAACGGAAGATTTTTTTGCATTTCGTTTAGCTCTGCGTTTGTCACGCTGTCTTATGTACGCCGCTTTGAGCTTTACAAGTTCATCGTGAAGCACTCCGATAGTTTTCTTATCTTTTGGAAAAATCAAACGCATCAAAAACAACGCAATAATAACTGTAAGTATTTTCTCTGGTGTAAACTGAACCCACAATAAGCTCATATACGTTGTGCCCGTTACCACCATCCACGTAATGTCGCACGCTGTCCCCACAACCGTGAAAACATAGCTCCAGCCGTTTGTTATCATCCACGCAACAAACAGGCACAACAACAGCCGTGGATTAAGCACAACCATAATCCATTTTTTAATCGTTTTATATATTCTTGATTTAAGTGGTACTTTTTTACTGTCAGAATCCATAAGTCTTCCCTTTCTTTATTGAAAGTATACTTACAAATCCTTACAAAATCAAGTTAAATTCATGTTAATTTACAAAGAGTTGAAAATGTTCACAATTTAGAAAAAATTGTCATTACCACGCTTTGTTGCCGTTTATCATACGCTCTCTTAAAGGCTTCACAGCCATCAAAGCTACAACGCCAATTACTGACATTACAAGCTCTGGCAGCATATAAGAAGCGTTGTAAACAAGTGAATAAAGTGCCGCTAAAAGCTGGCCGTCAAATGAGCTTAACATATAGTTACCAAAAGAGTTGTTCATCTCTTCAAAATAGCTTGATGCGTAACCGCCCCAGAGTATCCAGCCTGATAAAAAGTGGCAAACAAGCCTAAAAAGAATAGCAACAGTTGAACCTAAAGCAAAAGAGACTGTGTGATTTTTCAGCTTATCCTTAAACATTCCCGACATACCTACTACGACATACGCAACAATATAGTCGAGCAAAGCCATAATAACTATTGAAAAGCCGTTAAGTCCTGCAAAAGCCTGGCTCATAGTAGCACCCAGAATCATCTGGAGCACACCGTATACACAACCGCTCAAAAGGCCCCATTTCACTCCGTACATATAGCCCAGCACTAAAATAGGCACCATTGAAAACAAAGTGACAGAACCGCCAAACGGCAGTGCGAACACCTTGATAACAGACAGCACCGAGGCTAAACCGATGAGCACACCCGAAGTTACCAGTCGTAAAGTTTTCTTGCTTACATTTGTCATAAAAAACACTCCTCTAGAGCGAGTCAAGGATGTCAAAATCAGATTTTTGAGAAACTATGCTTGCTCACTCTTTGTTAAAGTACTCGTGAACCCTTCAAAATTCACTGCATTTTCGCCTAGATTGAACCAAAGCCCTTCACTCAAAAAATCTACGACCTAAATCATTTGGAGTTTCAGTCGATTTTGGGTGGCTGAGAACATCGCAATGCTGACGCATTGGGGTGCTCGATACGCCCAAAATAGGCGAAAGCACTATGATTTAGGCTGGTTTAGATATCCTTGATTCGCTCTAAATAAAAAACACCACACTTGCGTATGGTGTTAAGCACTTTAACTACTACTCCCTACGCCGGCATTATCCGTATCAGGTTCGCGACCTTGTCGCAGGGTCAGGAAAACAGCTATTCCAATCTCAGCCGACTTTTGCGTCGGCACCCCCTGTGGTGTTTTTTAATTTGCAAGACTAGATTACAACACCGTTTTTAATTTGTCAAGATTTTTTTCAGATTTTTTCGACAACATCTATGTCATTATTGAAAACAAAGCTTTCGTGTATTATAATCAAATCATCAAACTAAAAAGGAGAACGATATGGATTTTTCTGTTAACAGTCCGATTTTGTACATTATGGTCGGCATCATTATCGCTGTAGTGCTGGCACAATCCGTGTTCTTTTTAGTGCGTGCTTTAAAACGTGCTAAAGAGTTAGGAATTGCAGGCACTACAATAAAAAAGACTATCACATCATCAGCGGTTTTCACAATAGCACCTGCTATAGCGGTGCTTGTTGGTGTAGTAGCTCTGTCAAAAAGCTTGGGAATTCCGCTTCCGTGGTTAAGACTTTCGGTAATCGGTTCCATCACCTACGAAACCGTTGCCGCAGGTAACGCACTCGAGGCTTTGGGGCAAAGTGCCGGAACAACAATCACCGACCCTAAAATATATGTAACCGTGCTGTGGGTTATGACTTTAGGTATCGCAGCCAGCCTTGTGCTCGCTCCGCTTGTCACAAAGAAAATTCAGGGCGGTATGACCAAAATCGGTTTAAAGGACAAAAAGTGGAGTGAAATTTTCAACAACGCAATGTTCCTTGGTATGATTTCCGCATTTTTAGGCTACGTTTTCTGTGACGTTACATACATCGGCAAAGGCTTTTTGCAGGGTCTTACACCTGTGTGCGTAATGGCTGTTTCAGCCGTTGTTATGGCGGTGCTCGGTTTACTCGCCACAAAGCTAAAAATACGCTGGTTAACTGACTACGCTTTGCCTATTTCGCTTATTGTCGGTATGGCGTCAGCTATACTTTTCACCGATATTTTCGGTGGTTACGAAATCACCGCACAGATGCTTTCGGAGGTGGCTAAATAATGAAAAAGAATATGTCATATATGGATTCTGTCCATCGTTACGGAAAAATCTGGGGATTGTCAATTTGTGCTATACTTTTTGCTTTTCCGCTTCTTGTTTGCATCATCTTTTCGTGTGTTCCTGACTGGGCAGCACTAGCTAAGGGCTTGCTCGCAACACTTCCTATGTACTGGGCTGTAGGTATCGTTGAAGTCTTCACTTACGTTCCGATGCTTGGTGCAGGCGGTACATATCTGTCATTTGTAACAGGCAACATCTCAAACTTAAAGCTCCCTTGTGCGATTGATGCTATGGAGCGTGCCAACGTCAAGGCGTCTTCCGAAGAAGGCGAGGTTATATCAACCATCTCAATTGCTGTATCAAGCATTGTCACAACACTCATAATTTTAGTCGGTGTTATCCTTATCATCCCGTTGACACCTATCCTTGAATCACCTGTACTCGAGCCTGCATTCTCAATGATTCTTCCTGCTCTATTCGGCGGGCTTGCGGTAGTGTTCATCTCAAAGAACTTAAAGCTTTCTATCCTTCCTATTCTTTTGATGCTTGTGCTGTTTATCTTTGTACCAGCGTTAAACGCAGGCACAGTCGGAATTATGGTACCGGTTGGAGTGCTTTTCACCGTAGGTGTTGCAAGAATTATGTACAAAAAAGGAATGCTTTAAACTATGCTAGCGTTATATATTATTTTAGGCTTACTCGTTTTATTCTTTGCGGTTATTTTCATAAGAACAGCAATGTTCAAGAAAAAACCTGATGTTGAAATTTTTAATAACGAGGAAGACTTCGACAAAAACAAAGCTATTGAAAACTTGCGTACTTTAGTGCGTTTTAAAACCGTATCCTATCGCGACAAAAGCAAAGAAGACGACAAAGAATTTTCGGGGCTTATCGAAAAGCTTCCAGAGCTTTATCCTAACGTATTTGCAAAATGTGAGTTCCAACAGCTCCCCGACAGAGCCTTGCTGTTTAAATGGAGTGGTCAAGAAGACGGCAAGCCCACCGTACTGATGGCACATTACGACGTTGTTCCCGTAAACGAAGAAATGTGGGAAAAACCTCCTTTTGAAGCGATACTCGAAGACGGCATAATCTGGGGTCGCGGAACACTTGACACAAAGGTTACCTTTAACGGTGTATTAAGCTCAGCCGACCACCTAATCGCTCAAGGCTTCACTCCTAAAAACGACATCTACTTTGCGTTTTCAGGCGGAGAAGAAATCAACGGCAAAGGTGCGTCAAACATTGTTGACTACTTCGAAGAAAACGGCATCGAACTCGCTCTCGTTGTAGACGAAGGCGGTGCGGTTGTTGAGAATGTTTTTCCGGGAGTTAAAGAGCCGTGCGGACTAATTGGCATCGCTGAAAAAGGTATGGTTGACGTAAAGTACGAGGTAGAATCAGCAGGAGGTCACGCATCTGCTCCAAAGCCTCACACTCCTGTGGGCGTACTTTCAAAAGCGTGTACAAAAATTGAGGACAATCCGTTTAAAACTCACATCACAAAACCTGTTGCTGAAATGTTCGACACACTTGGTCGACACTCAACATTTTTATACAGGGTGATATTTTCAAACCTTTGGGTATTCTCTCCTGTGCTTGCACTTTTAGGCAAGATTCAGGGCGGCGAAATGAACGCGTTACTTAGAACAACAGTTGCTTTCACTCAAATGCAGGGCAGTGACGCTGCTAACGTCATTCCGCCAAAAGCTTCAATGGTTTCTAACATCAGACTTAACCCAAACGACAGTGTTGCTTCTGCTTTGGATTACCTGAAAAAAACCATCAACGACGACTCTGTAAAGCTTTCAATCATCAGTTCAATGGAGCCGTCACGAATCTCACAGACCGACTGCGAGGCATATGACAAGGTGGCAAAAGCGGTTGCCTCAACGTGGAAAGGATGTATCGTATCACCGTATCTTATGGTTCAATGTTCGGACAGCCGTCACTACGGAAGGATTTCCGACAAGGTGTATCGCTTCTCAGCGATGGACTTAACAGCAGAAGAACGTGCAACAATCCACGGCAACAACGAGCGTATAAGAGTTGACTGTGCTTTAAAAGCTGTTGAATTTTACATCAGACTTATTAAGCAGTGCTAACGGAATAAAGTAAAAGTTAAAGCCTGACAATGTAGCGTTGTCAGGCTTTTGTTGTATAATTATGTCACTTGTGTCTTAATGGATAAAGCTCTTTTACATCCGCAACACTTGTCAAAGCAATATAAAAATCATTGTCATTCATTTCGCTTTTATTTATACAAAAAGACGAGTAAACTTCAGTAATCTTATCATCTTCATAAACTAAGAAACTATCAACAACTTCGCTTTTTATAAGCTGTACTGTTTTATCATCAAAGTTAATGTAACTAACTTCACGCTCTTTAGCATAAACTTCTGCTTTATTAAGTGCCTCATTAAAGCTATCAGCTTGTAACGAAAGTATACTTTCTTCATAGAAATAATTATCTTCAACAGAATAAGTGTACATAACTTTTATACCGTAAGTCATAGTAGTCACCTCAAGGATAGTATATAAGGACTATTTTGTTTTACTTTTAACAGTATTAACAGAAGATATGAGCATTCTTCGGATTGAACCGCAAGCATTTTTTAACGTGTTATATATAGGTTCGTCAATATATCCTGTACGACACAAAAGCTCAAGCCAATATTCAGACTCATAACACTCTTTCAGAGCTATTTGCATTTTTGCAATAAAATCAGCAGTCCCGTGAGCATATTTCGACTCGTGAATGTTAGCACCAATAGATGTGCCACAGCGTAACAATTGGTTAGTTAACACGCTCTCACGATGGGTAGTTTTAATCTCTCGGCATAAATTAACGATATCTACAGCAAAATCTTTTGCTTTATCAAGCATAATACTATCAGCCACACTAACACTCCCTTTACACAATATTAGCATAAAACGTACAACTTGTCATTAGCTAAATTACTGTAATAACAGTAATGAAATTATCTCGCATTGCTCGATAGCTAAATTATTCGTTTCACTCACAGCTAAATTAAATTCAATCAGCGTGCCGTAGGCACATTTAGCTTTCAAAAAAATTTAGCTGAGCTCGCTCAATTTAGCTCGATTTATCGAATTTAGCTGCGTGCCAAAACAAAAAGCACCGCAAAATTGCGGTGCTTTGTTTTGGCGCGCTGAGAGGGACTCGAACCCCCGACCTACTGGTTCGTAGCCAGTCACTCTATCCGGCTGAGCTATCAGCGCAGGGTGCGGTCTTTTGACCGCAAGTGATATACTAACACACTTTTTGTAAAATTGCAAGTGTTTTAGAAAAATTTAGTTAAACAGTGCATAAAATGCCTTGTACGCCATATAAATATCGGCTTTTGATATAATTTCAAACGGTGCGTGCATACATAAAACAGCTACACCAAGGTCAACTACGTCAACGTTCATATTGGCAACGTACTTAGCGATTGTACCGCCACCACCGATATCAACCTTACCTAATTCGCCAATCTGCCACTTGATGCCACCGTTCTCAAGCATAGCTCTGATTTCTGCCATATACTCAGCGGACGCATCGGATGTATCATACTTACCGCCGTGACCTGTGTACTTAGAAATAACAACGCCCTCGTTTAAAAAGCTTGCGTTCTTTGGCTCGTAAGCACTGGAAAATGTCGGGTCAAAAGCCGCGTTAACGTCGGCTGAAAGGCACTTACTCTTTGATAATACATGATAACCCTCTTCGCCGTCAGCTTTTGCTAAATCGTAGATAAAATATCTTAAGAAATCTGACTGCATACCTGTGTTACCGTCAGAGCCTGTTTCCTCTTTATCTGTAAGATATGTGATAACTGTACTTTCAGGCATTTCGGTATTCAAAGCCGCCATAAGTGCAGGATAAGCACAGCAACGGTCATCGTGACCATAACCGCCGATTAAAGAACGGTCAAAGCCGATGTCACGTGTTTTGTAGCAAGGGACAAAGGACAGCTCGCTTGAAAGGAAATCGTCCTCAGTGATGCCGTACTTCTCATTTAAAATGCTCATAACATTGAGTGCAACTAAACCCTTGTCATCATCATCAGAGTAAGGACGTGAGCCAACAAGAATGTTCAAGTCTTCGCCTGTGAACGCCTTGTTCATAGTCTTTGTAGCTTGTTCACGGTCAAGGTGTGGGAGCAAGTCAGTGATGCAGAAGCAAGGCTCGCTCTCATCATCGCCAAGACGTATATCAACCTTTGTGCCGTCGAGTTTTACAACTGTGCCGTGGAGTGACAGCGGAATTGTAGTCCACTGGTACTTTTTGATACCGCCGTAGTAGTGAGTTTTGAAAAGTGCTAGGTTGTTATCCTCGTAAAGAGGGTTAGGCTTTAAGTCAATACGAGGTGAGTCAACATGAGCGATAGCGAGCTTTACGCCGTTTTTAGTGCCATTTTTACCGATAACAGCAAAGCCGACAGCCTTGTCACGGTTAACGATATAAACCTTGTCGCCTGCCTTATAGGTTTTTGTGTTGTCGTATTCAGTAAAGCCATACTGTTTAGCAAGCTCAACGGAATATACTACAGCCTCACGCTCGGTACGGGAAAAGTCAAGAAACTTTTTATACTCAACGCAGAACTCGTCTGCCTTTGCTAAATCTTCCTGCTTATAATCAGCCGCACCTTTTCTTTCCTTCATCATAAGCTCTTCTTTTAAAATCTGTGCTTTTGTTTTTTCAGACATATCTATTCCTCCAATATTAAATTCTATGGTTAATTATTGTCATAATAAAGCGATTCATACATCGCCTTAGTCTTTTCAACACGCTTTACATACTGGGATGTTTCGCTGTACGGTATTTCGTTTAAGGTTATACCGTTTAATGAATATTGCTCATCCTCCAGCCAATTGTCTACATTTGTCATACCTGCGTTATAAGCCGCTACGGCAAGCATTTCGTTACCATCATAATGGGAAAGCAAATAGCTTAGAAAATACGTTCCGTACTCAATGCTGACTTCAGGGGTAAGCAACTCCGATGTCGAGTGCGTTATCTCGCCGTCCTTTAAATTTTGCAACCATTCAAAGGTAGATGGCATAATCTGCATTAGTCCCATCGCTCCTGCACTGCTTTCCACCTCTGCTCTAAATCCGCTTTCGGTTCGTATAACGGCGTAAACAAGAGTTTCGTCAACTCCGTACATTTCGCTGTAGTACGCAACCTCACTGCTGTACTGCTGAGGGTAAAATTCCATCAGCACCCGTCTTTTAATCGAGTCGAGCGTATTTGTCGAAAAGGCAAGCAATAAAAGTATTATGACAACTACTATAAACAGCGTAAATATTGAGCCACAGCAGCCGTGCCCTTTTTTTCCTGTTTTTTCATATCGTGCCATTGTTCACCTCTGTAAAGCTCTGACTACGCTTTGAGTTCTTAGCCTGAGCTCCTTTAACGTGCTGTTATTGTAAATCACATAGTTTGATTTTTCTGTATAATAACTCTCATCGTGCTGTGCTTTAATACGTTTTTCGATTTCGGGAAGTGGCATATTATCGCGTGCTTTGACTCGCTCAATTCTCACTTCTTTAGGAGCGATAACCGAAACTATGCTATCACACAGCTTATCTGTCTCGCTTTCAAACAAAAGCGGAGCATCATAGATTATTTTATCAAAGCCCTGTGCTTTGAAACCTGCTATTCTCTTTTTTACAAGAGAAACTATGGCAGGGTGGGTAATCGAATTCAGCAAAGCAGTACCGTCTTTGGTCGAAAAAGCCTTTTGAGCTAACAGTCTGCGATTTAATGTGCCGTCTTCGTTAATAACATCTTCGCCGAAATTTTTCGAGAGTTCATCTAAAACAGGAGAGCCTTTCTTCACTACCTCTCGAGCTACCTTATCGGCATCAATTAGCTTGTAGCCATTATTTTGGAAAATTTCAGCCACAGCACTTTTGCCGGAACCTATCGGTCCTGTTAGTCCTACAACAAACGCTTTACTCAAGGTCAATCACCTCAAATGACGCGGCACGGATAAGCCTGTTATAAAGAGCCATACCCACACCCGTTTTAATCGGACAATGAGCGTAAACGGTTGTAAATGAGTCGAGCTCATCGACCTGTCTTAAGGCATAAAACAGCAAATGTGCCTGAGTTTCCAAATCGTCGGCTTTGCCGATTGGGATAGCTTTAGCGTTAATGCTTTGTACATCCTCATCATAACAGATAACACCGACTGTGCTGTCTTTAGCATACTCGTCGTTTACAAAACTTATGAACTTGTCGCTTTCGCCATTTAATAAAACAACCTTAGCTTTCGGAGCATAGTGCTTATACTTCATGCCCGGAGATGCAACCTTCTCGTCGCTTTTAAGCTTAAACAACACAGCGTGGTCGACGTCAATCTTGCCGATAACCGCTTCGATTTCTTCAACTGTAACAAGCCCCGGACGCAGAAGTCGCGGAGTTTTTGTAGCAAGTGTAATAACGGTGCTTTCAAGTCCTACGTCACACATACCGCCGTCAACAACAGCCTCAATATCACCTGAAAGGTCATTTAAAACGTGCTGTGCCGTTGTCGGGCTTGGCGAACCCGAGCGGTTAGCTGACGGAGCGGCTAAAACCGTACCGCTTTCTTTAATAAGGTTTCTTGCCACCTCGTGGCTTGGAAGTCTTATAGCAACGGTCGAAAGTCCTGCACTTACTTCATCAGGAATGATGTCAGACTTATTCATAATGATAGTCAGCGGACCGGGCCAGAAATGCTCTGCGAGCATCTTAGCTTTTTGGGGAAAATCCGACACCAAGTTAAAACGCTTTATGTCCTCTATTTCAGAAATATGGACAATAAGCGGATTGTCCATCGGTCTGCGTTTAGCAAGAAAGATTTTCTTAACCGCATCACCGTTTAGAGCATCAGCGGCAAGGCCGTATACCGTTTCTGTAGGCATAGCAACAACACCGCCGTTTTTTAAAAATTTCGCGGCAGTTTTGATATCTTCTTTAGTGTTGCCTAATAAAAGTGTATTCATAAGCTTAGTTTTCCATACTTTCTTTTAACTGCTCGGCACGTTGGGCGGTAATTAGTGCTTCAATAACCTCGTCCAGATTGCCGTTTAAAATATCGTCGAGCTTGTATAAAGTAAGACCGATTCTGTGGTCAGTCAGTCTGCTTTGCGGGAAGTTATAGGTTCTGATTTTCTCACTTCTGTCACCAGAGCCGACCTGAGCTTTTCTGTCGCTTGCAATTTCGGCATTTTGTTTATCCTGCTCAACCTTTAAAAGTCGGCTTTTCAAAACTTTAAGTGCCTTATCCTTGTTTTTATACGGGCTTCGTTCGTCCTGACATTCAACTACCATACCCGTAGGCAAATGGGTGATACGAATAGCGGAGCTGGTCTTATTGATATGCTGACCGCCTGCACCTGATGAGCGGAAAGTGTCAATTTGCAAATCATTTGGGTTGATGTCAATTTCAACGTCGTCAGCCTCAGGAAGTACAGCAACAGTTGCGGCTGAGGTGTGAATTCTGCCGCCGCTTTCGGTCTGCGGGACACGCTGAACTCTATGTGTTCCCGACTCAAATTTAAAGCGTGAGTAAGCTCCATCACCGTTAATCATAAAGGAGATTTCCTTATAACCGCCGAGCTCTGTTTCGTTAGCGTTTAAAATCTCAACTGAAAAGCCCTTTTTCTCAGCATACATCGTGTACATTCTAAAAAGGTCAGAAGCGAAAAGTGATGACTCCTCGCCACCTGTACCGCCTCTGATTTCAACAATTACGTTGCGTTCATCATTAGGGTCTTTAGGAAGCAGTAAAATTTTAAGCTCTTCTTCGATTACGGGAATTCTGTCTTTCGCTTCACTAAGCTCAAGCTGGGCAAGGCTTTTGAGTTCTTCATCACAGGAGGAGTCTTCTAAAAGCGATAACGCATCCTCAATGCTCTCCTTAGCCGCCTTGTACTCTCTGAATTTTTCAACTATTGGAGTGATTTGGCTTAACTCCTTGTTTACTTCCCTGAAAGTCACCGGGTCACTAGCTACATCTGGCTCGTAAAGTCGCTTGTTAAGCTCTTCAAATCTTTTGTCAAAAATCTCTAGTTTATCAAACATAATTTGTCCTCAATTACTCTTTTATCAATCTTCTCTTAGTATCTGCTTAATGTTTTTTTCAACCTTTTTTCGAGGCACCATAACCTCGTGGGAGCATTTTTCGCATTTAATTTTAAAATCCATTCCGACTCTTGTCACCAAAAAGGTGTTACATCCGCACGGGTGCGGTTTTTTCATAACGAGTCTGTCATTCACTCTAACGTCCACAAAAAGCCTTCTCTCCCATTTTATTCATATTACATAATAACATATATACTAGAAAATAGCAAGGTGACTAAAAGCTGATATAGTAAACGAAAACGGTGTGCCTTTATGACACACCGCAAAGTTTTTATATTGTCTTTTCAAAGTGAAAGCTACTGTTACCGGCATCTGTTTTTACAGTGCTTGCCGTTTTGATGATGGTTTGAGGTTTGGTAGTTATCACACACACCGTCACTGTCTGCGTCTACATAGTTTTGACCGCTGTCACATACGTTATCACAATTATCATAGTAGTTGTCACACACACCATCACTGTCAGTGTCTTCATAGTTCACACTGTTTTCGCTATTGTTGTTGCAGTTTAAGGCTTTGTTGTCACACACACCGTCACTGTCAGCATCGACATAGTTTTCATCACTGCAATTTGTACCACAGTTTTCGTTGCAATTTTGGGTTTCGCAAACTGTAGTACAGCTTTGAGTTTCGCAATTGAGCTTACAATTTTGAGTTTCAATAACTGCTGTGCAAGCTTCTTTTTGTTCTCTTTTTCTGTCCTTTTCAGCGGCAAAAGCTCCCATAATTCCAATGCAGATAACCATAGCCACAGAAAGCACAATAATCGCTGTTTTCTTCACAATACACACTCCTTACTCAATTACATATTCTCTAAGCCTGCCGTAGGTTGCTTCGTCGATAATCGCTTCAACTTCTACCCCGTCCGCTGTGTATTCTTCAGAATTTACGGTTGAGTTTTTTCTTAAAGCCGCCGCAAGTCCTGCTTTATCAAACGGGAACAAAAGCTTAACGCACTTGACTCTTAAAGGCAGGTTATCTTCAATCGCTTTTAAAAGCTTGTCAATACCCGTGCCGTGTTTAGCACTGATTTTAACAGCATTAGAAATACGCATAATATCCATATCGTCGCTTAACAAATCGCATTTATTAAGCACAGGTACAATCGGTGTATCAACACAGCCCAAGCTCACTAGAAGCTTTTCTGTAACATCCAAATGAAGTGATGCTTCGTCACTGCTTGCATCACAAACGTTAAGTATGATGTCAGCCAAAGCCGCTTCTTCCAAGGTTGACTTGAACGCTTCTACCAAGTGGTGTGGTAAACGTCTGACGAGTCCTACGGTGTCAATCATCATAACCGACACACCGTTTGGCAATTTCAAAGCTCGCGAGGTCGGGTCTAAGGTTGCAAACAGCTTGTCCTGAGCGAGTACCCCAGCCTCGGTTAAAAAGTTCATCAAGGTTGACTTTCCTGCGTTTGTATAGCCGACAATCGCTACAGTTATGACATTGTCTTTTTTGCGTCTGCGTCGAAGCTGCTCTCGGTGCTGTTCAACCTCTTTAAGCTGTTCTTTTAAAGTTTCCATTCTGCGACGGATGTGACGCTTGTCGGTTTCTAATTTTGTTTCACCAGGGCCACGAGTACCGATACCGCCACCAAGTCGCGACATCTCAACACCCTTACCTGTTAATCGCGGTAACATATATTTAAGCTGAGCAAGCTCAACCTGTAGCTTACCCTCTTTGGATTTAGCACGCTGGGCAAAGATATCCAAAATCAGCATTGTGCGGTCGATAGTTCGAACGTCTGTCGCTGTTTCGATATTACGAATTTGCACAGGTGAAAGCTCTAAATCAAAAATCAAAAGCTCGATTTCGTGTAGCTCACACGCTTGTTTAATTTCAATCAGCTTACCGCTACCTACACAAGTGCCGGGCTCTAAGTGGCTTAGCTTTTGTTCAATGCTTAAAAGCGGGTCTGCTCCTGCACTTTTAGCAAGCTCGAACAGCTCTGACAATGAACTTTCTGCATCAAAATCACCTGTGTCAACACTGACAAGCAAGGCACGTGTTGGTTTTACTTCCAATGTATTTTCCATAAGCACTCCAAATCTTTTTATAGTTTAAGTATAGCCTAAGTTTTCCCCTTTGTAAATATACAAATAGTTCACAATTATGCTTTGATAATTTATCATTTGATTTTTGACAAATATATAGTATAATGATATGTGGAGAATTTTGAGCTACCATAGCTGTAGCTAAAAAGAGGTTTACTATGGATAAAAAAAGAATTGTTATAAAGGTTGGTACATCCACCCTTACATATGAAAACGGTAAGATAAATTTGAGACGTGTTGACACACTGTGCAAGGTGCTGTCGGATTTAAGAAATTACGGCCACGAGGTTGTGCTTGTTAGTTCGGGTGCTATCGGTGTCGGTATGGGAAAGCTCGGACTGCCCTCTCGTCCTGATACTACAAGAGAAAAGCAGGCACTGGCGGCTGTTGGTCAGTGCGAGCTGATGTTTATGTACGACAAGTTTTTCTCTGAATACAACAACACGGTTGCTCAGGTGCTTTTGACAAAGTATTCGGTTGACTCCGACCATAAAAAGGAGAACGTACTTAATACTTTTGACACACTTCTTAAGATGGGCATTATCCCTATTGTAAACGAAAACGATACCGTTGCTATTGATGAGTTAGAAGGCAACAACTTCGGTGATAACGATATGCTTTCAGCTATTGTTTCAAATCTTATAAACGCTGACACACTCGTTATCTTAACCGATATAGACGGACTTTACACCGACAACCCTCGCACTAACAAGGATGCTAAACATATTGATGTGGTTGATAACATAACCGACGAGATTATGGATATGGCTCACGGCTCTGGCTCCAACCGCGGTACAGGCGGTATGGCTACAAAGCTTAAAGCCGCACAACACGTTACCTCTCAGGGCATCGACTGCATTGTACTAAACGGTGAAAATCCTAAGATTTTATACGATGTTTTAGAAGACGGCAAAAAGGTCGGCACATTATTCAAAGGACAAAGGTGATTATATGTTAACAGTAAAAGAACTCGGAATTAACGCTAAAAAAGCATCTACTGTACTTTCTGTTGCAAAACCAGAGAAAAACGAGGCTTTAAAAAATATATCTGCTGCTCTTGTTGCAAACGCTGATTACATCATCGAGCAGAATAATATTGACATTGAAAACGCTAAGGAAAACGGTTTGTCAGATGCTATGATTGACAGATTGCGTTTAGATTTAGACCGCATTAAAGGCATCGCTTGCGGTGTTGATGAAATTGTTGCTATGGCTGACCCTGTTGGCAAAGTACTTAGTGGCAACAAGCTCTCTAACGGTCTTGATATATCAAAGGTGACAGTGCCTCTTGGTGTCATCGGCATCATTTTTGAGTCACGTCCTAACGTTACCGCTGATGCGGCTGCTCTGTGCCTTAAAGCAGGCAACTGCGTAATTCTCAGAGGCGGCAAGGAAGCCATAAACTCAAACAAGGCTATCGTCAAGGTTATGAGAGAAGCTATAAAAAAAGCAGGCTTACCAAGCGACTGCATCAACCTTGTTGAAGACACAACACGTACAAGCTCCCTTGAGCTTATGGGTCTTACTGAATACTTAGATGTGCTTATCCCACGAGGCGGTGCTGGTCTTATCAGAGCTGTTGTAGAAAATGCAAAGGTTCCGGTGATTGAAACAGGCGTCGGAAACTGCCACGCTTTTGTTGACGAAAGTGCTTACATCGAAATGGCAAGCTCAATTGTATTTAACGCAAAAACCTCACGAGTTTCCGTTTGTAACGCACTTGAAACCTTACTTGTACACGAAAAAATCGCAGACAAAGCTCTGCCTGCGATTTACGATAAATTAAAAGAAAAGAACGTAGAGATAAGAGGTTGCGAAAAAACCGTTAAAATTCTGGGCGATAACGCAAAGCTCTCAACTGACGATGACTATAAAACCGAGTTTTTAGACTACATCTTAGCTGTTAAGGTCGTGGCTTCTCTTGATGAAGCTATTAACCACATCGCTGAGTACTCCAGCGGTCACAGTGAAGTAATAATAACAGAAAACTATAAAAACGCTGAGAGCTTTTTAAACCGCGTTGATTCATCAGCAGTTTATGTAAACGCATCAACCCGTTTTACTGACGGCGGACAGTTCGGCTTAGGTGCCGAAATCGGTATTTCAACCCAGAAATTACACGCTCGTGGCCCTATGGGTCTTGAAAACCTTGTTTCTACAAAGTACATTATCCGCGGTGACGGTCAGGTAAGATAATTAAATCACTAGGTACATCAACGCTAAAATAAGAGTTGTGTCCGCCTTTTCGCTTAGCAAAATTACTATCAGCAAAATAATTAAGCTCTTCTCTTTATCTTTCATAAAGATGTCGAGCACGCTGTCGCTTTTACTCTTACTTGGCTTTTGCTCTTTATGTAAGCTAACATTTTCCTTTTGTGCTACAGGAGGTTTGTCGCTGTTATCGTTTTTATTATGCGATACCGTTTCATTTTGGCTTTTTTCGGGCTGTGCTTTTGAGTACATCTGTCTATAGCGTTGCATCGCGTCGTCTTGCATCCTGTCAGCCATAATACCTCCTTAAAGCAGTGTATCGAGTATACCGAAATCTTTTATAAGCGGTAAGAGCTTCAGCATTTTTATGAGCTTTGATGCCTCATCTAGCTTTCTCTTTCGCTCTTCTGAAAGAAAAGGTCTGAGAGCTTTTAAAAGCCTTGTTGTGTCGTCCTCGCTGTTCATATTGCTCATCATAGGAGCAAGTTTTGACAGCATCGAGAGCATATCGGGCGAAAAGCCGTTACCTATTGGCGATTGTTCTATAACCTTTTGCTCTTCCTTCTTAGGTTCATTTAAGGTGCTTGGAAAACCGAGCTGTTCCCCAAGCCCTTTTATCTGCTGTAAAGCTTGGGGGTCACTCAGAATTTGACTTATTTTAGCGGATAAATCGTCCATTTATCCCATTAGCTTTTTAATAAGAGCCTGTGCCTGCGGAGTGGACAAAATCTTCTTGGACTCCTCGGGGTCTGACAGAATAGCACCGATTTTATCAGCCTGCTTTTTGTCCATATTGGAAAGCACCTTGTCGAGATTGCCCTTTTGCAAAGCGGCTCTTACTTCGTTTGAATCAGCGTTTAATCGCTGGGAGAGCTGGTTTATGAGTGAATTTATCTGCTCGTTATTTGCCATATATAACACCTCGATATTATACTATGCACAAAGCCCCATTTTATGACAGGAGATTTTATGAGAATACTTGTTGTGTCCGATACCCACGGAGATTTCTACAATTTTAAAAAAGCTGTTGATGCTCAAAAAGACGCTGATATTATCATACATTGTGGTGACTCAAGGGACGAGCTCGACGAAATTAAAATGTACTACCAAAACAAGGCAGTAATCGCCGTTAAAGGCAACTGCGACTTAGGCTCAACCCTACCGCTTGTTGAAGAAAGGGTAATTGAAGGAAAAAAGCTTTTTATAACCCACGGCCATATGTATAATGTTAAAATGAGCCTGTACCCGCTTTGCTGTGCGGCAAGAGAGGCTAAGGCAGACATTGTTATTTATGGTCATACACACAACGCTTTGTGTGAATATGATGACGGGCTTTACATCTTAAATCCCGGTTCCTTGAGTGGTTACTACGCATCATACGCTTACATAGACATCACAGAGCAGGGCATTGTTACAAATATTGTTAAACTGAAATAATTATAGATTTTTATTGCTATTTATGTTATACTCAAAAAAAACAAGGGGAGGTATTGCGGTGAACGATTTTTCAGATGTCAAAGACACATTTTCCGATTTAGTAAGTAACCGCCGTATGCCTCACGCTGTTTTGATTGAGGGCGGTACTCAAGAAAAGCGACAAAATGCCGCAAAATTTTTAGCTATGTACGCTGTGTGCAGTAGTGATACTCGTCCTTGCGGCGTGTGCAAAAACTGCATCAAAGCTAAAAATATGGGTCACAGCGATATTTACACCCCAAAACTAAGCGGTAAAACAAACATAATCTCGGTTGAAGCTGTGCGTGAACTGATAAAGGACGCGAGCATCATCCCGAATGACGCTGACACCAAGGTGTTTATACTTTACGATACGGACAAGTGTATGCCTGAAATTTCGCAGAACGCTTTTCTCAAAATTTTGGAAGAACCGCCACAGAGCACCTTGTTTATACTAACTGCTGAAAGCAAGAAAAAGATGCTTTCGACTATACTATCGAGAGTGCAGGTTTTCACTTTAAAAAACGAAAAAGCGTTTGATGAGCAAGCCTCTACTCTTGCACTCGAAATAGTAGAGGGCATACTTTCTTTAAACGAGCACAAGCTGCTGCTTGCTACCGCAAAGCTTAACAACCGCGTTGTGTTTAAGGACACCTTAAACGTGGTGAGTGAATATTTAAGACAAGGCTTGTCGCAATCAGTCGGCAATAATTTACAAAGCGACACAGCGAAAGCTATCGCAAAAAAACTTACAAGACAAAGAATTATCGGTCTTATTGAGCTGAGTTCAAAAGCTATAATAAGAGCCGACCGCAATGTCAATATGGCACTTTTGACCACTTGGCTGTGCGGAGAATACAGGAGGATTTCATGGCAGAGGTAATCGGAGTAAGATTTAAACAGGTCGGTAAAATTTACTACTTTGACCCTGTTGATATAAAATTCAATGTAGGCGAAGCTGTTATCGTTGAAACAGCCAGAGGTGTTGAGTGTGGCGAAGTTGCTATGAGTAATCGCGAAGTACCTGATGAAAACATCGTTCATCCGCTGAAAATGGTTATTAGAAAAGCAACTGATGAAGACCTAAAACATCTCGAAGAAAACAAGTTAAGAGAAAAGGATGCTTTAAAAACCTGCGAGAAGTTAGTTAACCAGCACGGACTCGAAATGAAGCTCGTTGACGTTGAATATACCTTTGATAACTCAAAGATTATGTTTTACTTCACTGCTGACGGACGTGTCGATTTTAGAGCTTTGGTTAAAGACCTCGCGTCAGTTTTCAGAACAAGAATTGAGCTTAGACAAATCGGCGTCAGGGACGAAGCTAAAATGTTGGGCGGACTTGGAGTATGCGGAAAGCCGTTTTGCTGTTCGAGCTTTTTAGGTGAGTTCCAGCCTGTATCCATCAAAATGGCAAAGGAGCAGGGACTTTCCCTCTCCCCTGTTAAAATTTCGGGCACCTGCGGAAGACTTATGTGTTGTCTTAAATATGAGCAGGAGGCATATACTGATTTATTAAAGCGTACACCTAAGGTGGGTGCTATCGTCAAAACTCCTATGGGAAAAGGCTTGGTAGTTGAAAACAACCTGCTTACCCAAACACTTAAAGTCAAGATGGATAACACCCCTGACGAAGCCGCTCCGCAGACCTTTAAGGTTAAAGAAGTTAAGCTCTTAAAAGACGGCTACATCAAGGTTAACAAGAAAGAGCTTGACGAGCTCAAAGATTTGGAATAAAAAATTTTTTCCAAAATAATTGCTTTTTTTGCAAAGTATGCTACAATATACTTGTATCATTTAATAAGGAGGTTTATTTAAATGGCTTACGTAATTGATAAGGATACTTGCATCGGTTGTGGTGCTTGTGCAGATCAGTGCCCTTGCGAGGCTATCGCTGAGGATGATGGCAAGTTCGCTATCGACGCAGACGCTTGTGTTGACTGCGGTGCTTGTGCTGGTCAGTGCCCTGTAGAAGCTATTGCTGAGGGCTAATTTTACTTAGTACAAAGAGCTCGTGATTTTTATCACGGGCTTTTTTGTTTGCAATAAAGTATTGTCACATAGAGTGGCTGTCTGTGTGTATAGCACAAAAAGAAGTGCTTTTTAGACGATACCTACATCGTTACTACAATTTTAATTTACATAAATTTTCTAATATGTTATACTGTACTTTATTAAAACGAAATTCGGAGGTGAGCAGATGCTAAAAGAGTTTGAAAAGCTCGAACCGCTAGGAAACGGTGTCGAGATTATAGTCAGCGACAGCTACCATTTTTCGACAGATACTATCTTACTTGCTAACTTTGCAAATCCTAAGAAAAGCGACTGCGTTGTTGAACTGGGCACTGGTTGCGGAACTATGCCGCTACTGTGGACAAGGGATAAAATGTATGAGGAAATAGTCGCTTTGGATATTCAGCAAAACGCTGTGGATATGCTTAGTCGCAGTATCGCTCACAATATAGAAAACGGCAGAGAAAACTGCAAGTGCATCACTGTGCTAAACGCTGATTTAAAAAACCTTAAGGGTACGCTTCCTTTTGGTCACTATAACCTCGTTGTGTGTAACCCTCCGTATAAGCTAAGCGGTACAGGAATAGTAAATCCCGAAGAGGAAAAGCTACTCGCCAGACACGAAGAGAGCTGTACTCTTGATGACATCTGCGAAGCAGCATCAAAGCTACTGCAATTTTCGGGCAGATTTTGTATCTGTCAGCGTCCTGAAAGACTTACTGACGTTATGGAAAGTATGCGAAAATTTGAAATAGAGCCAAAACGACTGCGACTTGTACAACAGCGACTAAATAAAGAGCCTAAGCTCTTTTTGCTTGAGGGCAGATATAAAGGAAACAAAGGCTTTATGCAGGTGCTCCCTACTCTCTTTATAGAAAATGAGCAGGGCGACTTCTCAAATGAAATGAAAGAAATTTACGGATTATATAAAGAAGGCAGAATATGAGTATTTTATACGTTGTCGGAACTCCGATTGGAAATTTGGGTGACATCTCACCGCGTGCACTTGAAACTCTTGAGCAGGTTGATTTTATCGCCGCAGAGGACACACGAGTTACCCTAAAGCTCCTTAACCACTTCGGCATAAAAAAGCCGATGGTGAGCTATTTTGAACACAACAAAGAATATCGCGGTCAAGTTATTTGTGACCGAATTAAAGCGGGAGAAAGCTGTGCTATAGTCACAGACGCAGGTATGCCGTGCATATCTGACCCCGGCGAATTGCTTATTAAACAGTGCGAAGAATACTCAATCAAAACTGTTGTAGTTCCCGGTCCGTCAGCAGTTATTTCTGCACTTTGCGTGTCAGGTCTTTATACCGGTCGCTTTTGTTTTGAGGGCTTTTTATCGGTTAATAAAAAAAGCAGGAATGAGCATCTCGACTCACTGTTAAACGAAACTCGCACAATGATTTTCTACGAAGCACCGCATAAGTTACCTAACACTTTAACGGACTTATACAAAGCCTTTGGCGAGCGTAAGCTCACAATCGCCAGAGAGCTTACTAAGCTCCACGAGGAGATTATCCGAACCACTACAAAGGATGCGTGTGAAAAGTATTGTGACGGCTCATTAAAGGGCGAAATTGTCCTTATTTTAGAGGGCAAGACAGACGTAGAAAAGGAAGAATTCACCTTAGAAGATGCTGTCAAAATGGCTGAAAAATTTATAAACGACGGTATGCGTCCGACAGATGCCGCTAAAGAAGCCGCTAAAATCACAAAAATCCGTAAAAACGATATTTACAAGGAACTGGTCTGACATTATGACTTACGAACAAGCACTAGATAAAATTCATTCTTTAGACAAATTCGGCTCACGTCCGGGACTTCAAAGAATAGCTAAGCTCTTTGAAATGTTGGGCGATGACTTACTTAAGCAGAAATTCATTCACGTAGCCGGCACTAACGGCAAAGGCTCAACCTGTTTTATGCTTTCAAATGTTCTTAAGGAAAGCGGCTACAAAACAGGACTTTTTATCTCTCCGTACATAACCGACTTTTGCGAGCGTATTCAAATAAACAACGAAATGATTGACAAAGCTGTGCTGACAAAAGCGGTTGAGCAATTATGCCCTATGCTGGATAAGCTAAACGAGCAGGGTATTATCATCACAGAATTCGAGTTCTTAACAGCCGTCGCTTTTTACATTTTCAAGCAGGAAAACTGCGACATCATCGTATGCGAAACAGGACTGGGCGGGCTATTAGACTCAACTAACCTGATTAAAAAACCGCTGTGCTCGGTTTTAACTAAAATCGACCTCGACCACATAGCGATTTTAGGCGACACAATAGAGCTTATCACAGAACAAAAATGCGGTATCATAAAAGAAAACTCAATCACCGTATCCGCAATACAAAATGAGATTTCAAGCGAAATAATCGAAGATACCGCAAAAAGTAAAAACAACAAGCTCTATCTTGCATCTGATATAGATTTTACTGATATTTCTATGAGCATTGACGGCAGTGAGTTTACATATGGCGGCACAAGGCTTTCTTTACCGCTTATTGGCGAGCACCAGCTTTCTAACGCTAAAACTGCTATTGCGACACTAAACGCACTCAAAGAAAACGGCGTTATTGATTATAACGATGACAACCTTTCAAACGGACTGAAAAACGTCACAAACCCTGCACGTTTCGAAATCCTCTCAAAATCCCCTGTAATCGTCCTTGACGGTGCACATAATGTAAACGGTATGACAGCGTTCAAAAACGCGACACAGCGTTTCACACAGGACAAGAGAGCCTTACTCATCGGTATGCTGGAGGACAAAGACGTTGAAAGCTCCTTGTCGCTTTTAAAAGGTATGTTTGATGTTGCAGTTGTCACCGATGTTCCTAACCCTCGCAATATGGATTGCTACAAACTCGCTGACATATGCAAGAAGTATTTTGATAAGGTTGTGGTTTGCAGTACGCCGTCTTTAGCTTTTGACACAGCGTACACGCTATGTACCGATAACGACTATTCACTTTTAATCTGCGGTTCGCTGTATTTAGCGGGTGAGCTTCGACCTCATATTCTTAAAAAACTTGCAAATTAAATAATATCGACAACTAAAAAGAACAAAAAAATCAAGCCTGTACTTATAAAATTTTAAGTACAGGCATTTTTATTTAGGAAGTGAAAAATATGGTAGAAACAAAGTTTTGTGACAACGTGCTGACAGCAAAACTCTACGGCGAAATCGACCACCACAAGGCTCCTTCGATAAGACAGAAAATTGACGGTCAAACAGAGAGCCTTAGACCTAAAGAACTGCATCTGGATTTCTCGGGTGTATCATTTATGGACAGCTCAGGCATCGGGCTGATTATGGGCAGATATCGTCAGGTATCGCTTATTGGCGGTAAGCTTAAAGTTATAAATGTGCCCAAAAGCCTGCAAAAAATTATCAGCCTTTCGGGCATCGACTCACTGGGGGTGTTAAAATGAACATAATAAACGAAATGAATTTAAGCTTTGAATCCAAAAGCTCAAACGAGAGCTTTGCACGTTCGGCAGTGTCAGCCTTTGTTTTGTGCTTAGACCCGACTATAGCAGAGCTTGCAGACATTAAAACTGCGGTATCCGAAGCCGTCACAAACTGTATTGTCCACGCCTATCCCGACACGATAGGCACAGTTTACATAAACGTAAAAATCACAGACCAAAACAAGATAATAATCAAAATTCGCGACAAAGGTGTCGGTATCGAAAACATAAAGCAGGCTATGGAACCGCTTTTTACTACCTCGTCAGATGAGCGTGCAGGACTGGGCTTTGCGGTTATGCAGAGCTTTACAGATAACGTAAAAGTCCGTTCAAAAGCAGGTACAGGCACAACCGTCACCATGGAAAAAACCTTATACCGCACAAACTATGACAAGAGATGAGCTGATTGAAAAAAACCTCGGTCTTGTGCACTCGTGCTGTAGAAAGTTTATGGGTCGCTCAATTGAGTATGATGACCTTTATTCAGCAGGCTGTATCGGTCTGATTAAGGCTATCGACAACTTTGACGAAACGCTGGGGTACAAGCTCTCGACCTACGCCGTGCCTGTAATTTTAGGCGAAATAAAAAGACTTTTTCGCGACGGCGGTATGATAAAAGTCAGCAGAAGCTTAAAAGAGCTGTCGCTAAAAGCTACTAAAATAGCCGAAGATTACAAAAAAGAGCACTGTGCTGACATTCCGATATCCTTGCTCGCTCAAAAGCTTAATGTCGATATCTACAAAGCAAGCGAAGCCTTATCCCTATCCACTCCCGTTATGTCGCTCACCGCTCACACCGAGGACGGCGAAAAGGAGCTTGATATACCTTCCGTTTCTATTGAAGATAATTTGATAGAAAAAATGTCGCTGGAAACAATTCTCAACTCGCTTGATGATACCGACAGAGAGCTTATAACATTACGTTATTACAAGCATAAAACGCAGGTTCAAACCGCAAAAGAGCTTGGCTTAACTCAGGTTCAGGTATCGCGAAAAGAGAAGAAAATTTTAACGGCAATGCGACAGAAATTAATGTAATTCACCTCGTAGGGGCGACCAATGGTCGTCCGCGTGCAAAGCACCCACACAATTACAAATTATGTTAACAATCCCTCAGTCAGCTTTGCTGACACTCTAACAGAGCCAGTCTCCCTCTGTCACTACGTGACATCTCCCTCACACTGTGAGGGAGTCCTCCCTTTACACAAGGGAGCCTTTTATAACATCTTCGTTTCAATTACAGCAAACGTTTTTTCTGTTTATCTAACCTCATTGAACCGCATTTCGTAGGAGTCGGCGACTTCTAAGGCCCGTGTGCTTCACCCATAAAAAACAACTCCTTGTAAAAAGGAGCTGTTTCTCTTTTATTACGTTATTCTTCAATTTCAGCCGACTCGTCGTAGAGCTTTTTCAAGTCCTCCAAATCGTACGGTGTCTGCTGATACAGGTAGTAGTTAAGCCAGTTGTAGTAGAGCAATGCCGCACTGCTACGCCAACACATCTCAGGTTTTTTCGTAACATCGTTGTTCGGAAAGTAATTGTACGGAATTTCAGGATTTATACCCTTATTCTTATCTCTGAAATACTCGTTTGCAAGAGTGTCAACATCATACTCAAAGTGACCGAGTATAAAAAACTGTCTGCCGTTTTTGTTACTTACAATCGACACACCTGTGGTATCTCCTGCTGCCAAAATCTCGAGCTCGTCAATCTTCTCAAGGTCAGCTCTGTTAACGCCTGTGTTTCGTGAATGAGGACAGTAGAACACATCGTCAAATCCTCTGAGCAACGGATGCAACATATTAAGCGGGCGATGACGATACACACCGCTGAGCTTCTTATCATATGTGATTTTTTCAACACCATAATGATAATAAAGTCCAGCCTGAGCACCCCAACATATATACAGTGTTGAGTAAACATTTCTTTTCGCCCAGTCAAAAACCTGTGTAAGCTCTTCCCAGTAGTCAACATCCTCAAACGGCAAAAGCTCAACAGGAGCTCCTGTCACAATCATACCGTCAAACTTCTGGTCCTTAATTTCGTCAAAAGTTTTGTAGAAGGTTGTCAGGTGCTTTTGTGATGTATTCTTAGATTTATGAGTAGCCATCTGCAACAGCTCAATGTCAACTTGAAGCGGAGAATTACCGAGCAGTCTTAAAAGCTGGGTTTCCGTCACGATTTTTGTCGGCATAAGGTTAACTATGATGATTTTAAGCGGACGGATGTCCTGTGTCATAGCACGAGTTTCAGGCATAACAAAGATGTTTTCAGACTCCAAAATCTTTGTAGCCGGCAAATCGTTTTTAACTTTAATCGGCATTCGGCACCTCCTTATTCTAAAAACTTGCTCTATAGATAGGGGACGATGCCTACATCGTCCCCTACGATGGATAATTTATTTGCCTAAATATTAATACTGCTTGCCCCAGTATACCATGTGCTTAGCTTCTTTACCACAGCATACGCATTTATCAGAAAGATGCTCTTCCTCAAACGGGATACAACGGCTCTTAACACCGCCTGTAACTTCCTTGAGCTTTTCCTCGCACTCTTTGTCGCCACACCACATAGCCTTGATAAAGCCAGGGTGCTCCTCAGCAGTTTTCACAAACTCGTCGAATGTTGTAGCAACAAAGGTTTTTTCCTGCATATTCTTTAAAGCTCTTTCGTACATACCATCGTGAACAGCCTGTAAAGCC
This sequence comes from Ruminococcus sp., assembly GCA_017473955.1. Taxonomy (GTDB): domain Bacteria; phylum Bacillota; class Clostridia; order Oscillospirales; family Acutalibacteraceae; genus Ruminococcoides. The sequence goes on along the minus strand of JAFUIK010000042.1, from coordinate 12,281 downwards.
TTTTCAATTTCAACCTCGAGGTTATCAAGAGAAACGAAAATCTTCTCTCTTGTGTCACGACGAACGATTACACACTGGTTTTTCTCGATATCCTTAGGGCCAAGCTCAACTCGTACAGGCACGCCCTTCATCTCATACTGACTGAACTTCCAACCAGGTGACTGGTCAGAATCGTCATACTTAACTCTGAACTGTCCCTTTAAGCGGTTGTAAAGCTCCTCGCCCTTTTCGAGCACGCCCTCTTTGTGAGTAGCGATAGGAACAATTGCGACCTGAATTGGTGACACCTTTGGTGGTAAAACAAGACCATCGTCATCACCGTGTACCATAATGATAGCACCAATCATACGGGTTGAAACACCCCAAGATGTCTGGTGTGGATAGTGCTGTTTGTTATCTCTGCCTGTGTATGTAATGTCAAAGCTCTTAGCAAAGCCGTCACCAAAGTAGTGAGATGTACCACCCTGTAACGCTACACCGTTGTGCATCATAGGCTCAATTGTGTATGTTGCAAGAGCACCTGCAAACTTCTCTTTCTCGGTTTTCTTACCAACTACTGCAGGGATAGCAAGAGTTTCTCTGTAGAAATCCTCGTACACCTTGAGCATTGTAAGTGTTTCTTCTTGAGCTTCCTCAGGAGTTTCGTGCATTGTGTGACCTTCCTGCCACAAGAATTCGGAAGTTCTAAGGAACGGACGGGTAGTTTTCTCCCATCTTACAACAGAGCACCACTGGTTGTAGAGCTTTGGTAAATCACGATATGTGTTAATAACCTTTGCGTAATGCTCACAGAAAAGAGTTTCTGATGTTGGACGGACGCACAGCTTTTCGTTAAGCTTTTCGCTACCGCCGATTGTAACCCACGCACATTCAGGAGCAAAGCCCTCGACGTGGTCCTTTTCTTTCTGGAGTAAGCTCTCAGGAATGAACATCGGCATATAAACATTTTCGTGTCCCTTTTCCTTAAAGCGACGGTCCAAATCAGCCTGAATATTTTCCCAGATAGCGTAGCCGTAAGGTCTTATAACCATACAACCCTTAACACCTGAGTAGTCAACAAGCTCAGCCTTCTTTACGATGTCAGTGTACCATTTAGCAAAATCGGTGTCGCGGCTTGTGATAGCCTCGACCATTTTCTTTTTATCTGCCATTTTTGCCCCTCCTTTGTATTAACCAATACATTATACTATTATGTCAAAAGTTTTTCAAGTGATAAATGAAGCCAAAACGCTAAAATACTTAGTGTTCGTAATAGTTGCCCATAAATGAGAAGACCTTAACTTCTTCGCTTAATGTGCACAAAAAATCCATCACACTTTTGTCACGCAGGTTGCCTGTGAAATCAATGTAGAACAAGTAGTCAAACTCTGCGTTTTTCATTGGACGTGACTCAATTTTTGTAAGGTTAAGTCCCAACAGCGAGAACATATTCAGCACCTTTGAGAGTGCACCCTCTTCGTGCTCAACGTTGAAGCACAGGCTGATTTTATTAGCATTTTCGCTGATGTACGGCTTCTTAGAAATAACTATAAAACGGGTTGTGCTTTTGTTGTAGTCCTGAATGTCGCACTCAAGCACCTTGAGTCCGTACTCTTGTGCCGCCTGAGTTGTACAAATAGCCGCACAGTTTAATCGCTTTTCTTCCATAACCTTTTTAGCGGCAATAGCCGTGTTCGGGTAGGCTATCGGAGTGAAGTCGTTTTTAGAAATGTATGATGAGCACTGAGTTAGTGCCTGTGGGTGTGACCACACCTGTTCAATATCCGAAAATTCGCTCTGTCTTAGTGAGCACAGATTGTGACTGATTGACATAGCTTTTGCAGAAACTATGTAGAAATTGTGCGACATAAGCAAATCGTAAACATCGGAAACCGAACCACCGCTTGTGTTCTCAACAGGGAGAACGCCGAAGTCAGCCTCGTCGTTTTGTACTGCCTCAAAAACCTTTGCAAAAGTCTTGTAAAAGCTGAGCTGTGGGTCATCGAAAAACTCGTTGCACGCGATGTGCGAGTTAGCACCCCTGATGCCCTGACAAGCAACTCTGACGCCGCTTTTTGGCATAGAATTCATATTGCTCTGGATGTGCTTTATAGTTTCTCGAAATGGGCACTCGCCGATGATGCGGTTTTGAGCCATACGGGAAATCTGCATAATGTCTTCGAATAAAAACTTGAGCTGTGTGCCGTATTTCTCGCTCTTTTGCTCAACCTTGTCCAAAATGAGCTGTTGTCTGCCTTTGTCTAAAATCGGAATGTTGTGAGATGCTTTGTACTCGCCGACAGCTTTAGTGCAGTCCATTCGCTTTTCAAGCAGTTTGATAAGCTCGCTGTCTATTACATCTATTTCTTTTCTGATATCGTTTAAATCCATTTTTATCAGTCCTTAGAGCATATTTATGATAGCGATAGCCGCCATTGCTTCGACAATAACAGCGGCACGTGTGACAATGCACGGGTCGTGTCGTCCGACTATCTCAATAGTTGTGTTTTCCTTAGTCTGCAAATTAACGGTGTTCTGAGTTCTTGCAATAGACGGTGTCGGCTTAAATCCTACTCTGAAAGTTAGTGGCATACCGTTTGAGATACCGCCTAAAATACCGCCACAGTTGTTGGTTTTTGTAACAACCTCGCCGTTTTTATATTCAAATTCGTCGTTATTTTCACTGCCTCTTAATCTGCAAGCATCAAATCCGATGCCGAATTCAACACCCTTGCACGCAGGAATTGAGAACATAGCGGATGAAATAACGCTTTCAATGCCGTCAAATATCGGACCACCGACACCTTGTGGCATATTGAGTACTGCACATTCAACGATACCGCCGACAGAGTCCTTGTCTTTCATAGCATCCTCAATTGCGTTTTCCATTTTAGCTTTTTGAGTATCACAGATTGTCGGAAATGAGTCAGCTTTAAGCTTTGAATAAAGCTCGCTGTCAATTTCTGTATCAAAAAAGCTCTTATCCTTAACACCGCCGATTTCAGCGACGTGCGATACAATGTCGATACCGTACTCCTTATTTAATATCTGGCGACAGATTTCGCCGGCAAAAACTACTGGAGCCATCAACCTGCCCGAAAACGGACCGCCACCGCTCATATCAAGCTCGCCCTTATACTTAAGAAAAGCTGTGTAATCAGCGTGACCCGGACGAGGGCACACCTTTAGCGAGCTGTAGTCCTTTGAATGTTGGTTTGTGTTTTCTATTACCATTTTGAGGGTTTCGCCTGTTGTTACGTTATTAATAACACCCTCTTTGATTATTGGTAAATCAGCTTCTTTTCGCGGTGTTGCGTACTTTGAGCGACCGGGTGCTCTGCGTTTTAGCTGACATAAAATCGCGTCCATATCAAGCTCAAAGCCTTTTGGCAAGCCGTTTATATTAACACCGATTTCCTTAGCGTGGCTCGCACCAAAGACGGTTAAATTCACTTTATTTCCCCAACTGCTACTCAACATTTACCTTACCTCCTAAGTCACGGTAATCGTCAAAAAAGTCTGTGTATGACTTGTTGACAGCGTGAGCATCTTCAATCACTGTGTCAGTTTCACATTCTAATGCTCCAACAGCAGATGCCATAACAATTCTGTGGTCATTATATGCCTTGACAGTGCCCCCTGTCAAATAGCCCTGACCGCAAATAGTCATACAACTGTCAGTATAAGAAGCACTACCGCCGAGCGATTTTATCATATCGGAGGTTGAAAGCAGTCTGTCGCTTTCTTTAAATTTCAGTCGCTCAACACCTGTAATCTCGGTTTTGCCCTCTGCAAAAACAGCGGTCAAAGCCACAACAGGCACCAAATCAGGAGTATCCAGTGCATCAATTACACAACCCTTTAAGGCTGACTTTTCAACCCTTACAGAGTTTTCTCCTAAGGTTATTTTAGCACCATATGCTTTTAAAATATCCAGAATAGCCTTGTCACCTTGAGCTGAGTTTAAATCAAGACCTGTAACGGTGATATCGCCGTTTATAGCTCCTGCACACAGGAAAAACCCTGCTTGTGACCAGTCACCCTCAACAATGAGCCCTTTGCTTTCTATAGAATAATCAGGCTGACAGGTGAATTTGCTGTTGCCTTTAATTGAGTATGAATTCTCGCTTTTTGTTGCTTCAACCGAAAATTTACGCATAACGTCGGTTGTTAGGTCAACATACTGACCACCAACCAAAGCTGACGATAATTTAAGTGTTGTGTCATTATCTAAAAGGCTTAACGCTAAAAGCAAGCCAGTGACATATTGCGAGCTGACTTTCGGAGATATTTCGAAAACTTCACCGCTAAGCTTACCGCTTATGGTAAGCGGTAAAAAGCTTTCGCCCATAGTACAGCTAACCCCGTGCTTTGGAAGTAAATTAAGGTACTCATCAAGCGGTCGATAAGGCAGTCTGCCCTCGCCTATGAATGTAACATTAAGACCCAAAGCCGCACAAATCGGGATAATAACCCTAAGGGTTGTACCGCTTTCTTTACAGTTGAGCGTAAAATGTTCAGTAGCGTTTTCCTGAACAAAGTTTGTTGCATCAAGGTATAATGTCTTACCCTTACGGCTGAATTTTGCTCCCAAGGCTTCTAAACAGCCTATGGTTGCATCCATATCGTTTGATTCACTTACGTTTTTTATATAGCATTTACTACGCGACAAAGCGGCACAAATCATAATTCTGTGAGCTACGCTTTTTGATGACGGTGCCTGTACAGTGCCACTAAGGGTGGATTTTTGTATTATTGCAGTTGACATAATATCGCCTTCTTAAAAGCTTAGGAATTTTTCAAAATCATTTTTATCAATAGTGTGTATAAAGCTCTCACCGATTTTTGAAATGAGAACAATGTTTAAGCTGTTCCCGCTGCCTTTTTTATCGTTTTTTGCATTTTCGGCTATGTCTTTAATTGAGTAATCAATGTCAGAGTTAAGACCGCATTTTCTGCACAAACGGATAAGCTTAACGGTAGTCCCTCCCTCGGTCAAGCCGAGCTTTTCACTTGCTAAAGTTATAAGCATCATACCCTTTGCAACACACTCGCCGTGGGAAAGTTTAAAATCACTTAGCTTTTCGATTGAGTGACCTGCTGTGTGACCAAAGTTTAATATCATTCTTATGCCACTTTCACGCTCGTCTTCATTTACAACGTCACGCTTTATTTTAAGACACTCCAAAATAATGTCCTCGATGTTTTCTTTAACATCAACATTTTCAAGCATATCAAAAAGCTCGGCATTTCTGATACAGCCGTACTTTATAACCTCGCCCATACCGTCGGCAAAATAGTGGTCTGTAAGAGTATTCAGTGTGTTCGGGTCGATTAAAACGAGCTTTGGCTGATAAAAGGCTCCGACTAAATTCTTGCCGTACTTAGTGTCAACGCCTGTTTTACCGCCGACTGATGAGTCAACCTGAGAAAGCAAAGTCGTCGGAATTTGCACAAAGTCGATGCCTCTCATATAAGTTGAAGCGGCAAAGCCCGAAATATCACCGCAAACACCGCCGCCTAAAGCTACGATAAAGTCTTTTCTTGTGAACTCATTTTGCGATAAACAGTCGTAAATATCAGCGACAGTTAAAAGATGCTTTGACTGCTCACCTGCTTTGAATATGTGTGAGTAAACTTCAAAACCGCCGTTTTTAAGTGCAGTTTCAACCTTGTCTAAATAAAGAGGTGCGACATTTGTGTCTGTGATAATCATCGCTTTTTTACCTCTTACCACAGGAGCGATGAACTTATCACACTCTGATAAAATATCTCTTTCAATCAGTATTTCATACGTAGCTGACATTGCATCAACTTTAAGTTTTTTCATTTTTTCAGCCTTCTTTTGCTATGGTTTCAATTATAATATCGGCGAGCTGTTCGCCTGTTTCATCCTTGCAGGATAGTTTTATATCACACGCATTTTCATATATCGGATAACGCGTATCGTAGAGGGTTTTAATATCGTTTGTTTTTAAAAGCGGACGGCTGTTATCACTTTCAAGCCTATTCTTTATGACATCAAAATCAGTGTCTATGAATATAAGTTTGTATCCGCTGTTTTTCAACACCTCAACATTACGGGGAAAAAGCACAGCTCCGCCACCGAGTGCGAGCACATTATCACTGTTTTCACACAGAGTGCAGATAGCTTCAAACTCCTTATCCCTGAAATATGCTTCGCCGTAAAGCTCAAACATTTTTGAGATTGTCATACCGCTTTTTTCTTCGATATATTTATCTGTATCAATATGGTTTAAGTTGTACTTTTCGGATAAAGCCAAAGCCACGGTGGTTTTACCGCAACCCATAAATCCGCACAAAGCAATACCTTTCATTTTATCACCTTATCTGAGTTTATCTTCTGTCAGCCTGCATATTGTCTGCAATTGGTCATCGCTGTATTTTGCTCCAACCCAGATTTCGTGGGCTTTTGCCGCTTGGTACACAAGCATTTCAATCGAGCCGATAGCGTTTTTATTGTACTCTTTTGCTTTTCTTAACAGCACGGTTTCAAGCGGATTGTAAACAGCGTCAAACACCGCGTCACACTTTTTGATAATTTCATCGCTTGCAATACAGCCGTCAATATTTGGGTACATACCGACAGGAGTAGCGTTTACTAAAAGCGAGAAGTGCTTGTTACTAGGAATATTGTCTATTGAGTAAACTTCGGTTTTAATCCCTGTTTTCTCAAATATTTCGTTGCACAAGGCTTTACAGTTAGCGATACTTTTCTCTCTCACGGCAAAGCTGACACTACATCCGTTTGAGATACATTCAAACGCTATTGCACGCGACGCTCCGCCGTAGCCGTAAATCAGCACATCTTTTGGGATAACACCATTGCACTTAGCTTTAACGGCAGAAACAAAGCCGTAGCCGTCGGTTGTGAAGCCCTCACAAATATCAGCGTTTTTGACAGTATTAACGCTGTTGCAAAGCTCAGCTTTTTCGCTGATTTGATGGAGCTTGCTTATAATATCCTGTTTATGGGGGATAGTTACATTATAGCCGTCAAGCTCTTTTAAAACGGTATTATAGTCCTTGTCTAAAGACTCTACGTCAAGGGCGACATATGTGGCATCTATATTATCAAGTGAAAAAAGCTTTTCGTGAATAAACGGAGAGAGTGAGTGCCCGATTGGGTGACCGATTACAGCGTATTTTTTAGTAGACATAATTTTCTCCTATAGAATGAACAATTAAAAAATTGACATAATTGTTGACAAAGATAGTGTTTGCTAATAATATGGATTATGAAATGAGCACAGCAATAGCGAAAAGGCTTTTCTGTGTATAAAGTGCTTTAACTGACAGTATACCACAATATACTGTCGTTTGTCTAGAAAGCACACTACAGTATTTTATTTTTTGGAGGATTACAATGGTTTTAGAGAAAGTTAAGATGATTTTAGCTGACCAACTCGAGGTTGAAGAGGATACTATCAATGCGGACACAGATATTCAGGACGATTTAGGTGCCGATTCTCTCGACGTAGTTGACCTTATTATGTCGCTTGAAGACGAGTTCGAAATCGAAGTTCCTGATGAAGATATCGAGAAGCTGAGAACAGTTGGTGCTCTCGTTTCATACATCGAGTCACATTCATAATCTAAATTCAACGAAAGGTCGGATTAATTCCGACCTTTTTTGTTTTATGTGGCATATCACAGCACACAAAACTCTTGCAAATTGTTAATAAATGGTGTATCCTTTTAACATCATCTTAGGGAGGAATTACTATGCTTAATAATGAAGATAATATGGAAGTTTACGAGCCTGAAATTGTTGTTCTTCAGGACAACGAGGGCAATGAGGTTGAGTTCGAGCTTTTAGATGTTGTTGAATACAATAACGAAGAGTACATTGTTCTTATTGAAAACGACGAACAGGCTCAGGACGTTACTATTCTTAAAATAGAGAGTATCGACGACGAGACCGAGGAGTATTTCGGCATTGACGACGAAGAGCTTCTCTCAAACGTTTTCGAAGTATTCAAGGAGAAGTACAAGGGTGAATTCGACTTTGAGTAAGATTTTTAAAGCCACTATAGCTTTGATGCTATCCGTATGCTTATGCCTACCATTTGCAGGCTGCACCAAAAAAACTAAGAACGTAAAAAATGTTGACCAGATTTGTGTCAGCGGTTCTTACGCTGAAAGTTGGATGTACGTTTTTACAAATCAAGACTTCATCGACGATATGGTTGAGATATTTAATAATATTAAATATGAAAAAACCGACGAAACCGTTGATATGATGACAGTCGATAGTGTATTGTTTTTTACCTTCAGCAACGGCAACTCAACATTGTCTAAGCTTATTGTTGACAAAAACGGTATTATGACCTTTGAAGCAGGTACCGATTGCTACAAAATCGTGTCCGACTTTGACTTTGATTATGTCAAGGAGCTTGTGAATAAACAGATTGATGCTATGTCATCCCCTGTTGCCACTCCTGACCAGCTTAGTGCTGACTAATTTAATACGCAAACAAAACGGGCTGTCTTAAAAGCAAAGTAGTAAGACAACCCGTTTTTATTTAAATACGTTTATGCAGTTTGTTAAAGAAATCGAGTTTTTCAAGAAGCTTGAAAAACGGCAGTCCGAGCACTACGCACACACCGAACTCGCCAAGGGCTACTGTACTGCTTTGTAAAAGAAAACTAATAACGTGAAACGGTCCTTCAATCAAAAAAAATTCCAGCTCCAATCCGATGATGATACCATTAGCAAAAACAGGCATCAAGCAGGACAATATCGGCAGTTTAAGCAATCTTACCTCCTTAAGCTTATACGCAAGCGTCACCGCAACAAAGGTAGCTAATGTACCGAAAACGATGTCTAAAGGCAGTGCTCCTACACTTAAAAGATTTGAAATCAGCGTTCCAGTAGTTAGACCCCATATTGCAGACGGAGTGAACAACGCAAGCACACACAGTATTTCAGATAGGCGAAACTGCACCGTCATTGATGTTGTGCCGGGTAGCAGAAGTTCTTGTGCATATGTAAGCACGATGTAAAGCGACGCTATCATCGCACCCTCAACAAGGTAATAAACGCTCTTTTTGTTTTTCATATTCAGTTTCCTCTTTTACTTAGTTTTGTTTTAAGTCAGGAAGTTTTCGAACTGACTGAGGGGTATTATATCACAATTCACCTGTAGTTGCAATAATTTTACACTATCATTCAAAAAAGAGCTACAACCGGTCAGATTCGCCCTTGACTTTGTGAGGGCTAAAGACCTCGGACGCAAAAACGCTTAAATATCACGCCTCGTTGTCCTCCGCTATTCCTCAAAAGTCCACAGTCTCGCATTGATTTCCTACGTTGACCCTGTCAACTACGGAAATTCAGACTCGCCCTTGACTTTGTGAGGGCTGCGGACCTCACACGCTTAAGTAAACAGAAAAACCACCCGAGTGTGGGTGGTTCTCTGCTTTAGGATTTTTTGAAATTAACGTGAAAAAGTAATTAGCTAATATTAAATTAAGCAATCTTTGTTGATTCACCGAGCAAGTTGAATCTGAATAACTTACTCTCGTCTTCTTTGTTTTCACAAACTATGAAAGCTTCTGAAATCTTGCCGCCCTCGATGAGTCTTGTGAGACCAACGAGCTGACAAAGCTTGCTTTTAAGATTAAGTTTATCTCCCTCATGGGTAACGAGAAATACGTTGCCTTCGCAAGTGTCAAGCACGGTCAGAAACTCAGAAACATCGATGTCGTGTAAACTAATGATAGGTGTCATCATAAATGTCTCCTCCTTTATTATATTTTCGTGCTACCATTTACCATTTGGCTATATTCCTAAAAAGTACTGAACCTTTTGTTCAGCAGTCAAGTGGACTTTGTCTTGACAATTATTATTATAGCTAAGTTTTCGTAAATGTCAACAAAAGCAAGCAGTTTTCTTTGTGCATTGTGCTAGACAAAATATCAATTATATACAACCGCAGTTGATTTCTTTTGTGTGATATGCATATAACAAGCGACAAAAAAGTTAAATTTTGAAATATCGCTGTAATATCTTTCGTGATTTTGTACACAAAGAGCTTTTATTTCTAAATTAGAACATACAAAACGTCAAATTTGTTTTTTGTATTTCTGTTGTAACCAAGGTACACTTTGTGGTATAATATCCCGTAAGATAAAAACAAAGGAGAATACTTATGCTTAATAAAGAATATGGCGTATTTAAAAGTGGTACTGACATTCGCGGTGTCGCAAGTGAAGGTGTGGCTGGCTACGAAGTTAATATGACTAACGAGAGAGTCGAGCGTATGGCTAACGGCTTCTTGCTCTGGCTTTCAAATAAGGTTAACAAGCCTGTTAACGAACTCAAGGTTTCTGTTGGCAGAGACTCCAGAATTTCAGGCGAGAGAATTGCTAATTGTGTTATCCCACAAATGGTTAACGCAGGTGTACAGGTTATTTACACAAACCTTTCTTCAACACCGTCTATGTTTATGACAACTGTTGACTTAGGCTGTGATGGTGCCGTTCAGATTACTGCATCCCACCATCCATTTAACCGCAACGGACTTAAATTCTTCACACGCGGTGGCGGTCTTGACGGCTGTGATATCGAGGCTATACTCTTGCACGCTCAAAACAACGACAAACCTGAACAGGTACAGGGCGGCACTGTAACCGAAGTAAACTATATGAAGCAGTACGCTGACAATCTTTGCGAGTTCATCCGCAAGGAGGTTAACGCTGATGACTATATGTTCCCTCTCAAGGGCTTCCATATTGTTGTTGATGCAGGTAACGGTGTTGGCGGTTTCTACACTACCGACGTGCTCGAAAAGCTCGGTGCCGTAACAACAGGCTCAAAGTACCTTGACCCTGACGGAATGTTCCCTAACCACATTCCTAACCCTGAGGACCCTGTCGCTATGAAGAGCATCTGCGACGCTGTTATTGAGAATAACGCTGACTTAGGCGTAATCTTTGACACAGACGTTGACAGAGGCGGTGCAGTTGACAGACACGGCAGAGAAATCAACCGCAATCGTCTTGTAGCTTTAGCATCAGTTATCGCTCTCGAGGGCAACGACGGCGGTACAATCGTTACTGACTCTATCACATCTCCTGGCGTTAAATCATTTATTGAAGACACCTTGGGCGGTAAGCACTATCGTTACCGCAGAGGTTATAAAAATATCATCAACAAAGCTATTGAGCTTAACGAGCAGGGCATTAACTGTCCTATCGCTGCTGAAACCTCCGGTCACTGTGCTTTAAGAGACAACTACTTCCTTGATGACGGTGCTTACCTTTGCACTCGCTTCATTATCAAAGCAGCTCAGCTTAGAAAAGAGGGCAAGGAAATCGACGATTTGGTTGCAGAGCTTCAGGAGCCTGTTGAAACAATCGAGATTCGTTATGAGATTTTAGAGCCTGATTTCAAAGCTTGCGGTCTTAGAGTAATTGACGAGCTCACAGCTTATGCTGAAAAAACCGAAGGCTGGATTGTAGCTGATGATAACCGCGAGGGCATCCGTGTTTCATTCGGCAAAGAAGATGGCGACGGCTGGTTCTTATTAAGACTATCTGTTCACGACCCTATTATGCCGCTCAACATCGAGAGTGATAGCGAAGGCGGCGTTGCTATCATCCGTGAAAAAGTTGAATCCTTCCTTAAAACCACTACAGGTCTCAAAATTTAAAACTATATAACATCAAACCCGATGGAGCAATCTGTCGGGTTATTTTTTGGCATTTAAGCACTAATACTCAAAAAACACAACATTTCATTATAATACAGCTTCAATCTGTGAATACAGACTTGCTCTCAAGCATCTTAACAAGTTCACTAGTTTCACAGTCATCATCATTTATTGCATTATTATATTTCTTATCTTTCTTATCTTTATTATATTGTGGTCGCTTGCTGGTCGATTGTTGGTTACTTGTTGGTTGCTTGTTGGTTGAAATGCTGGTCGCATTTTGAAGCTCTTCGTAATTAACTATAGTAATTATCGAGTATTTTGAGGTTGTGCGGATGGTTATATCGTTGGTCAATTTTAAGTGGTTTAAAGCAGTTCTCACTTCACGTTCTGACATTTTTAGTGCTTCACTTAGCTTTTTCCGACCTGTTACAAGCTGTCCGCGTTTTATTTTATGGATTTCAAATTCGCAGTCTGTGTAGTTAGCACAAAGCAGTAAGTGCAAAAACACCCGCAATGTGTTTGCATCCTTGTACCATCGCCATTGCAAAATATTCCTGCTCAATTTTAAAAAGCCTTCTGTATACATATAATCAGTCCTTTTCGAGTTTTTAGAAAATACGC
>JAFUIK010000041.1 GCA_017473955.1 Ruminococcus sp. | reverse complement strand
CTTTTGTAAAACTTCCAAGTTCCACTACGTGTATAAATGTAATCAAATTTCTTAATTCCATTTTATCTACCTCCAACATCGAAAATGTCGATAATAAACATTAAAACCATTTGTTTGACCAATGCTTATGGGTATTATATAATAACTGCAACGAAAAAACAAGGCTTAAAAGCCAAAACAAAAGGGGTTATTTCTATGAAAAAAGTTTTATCAATTATTTTAGCACTTGTAATGTGCGTAAGTTGCTGTACTATGATGACAGCTTGTTCAAATGAAGACGGTACTGCTCAGACTAAGTACACTATCGGTATCTGCCAGCTTATGGAACATGTTGCACTTGATGCTGCAACAGATGGTTTTAAGCAGGCTATCATCGATGAACTTGGCGAAGATGCTGTTGAATTTGATGTTCAGAACGGTCAGGGCGACCCTGCTACTTGTTCAACAATCGCTAACCAGTTCGTTTCAAACAATGTTGATTTGATTATGGCAAACGCAACTCCAGCTCTCCAGTCAGCAGCGGCTGCTACAGGTGACATTCCAATCTTAGGTACATCGGTAACTGAATACGGTGTTGCTCTTGAACTCTCTGACTTCAACGGCACAGTTGGCGGTAACATTTCAGGTACATCAGACCTTGCTCCTCTCGATAAGCAGGCTGAAATGATTGCACAGTGGTGTCCAGATGCTAAAACAGTAGGTCTTCTTTACTGTTCAAAGGAAGCAAACAGCCAGTATCAGGTCGATGTTGTAAAGGCTGAGCTTGAAAAGAAAGGCCTTACTGCTACACTTTATCCTTTCACAGATTCAAATGACCTTGCTCAGATTTGTACAACCGCAGCAGATAATTGTGATGTAATCTATGTCCCAACAGATAATACTGTTGCAGAGAATACAGGTATCATCGACAACATCTGTGAACCAAAGAAAATTCCTGTAATCGCTGGTGAAGAGGGTATCTGTTCAGGTTGTGGTATCGCAACTCTTTCAATCAGCTACTATGACCTTGGTTACACAACAGGTAAGATGGCTGTCAAGATTTTAAGAGATGGTGCTGATATCTCTACAATGTCAATTGAGTATGCTGAAAAACAGACTCCAAAATACAACGCTCAGAATTGTGATGCGTTAGGAATCACACCACTCGATGGTTACGAAGCTATTGTAACAGAATAATTTTTTAGAACACATAATAAGAATATTTTATAAAACACAGTCGGAGGGCAAAACACTCTCCGACTGTTTAGTAGTTTATATAGGGTGAACATATATGGAAATTTTTTCTCAGCTTTTCAATGCTCTACCTGGTTCAATTTCACAGGGTCTTATCTGGGGCATAATGGCTATTGGTGTGTACATTACATACCGTATACTTGATGTAGCTGACCTTACAGTTGACGGCTCGTTTGCAACCGGTGGTGCGGTTGCGGTTATGCTTATTTTGAACGGTTGCAACTTGTGGCTTGCAATGCTCGTTGCATTTATCGCGGGACTTCTAGCTGGTGCAATCACAGGACTCTTACATACCTTTATGGGTATTCCTGCAATTCTTGCGGGTATTCTTACACAGCTTTCACTTTACTCAATAAATCTCAAAATTATGGGCAAAGCCAATCAGTCTGTAAATGTTAACCAGACCGAACTTTTAGTTTCTCTTAGATGGGTAAAAGAGTTTGCTTTTCACAATCCGCTTATAACCGTAGGTCTTGTACTTGCAATTATGATTGCAGCTTTATATTGGTTCTTCGGAACAGAAATGGGCTGTGCTTTAAGAGCAACAGGTTCTAACCTCAATATGAGCCGTGCACAGGGAATCAACACTAATTTTAATAAAGTTCTAGGCATTATGCTTTCTAATGGTCTTGTTGCTTTTTCAGGTGCTTTCCTTGCTCAGTATCAGGGCTTTGCTGATGTAAAAATGGGTCAGGGTGCTATCGTTATCGGTCTTGCCGCTGTTATTATCGGCGAAGCGTTGTTTGGTAAAATCTTCAAGAACTTCGCTTTAAGACTTTTATCTGTTGCTTTTGGTTCAATCATCTACTACATTGTAATTCAGGCAGTTATCACAATGGGACTCGATGCTAACCTATTAAAGCTTCTTTCTGCCGCAATTGTGGCTATCTTCCTTGCTGTTCCATACTGGAAAAAGCAGTATAGTCAAAATCACATTAGAAAAGTAAAGGGAGGTAGTAAAAATGCTTGACATAGTAAATGTTGAGAAAACCTTTAACCCTGGAACTATCAACGAGAAAAGGGCGTTGAATGGAATCAATCTCCACCTTGATGAGGGCGATTTCGTTACTGTTATTGGCGGTAATGGAGCAGGTAAGTCTACTATGCTCAATATGGTTGCCGGTGTTTACCCTGTAGACTGCGGTAGTATTGTTATTGACGGAGTTGATGTCACACGACTTCCTGAATACAAACGTGCAAAATATCTTGGCAGAGTTTTTCAGGACCCGATGACAGGTACTGCTACTGATATGCAGATTGAAGAAAACTTAGCTTTAGCCGCTCGCAGAGGAAAGAAAAGAACTCTTCGAACAGGAATCACAGCAAAAGAACGAGCAGAGTATAAAGAACTCTTAAAAATTCTGGATCTTGGACTTGAAAACAGACTCACTGCAAAAGTAGGACTTTTGTCTGGTGGTCAGCGTCAAGCTTTGACTTTGCTTATGGCTACACTCAAAAAGCCAAAATTACTTCTTCTTGACGAACACACAGCGGCACTTGACCCAAAAACCGCAAAGAAAGTTCTCGATATAACAGAAGAAATAGTACGAAAAGATAATCTTGCAACTATTATGATTACTCACAATATGGCTGATGCTATCCGAGTCGGTAACAGATTGATTATGATGCACGAAGGACAGATTGTGGTTGACGTAAAAGGTGAAGAAAAGAAGAATCTTACTATTGAACAACTTTTACAGTTGTTTGAAAAATCAAGTGGAAGCAAGATGACCAGCGACAAGGTTATGCTTTCTAAATAATCAAAACACATACCGTAGCTTTTTTTGATGCTACGGTGTTTTTTTGTGCCTTAAGGCGTGTAAATAACCCCCAGTTGAACTGGGGGAAGATAAAAAAGCTTTAGTAAAAGAAAACCTCCAAGTATAATAGAAATGTGCTTGGCGACGCATTACCTAAAATACAAGGAGGACTTTCACAATGAAAAAGAATAATAACGAAATAAAAACAACAGCTCACTCAACTTATAGATGCCAATATCATATAGTCTTTGCACCAAAGTATCGAAGAAAAGAAGTATACGGAAAACTTAGAAAAGATATATGCGAGATACTTAGAAAACTATGTGAGCAGAAAAGGGTGGATATAATAGAAGCAGAAGCGTGCCCAGATTATATCCATCTTTTAGTGAGTATTCCACCGTATTTAAGTGTATCACAATTTATGGGATATCTCAAGGGAAAGAGTAGTCTAATGGTATTCGATAGACATGCAAGCTTGAAGTACAAATATGGCTCAAGGCACTTTTGGTGTAGAGGTTATTACGCAGATATAGTAGGAAGAAATAGAAAAACAATCGCAGAATACATAAAAAATCAATTAGCAGAAGATTGTGCAAACCACCCGTTTGACGGGTAGTTTTGATTTCAATAAGCAAAAGAGCTACAGAATGTCCATTGTTAATACATCATATTATCGGTGAATTTAACTGTTATAATAGTTTTCAGCAACTTTACTTATAACTTCTTTGATTTTTTCTAAGAAATCATTAGGGGTCAAATCTGCGTTTGTTAACAACCAACGTTCAATTGCACATACAAAGCCGTCAGATATAAATTCTATTTGAAAATCTTTAGATTTATCGTATTCACCGCAGTGGGTCATATCTTTGGTAATAAGTTCTTTGATTCTTTCTGTAATATGTGATCTGAACGAGTTTTGTCCTTCTATTTTAAAAGCTTTACGATAAAAGCTCTTGTTATCGTAAAGGTAATTGCAAAGCAAGCTGAGTAAATCCCACCTTTGTGATATTGTTGTGTTTTCTACAATAGTCGAAAACTCGGTGTCAAATATCCAGTTAAGTAAGTCGTATTTATCTTTAAAGTGATAATAGAAGCTTTTTCGGTTAAGCTGACACATTTTTGCGATACTTTCGATACTTATTTTTCTAAATGCAGTAGTTTGCATTTGTGTTTTTAATGCAAGAGCCAGTCCTTTTTTAGTTGTTAATGAATCTCCCAAATTTGTCACAGCCTTTCTTATAATAAGCATATAATAAAAAAAGACGACACTCATCCGCAAAGCAGATAAGTCTCGTCAATTATGATAATGCCAGGATAAAATCCATGATGTTGACATAATCGCACAAAGTGCTGACTACTCCCTTATTTGAGTGCATTATATCACTGAGGATTTGTGATTTCAAGAGTAAAGTTGTACATATTTAGACAAATAGAGCGAAGTGTGAAAAATTATAAATCAGATGAGATAAGCAAAAGAAACGGGCGAAATTAACCGCCCAACACTCTTATTTTAACAAATCTCTTATTAGTATGTCAATCAATTTAATGGCAAAACAAACATATTCTATGTAATGCACAAGAAAAATATGTTAACTTTATACAAAATACCATCTTGCAAATAAGGTGTCCCTATGCTATATTATAGACAGAAAGGATGAGTCCAATGAAAAGATAATCCTAAAGGTTAAAAGTCAATACTTAAAGCTTAATTTTAAACAAACAAAAGTAAAAACATGGAAACAGTTAATCAGTTCAGTAGGTCAAAAAACCGAAGATAGTTTAGAGATTAAGTTATAAGCTAAATCTAATATTAATAATTGATATAGATATTTTGCTTTAGGTAAGGGCTTGAAAACCGAGATGACGTGAATTTCAATATTTCCCGAACACAAAGGTAGTCTCAACTTATGAGAATGATAAAAAATAGTGAAGAGGTAAAGAATTAGAAAGAAAAACGTCGTCAGCATTTAAATATACGAAGGAGAGGTTAAAATGATGTTAGATAACAAGATAGAACAGAAGTAACCCTTGACTGATGTGAGTAAAGCACAGTCAAGGGTTACTTCTTTTTTTATACTGTAAACTTCTGAAAGGTTACAGTATTGATGTTGACTTTTAATTTTCGATTTGATACAATTGCGACATCAAATTAAAAATTAAAGGGGATACGGTTATGAAAAAAATCGCTATTTGCTTGTTATCACTTGTGCTTTCACTTTGTATGCTTACCGCTTGTGGCACTGCTGATGTTGACTTAAAAGTAGTTTTTGATGATATTAACACACAGTTTGGTATCACTGATTTAACTGTTATTGAGGATGCTTCTAAGCTTAATCGTTACTACATGATTGAAGAGGCTATGGTTGAACAGTTTGCTGCTGAGTTTTCTGCTGAGAGCTCAGTTTTTACTGAAATTGTATTAATCAAAGCTGTTGATGAAACTGCTGCAACAGAAATCGCAACACTTCTTAATAACCACTATCAGTCAAGACTCAGCGAAGCTAAAAGCTACAATCCTGAATCAGTTGCTATGCTTGAGGGTTGTTCAGTTGAAACAAACGGTCTTTACGTTTCTCTCATTATCGCTGATAATGCTGCTGATATCAAAGCTGTTTACAATTCTTACTTTGAATAATTGAATTTTTTGAAAATTACAGGTGTCACATATTGTGGCATCTGTTTTTTTATGTTACAATATGTCGGTAATGTTTTTTTTGAAAAGGAACTAATATGATGATTGATGATATGTTAAATGTAGAACAAATAAGAAGTCAGTTTTCTAAAATGAACTCTATGCAACAGCAGGCTGTTTTCCACACAGAAGGACCGCTCCTTATATTAGCTGGAGCGGGTTCAGGCAAGACAACGGTGCTTGTTAATCGTATTGCTTATATCTTAAAAATGGAACTGTGCCAGCCTTGGCAGATATTGGCGATCACTTTTACAAATAAAGCAGCAGGTGAGCTTAAAGAGCGTATCGCAAACGTTGTTGATTTTGGTGCTCAGGATATCTGGGCTTCAACCTTCCATTCTACCTGTGCTCGTATTCTTCGTCGCTATGGTGAACGTATCGGCTACAGCAGTCATTTCACTGTTTATGATACCGATGACCAGCGTAGACTTATGAAGGAAATTTTAAAGAAACTCCAAATTGACGAAAAAATTCTTCCGCATCGTACTGTTTTGGCTGAAATATCCCGTGCAAAAGATAAGATGCAAGGCCCTAAGGATTTAAAAACTACAGATACATATAACAGCCGTCTTAATATGATTGCTGATGCGTATGAAATGTATCAGGAACGTCTTAAAACCAGCGATGCAATGGATTTTGATGATCTTCTGTCTAATACTGTTAAGCTTTTCAGAGAGTGCCCTGATGTTCTTGAAATGTATCAGCGTCAGTTTAAGTACATAATGGTAGACGAGTATCAAGATACTAACAAGGTACAGTATGAGTTTGTAAGCTTGCTTGCTAAAAAGCATAACAATATCTGTGTTGTAGGTGATGATGACCAAAGTATTTATAAGTTTCGTGGTGCTACTATCGAGAACATTCTGTCATTTGAAAATGAATTTACAGGTGCAACAGTAATCCGCCTTGAGCAAAACTACCGAAGCACTTCAACTATTCTTGATGCCGCTAACGAAGTTATTAAGAATAATACTGAGCGTAAAGGTAAAACTCTTTGGACTGAAAACGGACAAGGTGATAAAATCACTATGCATACCGCAACTACAGAAAGGGAAGAAGCTCTGTATATAGCAAACCAGATTATGGATGGTGTAGCACAGGGCAGAAAATATTCTGATTTTGCAATACTCTATCGTATGAACGCCCAGTCTAACGCTATTGAGCACGCACTTGCTCGAGCTGGAGTACCGCACAGAATTATCGGCGGTCATCGTTTCTATGACAGAGAAGAAATTAAAGATATGACTGCTTATTTGCAGGTTATCAATAACCCTAATGATGATGTGAGATTACGTAGAATCATAAACAAGCCTAAGCGTGCCATTGGTGAAACTACTGTTTCAAAAGCTATGGATATTGCATCCGCTTTAGGAGAGAGTCTTTATTCTGTAGTTAAGCACGCATCTGATTATCCTGACTTGTCCCGTGCTGCATCTAAACTTATGAGCTTTACTGCTCTCATTGACGGTTTAATTGAAGCTCATAATAGCGAGGAATATTCTTTAGCGGAATTATATGAACTTGTTTTAGAGCACACTAACTACCGTGAATATCTCAAAACAGAAAAAGAGGATCACGAAAGTAGAATAGAAAACATTGAAGAGCTTAAGTCAAATATCGTTAACTTTGAAGAGGACTATTCCGAAGAAGCTACATTGTCTAATTTCCTTGAGGAAATTTCACTCCAGACAGATATTGATAACTACGACCCTGATGCTGACTGTTGCGTAATGATGACACTGCATTCTGCAAAAGGTCTTGAATTTCCTGTTGTCTTTATTCCGGGTATGGAAGAGGGAATGTTCCCGTCAATGGCGACTATTATGAATCCGTCTGAATTAGATGAGGAACGTAGACTTGCTTATGTTGGTATTACACGAGCTAAAGAAAAGCTCTATATTGTCAAAACCCGTGAACGTATGCTGTTTGGTCACACCTCGCACAATCGTGAATCTCGTTTTGCTACCGAAATTCCGTCAAAACTCTTGGAGAAGACAGGAAACGAGCGTGCGTTTGCATCAGCTTATGCACAGCAACAGCAAACTCCGACAAAAATGAACTTCGACCCATTTGCTAAAAAGCCTGCTCAGAAATCAACTGTATCTTCTACTAAATACAGCGTTGGTGATATGGTACTCCATAAGGTTTTCGGCAAGGGTATGATTACATCTGCTGAACCTATGGGTAACGATACAATGCTTGAAGTAGCTTTTGACAAAGTTGGCACAAAGACCCTAATGGCTAATTTCTGTAAAATGGAAAAGATATAAGGTTTACTCACAAATTTTTAAAACCTCCATAATATGTATTGATGCGGTGTATATATACTTTTGTACACTTACTTACATCAGTACTAAATATGGAGGTTTATTTATGTCAGAAACTTTTGATACCTCAAAAAGAGAGGACGGATGCTTTGCAAAAGGGACACCTGAACCTGTGTGTATAGATGCTCAGCGTGTGTACGACAGTTGTTCAGATAAGGATTGTTTGTCTGACTTGCGTGTGTATTTCACAGACTACAATCAGGAAATCATTGACAACGCGGTCAATGTAAGAATTAAGGATACAGATATTATCACGGTTTACGTAGATATAGAGCCTGTACCATTTCATCGAGGATTTTATTCCATTGATATGACGTTGTTTTTCAATGTTTGCCTTGATGTATTTTTGGCTCCCGGAGCTTCGCCTCAGACAATAACAGGCGTTTCTGTTTTTTCAAAGAAAGCTATTCTTTATGGTAGCGAGGGAAGCGTTCGTACATTCAGCAGTGAGCTTTCCTGTGAAGAATTTGAAAACCAGAAGCAGTCAAGCAGAAATCTCCCGACTGCATCAGTACAGGTAGCAAGACCAATCGCGTTGTCCGCAAAGCTTAAACACAACTGTTCAGCTTGTCCTGTTCCTTGTAAAATTCCGTCTTGTGTATGTGATTGTGTCGGTGGCCAGCCTGCTTGTACAGGTACAAACAGCGTTTTTGCGACTATCGGCTTGTTCTCAATCGTGCAACTCAAACGTAACGTACAGATTTTAGTGCCATCATATGAATACTGTATTCCAGAGAAATCTTGCGTAACATCTTCTGATAATCCGTGTGAGATGTTCTCACGACTTGATTTCCCGACCAACGAATTCTTCCCACCTAATGTCGGCGATCTTACAGGTGATGAAACTCCGTCATATTCATGTTCAGGTTGTGCGACAGCTGATGAATAAAACATATTAACAAAAGAAAACGGCGACTTTATTGTCGCCGTTTTGCTATATGTGTGGTTTAATATGTTTGTTAAAATTCCATGGGGTAATAGTATCTTTGTCAACTATATAAGCTTTTTGAGCAATGTTAGCAAGAGGCTCATCACTGTAGTGGTCTGAGTAAAATTCATTGATATTATCATTTGGGTATTCTTTAATAAAACGGTTGACTTTTTCGTTATAGTAGCAGTTTTCTCCGTCATATTTACCGCTATTACTACAGACTTTAGAAGCGATGACTTTAAATCCCACTAATTCTCCACAAGGTAAAAGCAAAAATTCAGGAGAAGCAGAGATTATAACATCGTCAGCTTTTCGCTGTGCAATATACCACTTTTTGATTTTGCTGATGTGAGTTTTCCAAAAATCCTCAACATCCTTGTCAGTATCACAAAACCTAAGGAATTTGTACATCGACTCTTTAAACTCTGTTTTGTTGCCTTTCTTAAAAACATAGTATTTTAAATAAGCAAAGAGTAAAGAGGGGAGAAGCAGAAGTATTTTTTTGTGACGCCACATACAAAAGAAGTAAAAATCTACAGTAGAGTCGCCGTTATATATAGTTCTGTCAAAATCGTAAACGTTCATATTTCCTCACATTAACAGTAATTATTTAGATTATACTGTTTGTTTACAAAAAATACAATATAAATTCTCCTAAAATTCATATTTTGTTAATTTATAGTTTTGTATTGTATGGTAATATTATTATATAAAAATATAAGGAGAATTGCGGTGTTTGGATTTGTCACTGTTGATAGAAGCGAAATGCTCGGCAAAGATTTTGATGCCTATAAAGCGATATATTGTAGCTTGTGTAAACAGCTAGGCAAGGAATACACCTTTCTTTCAAGATTCATTTTGAGCTATGATTGCACCTTTTACGCGGTTATGGCACTCTCGCTTGAGGATGATTGTAGTGGTTTTTGTACAGGACGTTGTAGATTTAATCCGCTGAAAAAGTGCAACTATCTTAAGAACAACGAAGAGGCTTTATCAAAAGCTGCGGCACTGAGTATCATCAGCGTTTATTATAAGCTGGTTGACAATATCGCTGACGGGGGATTTTTTGAAAAACTTCTTTGCTATCTTTTGATGCCGTTTTTTTCTGTTTGGCATAAGAAAGCTAAAAAGAAGTTTCCAAAAATTGAAGAAGCTGTCGCAGAAATGTCTAAGGCTCAGTTTGAAGTAGAACGTGATGCTGATTGCTCAATAGATAAGGCGGCTGACCCTACAGCAACAATGCTTTCAAAGGTGTTGTCGTTTTTGACTGATGATGCAGAAACGTGCAGAATTCTTTCGACTATGGGTTATTTCCTTGGAAAATGGATATACCTCATTGATGCCGCAAATGACTATGATGACGATATGAAAAAAAGCAACTTTAACCCATACGTCATAGCTTTTCGCGATAAAAAGCCGTCCCATCTAAAGGATATCAACGCATCTCTTGACCATTGTTTAAGCGAGTGCTTGTTGTCTTATAATTTACTTGAAGTAAGGCGGTTTAACAGAATCATTGATAATCTTCTTATCTATGGTTTGCCTAAAAAACAAGAATCAGTTTTATATAAAGAAAACAAAAATTAACGGAGTGTATTATGAATCCATATCAGGTTTTAGGTGTCTCAGAAACTGCAACAGATGCCGAAGTGAAAACTGCATACAGGGAGTTAGCAAAAAAATATCATCCCGATAACTATGCTGATAGTCCGCTTGCTGACTTAGCTGAACAGAAGATGAAGGAAGTTAACGAAGCATACGATATGATTTGCGATATGCGTAAAAATCCCTCTGGTTCTCATTCGACTTATTCTCAAGGTGCGTATAACAATGCTCAATATACGCATACGAATTTCCCGGATGTTCGTCGTCTTATTAAAGAAGGCAGACTCGACGATGCTATGCAGATATTAAATGGTGTTTCTGGTGTCGGAAGAAACGCTGAATGGTACTTCCTTATGGGCATGATATTCTCACGCAAAGGCTGGACAGAACAAGCGTATTCTTATTTCCAAACAGCCTGTCGTATGGAGCCTAATAATCAGGAGTTTATTTCAGCACTAAATAATATGAACGCTCGTCGTAATTATAATCCAAGCGGATATAACACCGTGAATTCCGGTGGATGTTCAGTGTGTGATGTGTGTACAACCCTTGTTTGTATGGATTGCTTGTGCGATTGTTGCGGTGGCAATGGATGTTGTTAAGGAGAGCTTATGAAAACTTCTTATAAAGTTTCTCTCGGTGGTATTATAGGAGCGTTGAGCCTGTGCTTGATGCTTCTCACCTCGGTTATACCTTTTGGCACATTTGCTGTTCCTGCGTTTGCAGGAATGATGCTGATTTGTGTCGTAATAGAGCTCGGCTATCGCTGGGCTTTTGTTGTTTATGCAATTGTGTCAACGATGTCACTGTTGCTTCTAGCCGATAAGGAAGCTGCGTTATATTATGTCGTTTTTTTAGGCTTTTATCCAATCATTAAGTCGCTAATAGAAAAACTTAAGACCATACTGGTGCAACTTGTTTTAAAGTATGCTGTGTTCAATATTTGTATTGTGCTTGCTTTTTATCTATCAATTTATGTTTTTTCAATACCTAAAGATAGCTTTAACCTTTTTGGTGTATATCTGCCATGGGTGTTTTTGATATTAGGCAATATTGTATTTTTGGTGTATGATTTCTGTGTATCAAGAATAGTTACAGTTTATCTTCTGAAAATACACAAATTGCTTGCAAATAAAACAAAACTGTAAGTTGAAAATACACCTAATTTGAGGTAAAATATATATTTAGATGTTATGTAGAGAAGGAGGATTATGATGAGCACGAAACAAAGCAGTATTCTTAAATACGCTGTATCGTTGACTATTGTTATGTGTATGGCTTTGACTTTTCTGTGTGTTTGCTCATTTAAAGCTAACGCTGAAGCTACAAATACGCTCACAGCTATCACTGCATTGAATCTCAGGGCGTCAGCATCCACATCTTCCGACAAGCTTACCACAATACCACAAAACGCAACTGTTACATTACTTGAAAATTCTGCTAACGGATGGGCTAAGGTGAGGTATTCTACATATACTGGCTATTGTTCAACTCTGTATCTTAATGCTCCATCATCAAGCGATGTTGTGATGAAAGGTATCACAACTTCTGCAGTTAATCTTCGCAGTGATAAAAGTACATCTAGCGATGTTTTGGCTGTGATACCTAACAATACTACTGTAACAGTTAAGAATAACACCGACGAAGAGTGGGCACAGGCTACATATTCAGGAAAAACCGGTTACATCAGCAAGGACTATTTAACTATTGTTTTTACTTATGATTTCAGCAACAATGACACAACAGCCCCGACAACTCCTACACAAGGGGGCTTTACGTTTGCTAATCCCGATTATTCCGATTTACCAAACTGGTATGCATACTCCTTAACTGATAGTTTGCTACAGCAAAGTAATATGCTGTACTCTAACTTGATGTTAAGTACAAACACCCTAACACTGGATATTAACGAATCGCATAAACTTACGGCGTTTATTTCAAATGCAACTCCTGTTATGGAACACGTCACATTTAAAAGCAGTAATCCGAATGTTGCGACAGTATCCGAAAATGGTGTTGTTACAGCTAAATCAAGCGGTAGTGTTAAGATTACTGCTACTGATATCGCGAGAGATTTAACGGCTTCTTGTTCGGTTATGGTAACTTCATCAGTCAAGCCAACAGAGGTTGTTACCCAGCCACCAACACAAAAACCAACACAAGCACCTACTCAGGCTCCGACACAGCCTCAGACAACGGCTCCTACAAAACCGACTACTGAAACACTCAGCTTGTCAGCTACTAGTGGCTCGATATATGTTGGTAATCAGTTTTTAATAAAAGCGACCTCTAATGCTTCGGTAACTTGGTCAACATCCGATTCCTCAATAGCGACTGTTAGTAATGGCTTAGTAACTGCAAAAGCAAAGGGCACAGTTAAGATTACAGCAAAGACTTCAACAAAGTCAGCTACCTGTACAATCACAGTAAATGAATCCACCGCTTCTGTAAAGATTTCGCACTCTACAGCTAATGTTACAGCAGGAAAAACTTTTCTTGCTTACTCATATACAAGTTCAGTAAAGTGGAGCAGTAGTGATACATCAGTTGCTACCGTTAATAATGGATATATTCTTGGTGTTTCTAAAGGACAGGCTATAATTACTGTATCTAAATCAGGCGGTGCAACAACAATGCTCGTTACTGTTTCTGACCCTGCACCAATACGTTTTGCATATACATCGCCAAACTGTGCA
The DNA here is from genome assembly GCA_017473955.1 of Ruminococcus sp. Classification (GTDB taxonomy): domain Bacteria; phylum Bacillota; class Clostridia; order Oscillospirales; family Acutalibacteraceae; genus Ruminococcoides. The sequence goes on along the minus strand of JAFUIK010000041.1, from coordinate 2,449 downwards.
ACCAAAAACGGAACAGTTACCTTAGTTGCAATAACCGACTCTAGGCGAACAGCAGTTAAATTTGACGTTACTGTCGGTTCAACGACTAAAACAGTTGAGGCTACATCTAAGACTGCAGATGGAAAGAACTACATTTGGAAGGGAACAACATCCTTTAGCTCAGCAGTCACTTATAATGTCAAAGCTTACAGTAAGCTCGGCGATACTTGGTCAACTTGTGCAGATGCTTCGACAACAGCATTTGTAACCAGTACAACAGATAAGAATACAACTATATGTGCAAATCGCCGTGCAAGTGATGAAATTATTAATCTTATAGCAAATTACGAGGGCTTTATAAGTTCGGTATATGCCGACCCGCTTACAGGTGACCCTACCTTAGGATATGGTCGTGTTGTTTATAGCGGTCAGCAATTCTATAATAATTTATCTAAAACCGAAGCCTATGCTTATCTTGTTCAGACTGTTAACAATGACGGTTATTCAAGTAAGGTTAACAGTTTTTTAGTAAACAATGGTGTTAAGTTTAATCAACAGCAGTATGATGCTCTTGTGTGCTTTGTATATAACACAGGTACAGGAGTTCTTTCTAATGACGATGAGCTCAAGTACGCTCTGCTTGATTGCAGTTCAGGCTCTTCAACCTCTACTACTGTTTATTACATAAATGGTTCTAATGTTCGTATACGAAAAGGGCCTGGAACTTCGTACGATATTATTAAGGAGCTTTCTTACGGTACACAGCTTGAAATTCTTGAAAAAACCAGCTCCTCGTGGTATTATGTGCAGCTTAATGACGGAACTAAGGGATATGTTGCTACTGACTACATTTCTTCAAGAGTCAACTCCGGTTCACTGGATTTGAATTTTGTCAAAAAGCAGAATCTTATCAATAAATTCTGTGCATATCATCATGCGAACGGCTGTGTTTACGGCCTGTTATACAGACGTGTAGACGAAATGGAAGTGTTCTTCTACAACGATTACAACAGAAATCAGGGCATATATAAGTACGATATTAACTTTACTTGTGCCTCGAATCCTAGCTTCCACACATAAATTTTACTGAGATGGTGATTAAATGAATAAACGTTTCGGGTTTATTGGTGTAGGTAATATGGCGACCGCTATAATTGGCGGTATGCTTGACAGCGAGTTTGTAAAACCACAACTGATAAATATCTTTGACCTTGACACTTCAAAGTGTGAGAACTTTTCTTCAAGAGGTGTTACACATAGAGAGAGTACTGCTGATGTCGTGAAAAACAGCGATATCATTGTGCTTGCTGTAAAGCCTCAAAATTACGCGGAAGTTTTATCGGCGTTATCTGATATTGATTGTGACGGTAAGGTTTTTGTATCAATCGCTGCAGGTATTTCAATCAGCTTTGTTCGTGAACAGCTCAAACAGAATGTTAAGGTGGTAAGAGTAATGCCTAACACACCTTTACTACTCTCAAAGGGTGCAACAGCTCTTTGTCCATCTGAAAATATGAGTGATGACGAGTTTAAGCCGATTTATGATATGTTTGCCTTAAGCGGCGTTGTTGAGATTTTTGAAGAATCTCATATGAACGAGATTATCTCTGTGAACGGTTCGAGTCCGGCTTATGTTTATCTTTTCGCAAAAGCTATGGCTGATTATGCTGAGAACTGTGGCATCAATAGGGAGAAAGCACTTAATCTCATTTGTGCTACATTTGAGGGTGCGGCTGAAATGATACGAAATAGCGGTGATGATATCGAAACTCTTATAAAAAAAGTATCATCAAAAGGCGGTACAACAATAGAAGCACTTAATTCTTTTGAGGAAAATAACTTTACAGGTATTATTAAGGATGCTATGACAGCTTGTACCAAAAGAGCAGAAGAACTCGGCAAGTAATTTAGAATAAATAAAACAAGCCTTGCATAATATACCACCAAGCGGAGGTGCATTATGAAAGGCATAGTTTTTTCTATTAAACACAGGGAAAGGCACTACAGACCTACGTATCCAAAAGGACGTATTACTTTTAAGTCTGTTAAACATTTTTTAACTCGATATTCTATAGAAATGTTGTTTTTAGTAGTTTTTTTACTATCTATAGTGCTTGGCTCTTTTTCTTTAAGCAGGATAACCGACGATACTTTACAAAAGCTTGATTTTCTATTTTTGACTAACCTTGATAACAGACTGGAACTTGCTCCGTTTGATTTGTTTTGTTCTTCGTTTGCGTCAGGCTTTGTTTTTGTTTTGATATCATTTCTGTTGAGTTTTACAGCATGGGGGATGTTTGCTTTACCGTTGTTGTGTGCTTTCAAAGGTTTTGGTGTCGGGTTATCATCTGCGTATATGTTTTCTCAGTATTCAGTGACGGGCATCGGCTTTTACATACTTGTGGTGTTGCCTGCAACAGTACTGTTCTTATTTTCATTTATTATGTCGCTGAAATAGTCTTTTTCTCAG
>JAFUIK010000040.1 GCA_017473955.1 Ruminococcus sp. | reverse complement strand
TGTTATTCTTTTTCATTATTGAAAATCCTCCTTGTATTTTAGGTAATGCGTCGCCAAACACACTACCATTATACTCGGAGGTTTTCTTTTGCTAAAGCTTTTTATTTTCCCCCGGTTCAACCGGGGGTTTATTTCCACACCTAAAGGCACCAAAAGAAACAAGACACCACGAAATGTGCTGTCCTATGTTTAGTTATATTTCATTTCTTGATAAGGAGTAAACAAGAGTAATAAAACAATACAAAGTATTGTTTTATTAAAGTGTTCCGTAACACTTAACTGTAATGATTGAATATATTTTGTTTTATTTTCTTGCTGGTCATCTGAACAGATATTAAAGCAATAACTTCTGTTCTGTTTCTTAGAGCATGAATCCCATAGTGAAATCTTCGTCTTCGGAAAAATCTTCGCTTTGATTGATGATTTCTTTGATTTCATTGTGACCATTGAGTATGAAAGCTATAATAAACTCTCGGTCAACTTCAATGGGAATTTCGTCTAAACATTCGTTTATGATTTCTTCTGTAATTTCGGGCAAATCCATTTCTCTGTACATTTCATGAGCTGTGCCGCAACTCTGAATAAATTCTCTGAGGAATCGGATAAGACCATCGTTTTTTCGGGTCTTATCTGTGGGGTATCCCTTGGCGATAAGGGCGATGTTGTTATCGTAGTTAGGTGCAAGAGAAATGATTTCGCCTGTGTCGATATCACGAAGAAAACCGAAGTTTTCGGTATGGCGATCCATATTGTAGCAGACAGAGTCCATCCAAATCAGCAACAGATATTGCTTTGCAAAGTCGGGGGACAAATCGTATATGACGTTGAAGCAGTTTTCGTAATCTTCATCATCATCCATAAGAGAACGAATAGGCTCAAAATTTACTTTTGCACTATCTGTAAAGTCCGGAGAACGGATATATTCTCCATCCATTTCGTAATGAGCCATATTAAGTCCCAGTTTTTCACCGAGCTTACAAATAAAAAGTTCCGAGAAGAATTCTTCTTTGTTACCGCTTTTATACATCCACCACTTGCCGTCAATAAGCTTCCAGCACTTTTCAAAGCTACCTCTGTTAGTAAGTTCAGGAGTTCTTGAAGGCTTACGAGAGAAACTATCAGGGTCACCTCTTAGAGCAAGTTGGTCAAAGTAATTTTCTTTAAAACGGATATCTTCGTAAACAGCAGTTGAGCCTTCAGGCTTAAACCAATAGCGGTCGGTAATAGTAGCAGCGTTTACTGCAAGAGCTGTCTGAACATCGTCAGTGGTTTTTATTCTCAGTGCTTTCTTCAGAAGCCTTGAGTTTGTTCTGTGTGAGTCGATGGCACGAGATGCAAGCCAGCCTTCTACATCCTTTGTCCTTTTAAGATAAAGGGGAAGGAGAGTCTCATCTGCTTCGGTGATTCTTCCATTTTTAATTGTTGCAACCGTGTAGTCACCCGACATAAGAGTACCTGTGATATTTTGCATATTTCGCACCGCCTTTCGTTTGAGGTTGCTGTTCACGATTCCTTCTGGAGTGGATTTGAGTTCCTTGAGCTTTTCCTTGATTTGCTTTCGTCTTTCAACAGAGGCACGAATTTCGTTAAGCTCGTCAGCCTTGATGTATCGGCTTTTGATTTTGCCGTTCTCAACCCACTGAAGATAAAAGCGTTCTTTGCCGTTTATTATTTTTCGTGAGATGTATCCGTTGATGCAAGTGGATAGCTCTTTTTCAAGTGCAGATATCTGCTGAGATATATTACTCATATCTCCACCTCCTTGGTAATAAAATGTCTCTAAATACATTGTAACCTATATTATCGCAAAAATCAATAGGTTATAGCAATAATTGTGTTGTCATAATAAGCCTTCTGTGATAAAATTATCGTATAGCTTATTTATGAGGTACGCATATGGAAATCAAAGATAAAAATATAGACGCAGGAAAAGCTTTTGATTGGGGACGAGCTTCAGAGGATTATGCGAAATTCCGTGATATTTACCCCAAAGAGTTTTATAAGAAAATAGTAGATAGAGGACTTTGTGTAGAAGGTCATACTGTGCTTGATTTAGGTACAGGTACTGGAGTGTTGCCGAGGAATATGTACTGCTATGGTGCAAAATGGATTGGTGCCGATATATCGGAAAATCAGATTTCTCAGGCACGAATCTTATCCGAAAATGCACAGATGGATATAGAGTATATAGCTTTGCCCACAGAGGAAATATCTTTTTCTGACAACAGCTTTGATGTTATTACTGCTTGCCAGTGCTTTTGGTACTTTGACCATAAGAAAGTTGCACCGAACCTTGCCCGAATGTTAAAGAAAGACGGCAGACTTTTGGTGCTTTATATGGCTTGGCTTCCTTTTGAGGATGAGATTGCAGGCAAGAGCGAAGAGCTGATACTTAAATACAGTCCCAATTGGACAGGTGCACGAGAAACAAGAAAGCCTATACATATTCCAGACGAGGTGCTTGAATATTTCGAACCTGTTTATCACGAAGAGTACGATTTGAAAGTGCCTTTTACAAAAGAATCCTGGCACGGCAGAGTCAGAGCTTCCCGTGGTATAGGTGCGTCTTTGTCTGATGACGAATTAAGAGCTTGGGACAAAGAGCATAGAGAACTTTTAGACAGAATTGCCCCTGATGAGTTTGAAGTGCTGCACTATGCAGCTTTAGCAGAACTCAGGGTAAAGAAATAAGGTGGAGTTATTATGGTAAAAGAACTTATGCACGACCCGATTTTCCTTGGGGGAAAGAGTGAGGTCGCAACAATAGAAGACTTGCAGACTACACAGGATTTGCTTGATACATTAACCGCACACAAGGATTCTTGCGTGGGTATGGCAGCTAATATGATTGGTGTCAGAAAGCGTATAATTGCCTTTGATAACGAGGGTAAATATATGGTGATGTACAACCCTGAGATTATCAAGAAATCAGGTTCTTATGATGCCGAAGAAAGCTGTC
>JAFUIK010000039.1 GCA_017473955.1 Ruminococcus sp. | reverse complement strand
TTACTGGCTCTCTGAGTCAACAATTTACAATTCATACATATTTTATCACTTCTATAGTGGTAATATATTTAGTACTATTACTTCTGTTTTTTAAGGATAAAAATACTATGTCTAATAAAATTAAAAGAAACGATACATCATATCAGAATTCAGGTACAACCGACTTAAGCAATCGTGCTTTTACGATTCCGAATATTATTTGTCTGGTGCGAATTTTGCTTATCACACCATTTGTAACGTTCTTTTTAGATGAAGAATACTTGTGGGCGGCTGTTGTTATTATAGCATCCGGACTTTCCGATTGCTTTGACGGTATGATTGCTCGAAAGTTTAATCAGGAGTCAGAGCTTGGAAAAATACTTGATCCGCTAGCCGATAAATTAACCTTACTTGCTGTGGGTATCTGCTTGTGTGTTATAGAACCATTCTTTTTGCCTGTAGTAATTATATTGGTACTAAAAGATATCCTTATGCTTATTGGTAGCTCAAAGGTTGTAAAAATGGGTATTATCGTACCTAAATCGAAGTGGTACGGAAAAGTCGGTACTGTTATGTTCTATGTAACTGTTACCTTCATAGTATTTGTAGAGATGATGCAGACAATGGAAAATCCGCTTGTTTATATTGATTATGAAGTTGGTAAGTGGATATCTATGGTGATGTTGTGTCTAACAGCATTAATGATGATTTTTGCGTTTATTATGTATACAAAAACTTATCGCGAAATTATGCGTGAGGCAGAAGCATCTAAAGAAGAAAGTGCCTCAATTACTGAATAAGATAAACATCGTTTAAACGATTTATATAAAGGAGAATAATATGATTTGTAGTAGATGTGGCAAGCGACCTGCGGTCGTATTTGTTTCCACAAATAACGCAGACACACAGCCAAAAGGCTACTGTCTTGTCTGTGCTAAAGAACTCGGCATTAAGCCTGTGGAAGACCTTATGAAGAAAATGGGAATTTCTTCCGATGATTTAGAGGCAGTTCAGGACCAGATGGATTCAATTATGGAAAATATGTCTGACTCTGGCGATTTAAATGAGCTTGCACAGTCACTCGGTATGGGTGATATGGCTCAAATGGGGGAAATGCTCTCAGTTGATGAAAATGACGGCGACGATTCTTTCACACCGGGTGGTGCTCCGAGCTTCCCGAATTTCTTCAATATGTTCGGTGCAAAGCCTGCTGATGGTTCTGCTAAAACCGATAAAAAGAGCAAAAAAGAAAAGACCCCTAAGAATCGTAAGCATATTTCGCTTTATTGCTATGACCTTACAAAAAAAGCAAGAGAAGGAAAAACCGACCGTGTTATCGGCAGAGATAAGGAGATCGAGCGTGTTATCCAGATTTTATCCCGCCGTACAAAGAACAACCCTTGCTTAATCGGTGAACCTGGTGTCGGTAAAACAGCGATTGCCGAAGGCTTAGCATTAAGAATTGCTCAGGGTAATGTTCCACAACGTCTTAAAAATAAGGAAATTCAGCTTTTGGATTTAACTGCTCTTATTGCAGGAACACAGTTCAGAGGTCAGTTTGAAAGTCGTATAAAAGGCTTAACTCAGGAGGTTAAAGAAGCAGGTAACATTATTCTCTTTATTGATGAGGTACACAACCTTGTTGGTACAGGTGATGCTGATGGTACTATGAATGCCGCTAACATCTTAAAGCCGGCTTTATCACGCGGTGAAATTCAGGTTATCGGTGCGACAACCTTTAATGAGTATCGCAAATATATTGAAAAAGATAGTGCGTTGGAGCGTCGTTTCCAGCCTGTTAAAGTGGGAGAGCCTAGCATTTCTGAGTCAATTGAAATACTTTCAGGTGTTCGCGATTATTATGAAACACATCATAAGGTAACAGTCGGTGATGATATTGTCAGAAAAGCCGTAGTGTTCTCCGAACGTTATATTACAGACCGTTTTCTGCCTGATAAGGCTATTGATTTGCTTGATGAATCCTGTGCTTGTGCAGCTTTAAGAAACAAAGAGCTTGAAGCTTTTGACAAATTAAACGATGAAAAACAGACCCTTACTCTTACAAAAGAGAAGATTTCAACTGCTGACGAAATTGATTACGAAGCACTTGCTACTGTCACAAGTGAGCTTGCAAGAGTAGATGAACAGTTATCAGGTATCGACGAAGCATCACTTATTGCATCAGTTACTGAAGAAGATTTAGCAAAGGTTATTGAGCTTTGGACAGGTATTCCGTCAACTCGTATCAGAGAAAATGAACTCTTAAAGCTGGCTGATTTTGACACTAAGCTCAAAGAAAAGATTATCGGTCAGGACGAGGCTGTAGACGCACTAGCAAAGGCTATCAAACGTTCAAGAGTACAGATTTCACCGAGAAGACGTCCCGCATCGTTTATCTTTGTTGGCCCTACAGGTGTAGGTAAAACCGAGCTTGTTAAGGTTCTTTCTAAGGAGCTTTTTGATACTCCTGAAACGCTCATTCGACTTGATATGTCTGAGTTTATGGAGAAGCACTCCGTCTCTAAGATTATCGGTTCGCCTCCTGGATATGTTGGCTACGATGAGGCTGGTCAGGTGACGGAAAAGGTTAGACGCAGACCATATTCAGTGCTCCTCTTTGACGAGATTGAAAAGGCTCACCCTGATGTTCTCAACATACTTTTACAGATTTTAGACGAGGGCAAATTAACTGACGCACACGGAAGGTCAGTAGATTTTTCTAATACAGTTATAGTTATGACTTCAAACGCAGGCTCTGATAAGCGTGAAAATGCTTTAGGCTTTGCAAAGAGCGAGGAAGACGCTGAGCGTGAAAAGGTTATGAAAGCTCTGTCTGAGTTCTTACGCCCTGAGTTTATAGCTCGTGTCGATGAGATTATCGTGTTCAAAACTCTGTCAAAAGATAATTTTATTGCTATCGCACACTTAATGCTTGGTGAATATATCGAAACACTTGCTGAAAAAGGCATTGACTTCAAGTTCGATGAAAAAGCGTGTAAGTATCTTGCTGAAAAGTCCTGTAACGGTAGAAGTGGAGCTCGTGATTTACGCAACCTTATCCGCAAGGAAGTTGAAGACAAAATCACAGGCGAGCTTATTTTAGCAGGCGAGGGCACACTCTCAGCAATTTCAGTTTCCGCAAATGAAGAAGAACTCACAGTTTCTTCAATTTAATAAATCTATATACAAAATTAAGGCACCCGATTTGGGTGCCTTTTTATTTACGCCATAAAAAGTTTCTGAAAAATAATAGGCTGTCTTATTAAAGCAAAGTAGTAAGACAGCCTGTTGTTATTGTGTTAGTTCACGCAAGCGTTTTTTATCAATAATCTTAACACCTCTGCGTGATAACTCAACAATATTTTCATTTTCAAAGTATTTCAACATTCTTGAAACCACTTCTCTTGCCGAACCCATATATTTTGCGATAAGGCTGTGAGTTAGCATAACTGTGTCAGTATTACATCTGTTGATTTCGTCAAGTAGGAAAATGGCGAGTCTTTTATCCATACTCATAAATAGTATCTGCTCCATAATCCACATCATACTTGAAATGCTTTCAACTGTTGTTTCAAGAGCATAGATTTTCGCATCGCTGTATTTGTTGTTGATGTATTCAAAAGCCTCTCCGTTTATGTAGTAACATTCGCTTGTTTCTTCTGCATCAACTAAAATATCGAATGTCATTGATTGAGTTGCAAATGAGGCAGAAAGAATACAAAGTTCGTTCTCGTGAATTCTCAAAAGTGTTAACTCTTTGCCATCCTCACTTATCATATAAACTCTCAAACACCCCTTTAGTAGGTAAATCACGCCGCCTGAACCACTGCCGTTGTAAATATTACTACCCTTTGAAAAAGTTTTTGTAACTGAATTATTACACATATATTCTTTATCTGTGTAACTAAGCGAGTCCCAGAACGGAAATTGCTCCTTGTATATGGATGAGTATATTTTATTTTCCATAAAATCACCCCAATTGTGACTAAGTCACAGAAATGTTTTCTAATTAATTGTATTATTACATCAAGTTAAAGAAAGCAAGTAATAAATCAAAAATGCTTTCGATATAATATTTCAAGGAGGCCTGAATATGAGTGTTAACAATTTACCTTTATTACTGCTCGACAATAGCTCGATGATGAGCGTAATCAACGAAGGAGAGTTCCGTTGTTCTAATATGTCCTTTGAGGATGCCAAGATGTTGCTTGAGATTTTCGACGAAAAAGAGTATCTCAAGTGCTTTTCAAATCCTGCTATCGAATCTGTAATGTTCTCTCAGCTAGGCATTGAAATGCGTAGCTTTGAATATAAGCATATCAGAAATATGAGAGTGAACCAGCAGGCTATTGTGTTTAAACTCTACACAACACCGTCAGCATCTAATCCGATTATTCAGGCTGATGATGGGGTAGAGGCAAAGAAAATTCAAAACGTTTACGCATATTGCCAGCATCTCATCAGAGTAAAATAAACTACTACGTTTTTATTGTATCATAATTTCCGCGGTGCACAAGTGCTGCGGAAATTTTTTTGTGTCAAAAAACGCGACTGAGTTTTAATTCCAGTCGCGTTTTATCAGTTAGCTGTTAATTATTGTCAGAGAACTGGCTGTTATAAAGTTTAGCATATAAGCCGTCTTTAGCCATAAGTTCTTCGTGATTACCAACCTCTAAGATGTCGCCATCCTGCATGTACAGAATGTTTTCAGCATCCTTGATAGTTGAAAGTCTGTGAGCGATGATGAAAGAGGTCTTACCTTTCATCATTTCGTTCATAGCCTCTTGTATCATAACTTCAGTACGGGTATCAACAGAAGATGTAGCCTCGTCCAAAATCATAATTGGTGGGTTGTTTAGCATAGCTCTTGCGATTGTAATGAGCTGTCGCTGACCTTGAGCTATATTACTTGCACCTTCTTGGAGTACGAAATCGTAACCGCCCGGAAGTGTTCGTATGAAGGCATCGGCTCTGGCTTTCTTGGCAGCCGCTTCAACCTCTTCATCAGTAGCATCGAGCTTTCCGTAACGTATGTTTTCTCTGATTGTTCCGTTGTATAGCCATGTGTCCTGTAAAACCATACCAAAGATTTCACGCAGTCGTGAACGCTCCATATCTCGAATATCGACACCGTCAATCTTAATACCGCCCTGTCTTACGTCATAGAAACGCATAATAAGGTTAACGAGAGTTGTTTTACCAGCACCTGTAGGGCCAACAATAGCTGTTTTTTCGCCTGCACCAATTGTGATGTCAAGGTCAGTGATAAGTGTCTGGTGTGGAAGATAACCGAACTTGATGTGGTCAAATTTAACCTCACCCTTGAGCTCCTTAGGGAACTGTGGGTTTTCAACATCAGGAACTTCTTCTTTTTCATCTAAAAACTCAAAAATTCGAGTAGCAGCAGAGCCTGTAGCTTGAATTGTGTTAGCAATCTGCATAACCTGTGTGAGTGGTTGAGAGAACTGTCTTAAATAAAGTGTGAATGACTGAATCATACCAACCGACAAACCGCCAACTATAGCAAGAATAGCACCAATAATACTAACAAGTGCGTAACCAAGGTTAGTCATATTCTGCATAATAGGGGTGAGTGTACCTGCTAAGAACTGACCATCTTTAGATGAATGATACAATTCGTCGTTAGTTTTTTCGAATTCATCGATAACGCTTTCTTCTCTGCCGAATACTGTAACAACGTTGTGTCCTGAGTAGTACTCTTCAACATAGCCGTTTAATTTGCCTGTGCCACCTTGCTGTGCATTGAACTTTTGCTGTGATTTTTTAGCAATTTTAGCGGCAGCATAAAGTGCAAAAGGAACAACAGCTAAACCAACGAGTGTGAGTACACCGCTGATGTTGAGCATAATAGAGAAGATAATAATAATTGTAAAAATAGCGTTTAATATCTGATAAATACTCTGCTGTAAAGAGTTTGAAACAGTATCAACGTCATTTGTAACACGGCTCAAAATATCGCCGTATGAGTTAGTGTCATAGTAGTTTAAAGGAAGCTTTGAGAGCTTGTAGTCAACTTTCTTTCTAAGGTCAAAAATTGTGCTTTCAGCCACAGATACGATAAGTGATGTACCAATATATGATAGTAAAGCGTTAAGACCGTAAGCACAGCCCATAAGAGCTAAGAATTTTAAAAACTCACCATTTTGTTCACCGCCTGTGAGTAGCTTTGCGAGAGCATCAGTAGCGTTACCCATTAAGAGTGGAGCCAACGCATAGGCGATAGTGGAAAGTAAAATAACAATAACAGCAATAACAAGCTTTGCTTTGTATGGCTTCATACAACCTAAAAGTCTTTTGTATGGGCTGTTTGAGTTAGAAGGCTTATTTGTTTTCATTTTATTCACCCTCCTTACTCATCTGAGAATCAACAATTTCCTTGTAGACATCACAAGTCTCGACAAGTTCTTTGTGTGTGCCCATGCCGACAACCTCACCTTTTTCAACAACGATGATTCTGTCAGCATCAATAATAGTAGAAATTCTCTGTGCAACAATAACGACTGTAGCGTCGCCTGTTTCAGCAGAAAGTGCCTGACGTAATGCCTTATCTGTTTTAAAGTCAAGAGCAGAGAACGAGTCGTCGAACACGTAGATTTCAGGTTTTCTTACAATAGCTCTTGCGATAGCAAGACGCTGACGCTGACCGCCCGAAACATTTGTACCGCCCTGAGAGATAGGAGAGTTAAAGCCTTCGTCCTTTTTCATAACGAAGTCATAAGACTGAGCAATTTTAACAGCTTCTTCAATTCTATCTTCATCAGCATTCTTGTCACCAAATGCAATGTTAGAATCTATTGTGCCTGCAAAAAGAACAGCTTTCTGTGGTACAAAACCAATCTTGTTTCTAAGCACCCCAGTGTCATAATCTCTTACGTCAACATCATCAACGAGTACCTGACCCTCAGTAACGTCATAAAGACGAGGGATAAGGTTAACAATAGTTGATTTACCCATACCTGTACCGCCTATAATAGCAGTAGTTTCACCGGGTTTTGCTTCGAATGAAAGGTTTTTGATAGCAGGAACATCAGCACCAGGATAAGTGAAAGAAACGTTTTTGAATGTAAGGTAACCTTTCTTTTCAGTGTTGTCCTTAGTTTCTTTTTTATTTTGAATAACAGGTTCTGTTTCTAGTACCTCTAATGCTCTTTGAGCTGATGTGTTAGCACGTGGAAGCTGAACAAATACCAAAGTAAGCATAATTACAGCCATCATAATCTGCATGATGTACTGAATGATAGCCATAATCTCACCGATTGTATAGTCATAACCCTTGTTAACACTTTGATTAGCAGCCATAAGCATAACCATAGCGGCAGTGAAAGAAAGAACAATAGTTAGCACAGGCATAACAGAGTTAGTGGTTCTCTGTAATTTCATATTTGTTTTCTTGTAATCCTTGTTGATTTCTTCAAACTTCTTTGATTCAAAATCAACAGTACCGAAAGCTCGGATAACTCGAACACCTGTGAGCTTTTCACGCATTACAAGGTTGATTCTGTCAATCTTACCCTGAATTTTTGTAGAAAGCGGAATAGCAATTTTAGCGATGATAACAAGTACAACGCACATTATAGGGATAGAAATAACTAAGACACCTGAAAGCTGTGGTGAGCTTGAAATAGCTAAGATAACACCACAGATACACATAATAGGTGCCTGAAAAGCGATTCTCAAACACTGGTTTAAGAAAGTCTGCACCTGAGTGATATCGTTGTTGGTTCTTGTAATAAGAGAAGAAGCAGTAAATCTGTCGATTTCAGTCTGAGAGAAATACTGAACCTTTCTGAAAACCTTTGAGCGTAAATTTCTGCCAACACCCATTGAAACAGTAGCGGAAAGTCTGCTTGTAGTAATACCGCACCATAATCCGAAAATAACCAAGGCAATCATAAATCCGCCGACTCTGAAAACCATAGCTAAATCTTTGTTAGGAATAGCTATATCTATAAGTCTTATCAGCATTGACGGCAGACCAAGTGTTGCCATAGTTGTACCGATAACGGTGAGAATTATGAAAAACAGCTCTTTTTTATAGGAGGCAAGCTCCTTTAGTACACATTTCATACTTTATCTCCGTTTAAATTATTTTTCAAAAATTGAGCAGATAAGCTTAACTCCATAGAAAGTAAGAGAAAAGCCCATAACGTAACCAAGAGTCATAGTAGCATAAATGAGGTGTGTGCCTGCGTACATACCCATAATGATAACGAGAATACCGAGCACGAGTGTTAACCACCAAGTTTTGTGACCTTCTTTTTTGAGCTTGAAAGAAGTAACGGTTGAGTCAACACCGCTGAGAACAAGCCAGAGAGCGAACATAACAACAATGATAAGGTCATATGTAGCTCGAAGTGATACATTGAACATAGCAATGGTTGAGAGCACCGCAGCACAGATAGCTAAGATAAGCCCAATAATGCCGTGAACCATTTCCTTCTTTTCTTGTTTATTACGGACATATTCAAAGATACCGCAAAAACCGATTACTCCGAGTAAGCAGGTAACAATCCAGCCGATAGTCATTACTGCAGAAACACCCGGATGAACAAAGCAGTAATAGGCAGCGAACAATGAGAAAATACCCATAATACAGTTAAATACTTTCATAATAACATCCCCTTATGTATATTTTTACAATTTTAATATACCATAAATAGTTAGTTAGTACAATATTTTTTAGTAATTGTATAAAAACATACTTGTGCTAAGCTGAAAATTAACGTATTACTTGACATATAATACTATGCGTAGTATAGTATAACGTGTAAGGAGGTATTCTATGGATATTCAACTTAAACGCGGATTACTCGATGTGTGCGTACTTAAAGCGATTAAAAATGAAGATTCTTACGGCTATAAAATTATCAAAGATATGAAACCTTACGTTGAAATCAGTGAGTCAACACTATATCCGATTTTGCGACGCCTTGAAACTTCACAAATGCTTTCGGTTTACAGCGTTGAACATAACGGCAGGCTAAGAAAGTATTATCGCATTACCGAAAACGGCTTAAAAAGAATCGAAGATTTTAAATGTGAATGGAAAGAGATAATGTCGATTTATGAATATATAACCAAGGAGGACGACAATGAATAAGAATCAATTCATCGCAGAGCTGAAAAAAAGGCTAAAGGGATTATCCGAAATTGATATAAACAAATCTGTTGACTATTACGGTGAGCTTATTGATGACAGTGTTGAAGATGGTATGAGTGAAGAAGAGGCGATTGCTTCTTTGGGAAACATTGATGATATTGCAACACAGATTGTGATGGATACACCGATTACGAAACTTGTGAAAGAAAAGGTAAAGCACAGAAGAACGCTCAGGGTTTGGGAAATTATCCTGCTTGTACTTGGTTCACCATTGTGGGTTAGTTTGCTGATTGCGTTTTTTTCAGTTGTACTATCTGTTTACATATCTGCATGGGCAGTTGTTGTTTCTCTATACGCTGTTGTACTCAGCGTGGCGGTTGCAACACTGATTGTTACCGTTGGCATATTTGTGAGTTTAATGAAAGGCTTATTTTTGAATACCTTGATTTTTCTTGCACTAACTTTAATTTGTGCCGGTCTTACAATACTTCTGTTTATAGGTTCTAGCTATTTTGCAAAAGGACTGGTAGTTTTAATCAAATTAATCGCAAAAGGCATAAAATATTCTTTTGTAGGGAGGTCAGCAAAATGAAAAAAACTGTTAAAACAGCACTTGTCGTTTCACTGATTTTTATTAGTACAGGACTATTGATTCTTATAAGTGCCCTGTGGTCAGTTAGCTTTGATTTTTCCAAATTAGATTACACAGCTTATAACACAGTAAATTATAAACATACTGTTTATGATGTTGACTACGACTTTACCGATGTATACATAAATGATAGCAATCTTGATATTTATTTCGCTACAACAAACGAAGAAAAAGCCTATGTAAAGGTAGTGGCAGAAGAAGGAATCAAACATCAGGTGTATGTCGAAAATGATAAACTAGTAGTAAAACGAACACCTAAATCAAATAATATCAAAATATTCAGTATAAATTTTGAAACTGTTACCCCTAGTATAACCTTATATTTACCACCTAAAGAGTATAATGAATTAACAATTGAGTGTGCCAGCAGTAGTGTTT
>JAFUIK010000038.1 GCA_017473955.1 Ruminococcus sp. | reverse complement strand
TTTCTAACCTTACGTTTGAAGAGGTAAATACCCTCCTGATAATCAGGCTCATACTGGCACAAAAAGCACGATACATATCCCATAATAAGCCAAAAAAACAGAACAGTAAAAGATACATCGTAAAGTAACGCTTTTTCAAAAAATGCATAAACCAGATACGCACAAAGGAAAGAATACATACAAGGTAAAATACTTTCTTTCAGGTTCTTAGCTTTAAACACATGAATCGACATATGTTTTGCAAAGCGAAGTCCGAACAGCGAAAATAATACAAAGCCGATTATTCCGGAGCAAACAAGAATTGTCGCGTATCCGTTATGGAAGTCGGTCGCAAATTTAGACAATGCTTCTCCATAAATATCAGAAAAAGCTATTCCGTTGTCGAATTTATCCTCACCATAATCATAAACGTTACCCTTACCTATGCCGAAAAGAGGAAAATCAGAAAACAGCGAAGCAGCCTGTCGCCATAGTCTAAAACGTCCGCTGTCGAGATTTTTGTTAATATGGCTGAAAGTGATACGTTCTGTTGCATAGAACATATCATCCTCCATGCCGTCAGTTGACTCAATTTTCAAGCCTGATTCAGCTTTTTCTAATATTTCAGTAAAACCAGCCTGTGTAAAATATCTTACAAAAAACACTGAGCTTACAACAAAAATACCTGCAATCATAAGAGCGATAAGTTTAGTTACAATCTGCTTCTTAGAAAACTCACGTTCAGAACCGAACATCTTATACAACACGAATGTAATAACATAGAATACTATAAGTACTATTGCTCCGTTTGAATCACACAAAAACAGCGACATACCATTGATAGCCACAGCACTAAGCAACCAAATTCTAGACACTCGTTCTTGTCCTGAAAGCTCGATGAAGTTAGTTTTTGTGAGCATATGCACACAGAAAAGTGCAACAACAGATACAAAACCGAGGATATTAGGATTGGAATAAATTCCTGTAAATCGATTTTCGTAAATAATAAACTTAATCGACATAACCTCAAAGCTGATACCAGCCATCATACATGCAAGTCCGAGCACACCAACTATAGTTGTAGTATACACTATAAAGCGGCAAATCGTGTACAACTCTTTGCGGAAATTCAGGTGCTTTTCAGTATGTAACGCATAAAAAATAAAAAAGCAAATGCACACGTGAAGCTGAATCACCATATTGTAAAAGAAGTTATTGGCAATATGTATTATAGCTGTAACAGTAGAAAAGAAAACAAATGCCAAAAGCCACAATCCAAATCGTGTTTTTGAGAATACTCTTCGCTTACGTTCATTATAAAATAGCAGGAAAGCTCCCCATAAAAACAAAAAGACCAGTGCAACATAAGCAGGAACCTGAATAAATGATACGTTACAGAAAAACAGGCATACAATGTAACTGATTCTGAAGATAGAATTGTTAGTCAAAACTGCTCTGAGCTTCTCCATAATGGCACTCCTTTACGCTTTAGTAACACGGTCTAAAAAACAGGTTAAAACAATACCTGTTTTACGGTTTTGTACATAAGATAAATATCACGCTTAAAGTTAAAGCGTTCAATGTACTTTAAGTTATATCGCATTTTTTTAGGTAAAATCTCGTTAATATAGATTTCGTCGATTTTTAAAGGATCTGTGATCTCACCTAAAATTCTGTCCTCATCCTTAAACTTTATGCTGGCAAACGATGTAACTCCGGCAGGCATAAGCAAAGTAGCATACATCGACGGTGTATAACGCTCAACATATTTTGTAACCTCAGGACGTGTTCCTACAATGCTCATTTTACCAGATAAAACGTGAAAAATCTGCGGTAGCTCGTCAAGTCTTAGTTTTCTGAGCACTTTACCGATACCGGTAATTCTGTCGTCATTCTTGGTTGTAAGGAGTCCTGACTTATCTGCACCAACCTTCATAGTACGGAATTTCAAAATCATAAATTTTTCACCGTAGGTTGTTACTCTCTCCTGTTTGTACATAACAGGTCCCTTAGACCCACACTTGATAATGATAGCAATAACAAGCATAGGAATAGCCAAAAATACTATCATAATCAGAGCGAGTACTATATCAGCGATACGCTTAACAAGTAAACTGTTTCGCTTTTTATCCAGTATATCGTAATAGTATTTAACTTCGTCATTTTTAAACTCATCAGGAAGATTTTCAAATGGTTTCAGTAACATCCAGAAGCCTCCGAATAGTATTGTTTAATTAACAAATTATACACCTAAAGAAAGTATTTTTCAATACTAATCGAAAAATTGGTAATTATCACGAAAGCAGAGGATATTATTACATTTTTGTCAAAAGATTATATAAGTTATTCCTTGACTAAAATCAATATACAGGGTAAAATTATCATATACTATTAAGGAGTTTGATACTATGGATAAAGATTTTGCACCTGATCTCATTACTTTAATCGACGATGAAAACGTTGAACATAATTTTGAGATTATTGATACTATTGAAAATGAAAAAGGTCTTTTTTATGCCCTTTACCCTATCTTTGATGACGCTGATGCTGCTGTCGCCGACGACGGTGAGTACTATATTATGGAAGTTATCGAAGAAGATGGCGAGGAGCAACTCGCCGAGGTAGATGACGACGCTCTGCTTGATGAGCTAGCTGAAATCTTTGAAAAAAGATTTGAAGAGTTATTCGACGAAGAGTGATTGACTCCCTGCCTGATTCGCGAATCGGTGAAAATAACCCTACAACCTTTAAATCGGGAGTTTAACTCCGTCAGCGGTGTGCAGACCTCCCCATATGGGACGAAGGGAGCCTAAAGCTGATGGGTGGACACCCACCTGTCACTCTAGTAGGCAGGTTATGTTAAGCCGATACGGTCAGGCGGGGTATTTTTATGAAAATTTTTATAGGAGTAATATATGAAAATTTCTGTTTTAGGCTGTGGACGTTGGGGTAGCTGTATTGCATGGTACTTAGATAAAATCGGACATAATGTAATATCGTGCGGACTGGAAACCGCACCTGAGCTTATCGCTCTTAGAGATACCCATAAGAACGACTACTTAACATATCCCGAATCAATTGAAGTAACGTCAGATTTAGAAAAAGCAGTTTCTCACGCTGAAACTATTATCATCTCTATTTCTTCGCAGTATTTGAGATCATATATGAACGATATTGCAAAATATCCTCTAGAGGGCAAAACAATCGTTTTGTGTATGAAGGGTGTCGAGGTTGACACAGGTTGCAGATTAAGCGAAATTGTTTCTTCGTTTGTTGATAAAGATAAAACACCTGTTGCTGTCTGGGTTGGTCCGGGGCATCCTCAGGATTACGTCAAAGGTATTCCTAACTGTATGGTAATTGATTCTGATAACGAAGAAGTAAAACAAACGCTAGTTAATGAGTTCTCTTCTGAACTAATTAGATTTTACATAGGAGCCGACCTTATCGGTAGCGAAATCGGTGCTGCTGCTAAGAACGTTATCGGTATCGCGGCAGGTATGCTTGACGGAATCGGATACACTTCACTCAAGGGAGCACTGATGGCGAGAGCACCGAGAGAAATCAGCAGACTGATTGATGCTATGGGCGGAAACGAAATGTCAGCCTACGGACTATGTCACTTAGGCGACTACGAAGCTACTCTCTTCTCCCCTTGGAGCCATAATCGTCGTTATGGAGAAAGCTACTCAAAGGGCGAGAAATTTGAAAAACTCGCTGAAGGTGTTATGACATCAAAGGCTTTATACAACCTCAGCCTCAAGTACAACGTCGAAATGCCGATTACAACAGCTATCTACAATATTCTTTTTGAGAACAAAGAATTCAAAACAGAGCTTTCTAAGCTCTTTG
Source organism: Ruminococcus sp. (assembly GCA_017473955.1). Lineage (GTDB taxonomy): Bacteria > Bacillota > Clostridia > Oscillospirales > Acutalibacteraceae > Ruminococcoides. The sequence goes on along the minus strand of JAFUIK010000038.1, from coordinate 1,592 downwards.
AACGTTCTGTTAAACAGGAGTTCTGATTTTAGCTTAATACTTACACAAAACACCGCGTAGGTTTAACCCACGCGGTGTTATTTTTTATATATTTAATTCTTAAAAGGCATTAATACATTCCACCCATATCAGGTGCAGGAGCTACTGCAGGAGCAGGCTCTTTGATATCAGCAACAAGTGACTCTGTTGTGAGTACCATAGCAGCAACAGAAGCTGCGTGCTGTAATGCTGAACGTGTAACCTTAGTTGGGTCAACGATACCTGCTTCAATCATATCAGTGTACTCTTCTGTAAGAGCATTGAATCCGTAGCCAACCTTGTCAGCTTTTTTAATGTTCTCAACGATTACAGAGCCCTCAAGGCCTGCATTTAACGCAATCTGCTTGATAGGAGCCTCAAGCACCTTTAATACAATCTGAACACCTGTCTTAACATCACCTGTAACAGTATCTAAAAGTGCCTCAACTGCCGGAGTAGCATTAACAAGAGCTACACCACCACCAGCTACGATACCTTCTTCAACTGCAGCCTTAGTAGCAGAAAGAGCATCTTCAATTCTTAACTTCTTCTCTTTCATCTCGATTTCAGTAGCTGCACCAACCTTGATTACAGCGACACCGCCTGCAAGCTTTGCAAGACGTTCCTGAAGCTTTTCTCTGTCGAAATCAGATGTTGTTGTTTCAATCTGCTGACGGATATGTGCAACACGGTTTTTGATTTCAGTTTCATTACCTGCACCGTCAACGATGATTGTATCTTCCTTAGAAATCTTAACCTGTCTAGCTCTACCGCACTGTTCAATTGTTGCGTCCTTAAGCTCAAGACCAAGGTCAGATGTGATAACTGTACCGCCTGTAAGAATAGCGATATCCTGAAGCATCTCTTTTCTTCTGTCACCAAAGCCAGGAGCTTTTATAGCAACACAAGTAAATGTGCCTCTTAATTTATTGAGCACTAAAGTTGTGAGAGCTTCACCCTCTACATCTTCAGCTATGATAACAAGCTTTCTGCCTGACTGTACAATCTGCTCTAAAAGCGGAAGAATTTCCTGTGTTGTTGAAATCTTCTTGTCTGTGATAAGAATGAGAGCATCGTCGATGTCAGCAATCATCTTGTCTGTATCAGTAACCATATAAGGAGCGATATAACCTCTGTCGAACATCATACCCTCAACAACTTCGCTGTAAGTTTCAGCGGTCTTTGACTCTTCAACAGTGATAACGCCGTCTTTTGATACCTTTTCCATAGCCTCAGCAATAAGGTTACCGATGTACTCATCAGCAGAAGAAACTGTAGCAACGCGAGCGATATCTTCTGTACCCTTAACCTGCTGTGAATTATCTGTAATTGCCTTTACCGCCGCATCAACAGCGAGCTGAATACCCTTTTTGAGAACCATAGGATTAGCACCAGCGGCAACATTCTTCATACCCTCACGGATAAGTGCCTGAGCAAGTAATGTAGCTGTTGTTGTACCGTCACCAGCGATATCATTAGTCTTGATTGAAACTTCCTTTACAAGCTGAGCACCCATATTTTCAAATGCGTCCTCAAGCTCAATTTCTTTAGCAATAGTAACACCGTCATTTGTG
>JAFUIK010000037.1 GCA_017473955.1 Ruminococcus sp. | reverse complement strand
AGCGTTTTTGATATTCTTAACGTTATTAACTGTAACACGCTCTAAATACTCAGGACCTTCAAGCTGACTTAGCATCTCACAAAAACGGATAGGATAACCGCAGTGGTTAACATCTCTGCCGTATGGAGAAGTCTGTGTTACCTGACCAGGAAGTGATGTTGGAGCCATCTGACCGCCTGTCATACCGTAAATAGCGTTGTTGATAAAGATAATTGTGATGTTTTCGTTTCTAGCAGCTGAGTGTACAGTTTCAGCCATACCGATAGACGCTAAATCACCGTCACCCTGATATGTAAATACGATGTTGTTCTCAGGGTCTGAACGCTTAACACCTGTAGCAACTGCAGGAGCACGACCGTGAGCCGCCTCAATCATATCGCAGTTGAAATAATTATATGCCATAACAGAGCAACCAACCGTTGCAATACCGATAGTTCTGCCCTCGATACCGAGCTCATCAATAACCTCAGCAACAAGACGGTGTACAACACCGTGTAAACAACCCGGACAATAGTGCATAGGCACATCTGCCAGAGCGTGTGGTTTATCAAATACTACTGCCATTAGTTTGCACCTCCGTTTGCCTCAATAATAGCCTCTAATACCTGTTCAGGGGATGGAATCATACCGCCAACACGGTTGCAAAGAGTTACAGGAACCTTACAACCTGTTGCAAGCTTAACATCCTCAATCATCTGACCCATTGAAAGCTCAACACAAACAACAGCCTTAGCTGTGTTTGCAACTTTCTCAAACGGAGCCTTAGGGAAAGGCCAGAGTGTGATTGGACGGATAAGACCAACCTTGATGCCCTGCTTTCTTGCTTCTACGATAGCGTTCTTAGAAACACGAGAAGCAATACCAAAAGCGGCAACGATAATATCAGCATCCTCAGTCATAAACTCTTCGTACATTGTTTCGTTCTCTTCAACAGCCTTGTAACGCTCAAATCTTTCAAAGTTAAGACGCTCAAGCTCTTCTGCAACTAAAGAGAGTGAGTTTACGATATTGTGCTCACGCTCCATCTTTGTGCCTGTTGTAGCCCAAGGAGTTTCAGGACGCTCTTTAATATCAAAGTCAAGCTCTACAGGCTCCATCATCTGACCCATAGTACCGTCAGCTAAAATCATAGAAGTCATTCTGTATTTATCTGCAAGCTCAAAACCTTTTACTGTGAGCTCTGCCATTTCCTGAACTGATGCAGGAGCTAAAACAATCATTCTGAAGTCGCCGTGTGCTCCGCCCTTTGTAGCCTGGAAATAGTCAGACTGGCTAGGCTGGATACCGCCAAGACCAGGACCACCACGCTGTACGTTAACAACAAGACAAGGTAAATCTGAACCTGCCATGTATGACAGACCCTCACCCTTAAGTGAAATACCAGGTGAAGATGAAGATGTCATAACACGCTTACCTGTTGAAGCTACACCATATACCATATTGATAGCAGCGATCTCACTTTCAGCCTGTAAAAAGCAACCACCGATTTTTGGCATTTTCTTAGCCATATAAGCAGCGATTTCTGTCTGTGGAGTAATAGGATAACCGAAGTAGTGCTTACAACCTGCAAGTATAGCAGCCTCAGCGATAGCTTCGTTACCTTTCATCAATACTTTATCTGCCATTATTTTCTCACCTCTCTACCTTAATTACGCAGTCAGGGCACATTGTTGCACAGAAAGCACAACCGATACAACTGCTCTCGTCAGTGATAACAGCTGGATGATGACCCTTTTTGTTAATTTCGTCTTTTGCAAGGATGAGCAAGTTCTTTGGACAAGCCTCAACGCACAGTCCACAACCCTTGCAGTTGTCAGTTTTGAATGTTAATTTAGCCATTAAAAACTCTCCCTTTCCTTATAATCTTATACAGGTCTTGCCTGAAGACTCAGTGGCAAGAGGTTTTCTATCTTGTCGCATAAGTCATTATATATATCGTCAGTGACGGTAGTGTACAGCAGAGGAAGGTCTGACAGTTTTGCCACTTCCTTTGCGTATTCTATTGATTTTAACACATCTTGGGGGGTGGTAGCAATACCCAAATTTGAATTATTGATAATTCCCGTAAATTTTATGTGTCCTGCATATTCAATTTCACGCATAACTTCGATAGTAGACTCTGCATCACGAGTGAGCGGACGATAGCAGTTAATTACCATCAGCATCTCGTAGTCGTTTTCTTCTACTATTTTTGGGGCTAGACGACCAAGAGCGAGTGCTCCTCTGTCATCGCCGCCGACATCGATAATAACAGAAAGCTCTTTATCATCGGTTATAGCGTACATATCCTGAGGCAATGCGGGAATATCGACATTGGAGTTAGCAAATTCTGAGCAGATAAGGCGGATGCCGTTGTCTTCAAACTCAGAGCTGGAGTCCTTTGAACGAAAATACGGATTGACAATATCAAGGTCAGCGATAGCCACCCTGTCACGCTGTTTTCTTAGCTCTAATGCAAAGTTAACAGCAACATTTGTTTTGCCACTACCATAGTGCCCGCAAAGCAAAGTAATTCGTTTAAAATCTCTCATAATCATTTATATATGTAAATTAAAGTTTGTTTCTCTGGATTTTACCGCTGACTGTCTTTGGAAGTTCATCTCTGAACACAACAAGTCGAGGGTACTTGTAAGGAGCTGTACGGCTCTTTACATAAGACTGGATTTCTTTCTTAAGGTCGTCGCTGCCTTCTGTGCCCTTAGTAAGTACGATAGAAGCCTTAACAATCTGACCTCTTACTTCATCCGGAGCGGCAGAAACACCACATTCTAAGACATATGGAAGCTCCATAATAACAGACTCAATCTCAAACGGTCCGATACGATAGCCGGATGACTTAATAACGTCATCAACTCTACCCTCGTAGAAGAAGAAGCCGTCCTCATCACGCCAAGCAACGTCACCTGTATGGTAAATACCGTCGTGCATAACTTCCTTGGTCTTTTCTTCGTCGCCGTAGTAACCAACAAATAAGCCACAAGGATGACCGTTTTTAAGGTTAACAACGATTTCGCCTGGCTCACCGTCCGGTACTTCGTTGCCGTCAGAATCAACAAGCATTACGTCATAAATTGGTGCAGGCTTGCCCATAGAGCCGATTTTATGCGGAGCACCTGTCATATTACCTACAATCATTGTACTCTCAGTCTGACCAAAGCCCTCAATAATCTGTAAGCCTGTAGCCTTTTCAAACTGACGATAAACCTCAGGGTTAAGCGCTTCACCTGCTGTTGTCATATGCTGTACTGATGAGAAATCGTATTTTGAGATATCCTGTTTTACCATCATTCTAAGCATTGTTGGTGGTGCACAGAATGTTGTAATCTGATATTTTGCAAACATAGGCAGGATATCAGCAGCGTCAAAGCGGTCAAAGTCATAAACGAAAGTTGCCGCCTCGCACAGCCACTGGCCATAGAGCTTACCCCACATAGCCTTAGCCCAGCCTGTGTCTGAAATTGTGTAGTGGAGACCCTCAGGGTCAACGTTGTGCCAGTATTTGGCAGTATGGAAATGACCGAGTGGATAGCGGTAGTTGTGAGCCGCAATCTTAGGATAGCCTGATGTACCTGATGTAAAGTACATAAGCATTAAATCATCGCCACAAGGAGCATCCTCTGCTCTGTTATAATGTGTTGAATACAATGTGTATTCGTCATCAAAGTTACGCCAGCCCTCACGCTCACCGTTAACAATAAGCTTATTCTTGAGACCGTCATAACCCTCGCTTGCAATATCAACCTGATGAGCAACATCGTCATCAGCAGTACAGATAACCGTACAGATTCCTGCACTCTTTAAGCGGTACTCAAGGTCGTGAGCCTGCAACTGGTTAGGTGCAGGTATGGCAATAGCACCGAGTTTGTTAAGTCCAAGCATAGCAAACCAGAATTGGTAGTGACGCTTTAAGATAAGCATAACTCTGTCGCCCTTTTTGATGCCTAAGGACTTAAAGTAGTTAGCACACTGAGCAGACGCTTTCTTCATATCCTTGAAAGTAAATCTACGCTCTGTGTGGTCTTTCGAAATATGTAACATCGCGAGCTTCTCAGGCTTTTTGTCAGCGAGAGCATCAACGAGGTCAAATGCAAAGTTAAAGTTATCGGTGTTTTTAAACTTGATTGATGTTGGTGTACCCTTTTCATTTTCTTCAACATCAACATACTTTTTATATATACGGTCAGCTTCGTGCTTTCTTTCAGTCTTCTTAATCTCAACGATTTTACCCGAACTAAGCTCAGGGATAGGCTCACCTGTAGGGTTAAGCACGATAGCATAGAACACACAATCTTTACCGTTAACGGCAATCATACCGTGTGGCTTATCTGAGTCAAAATAGATAGTGTCGCCAGGGCCTAAAATCTCCTTGTGCTCGCCAACCTGTACCATCAGGTTACCCTCGATTACGATGTCAAGCTCCTGACCTTCGTGGGTTGTGAGCTCGATGTCGTTATTCTGAGCATTTTCATCATAAACAGAGCGAACATATAATGGCTCGGCGATACGATTTTGAAACGCATAAGCCAAGTTGTAGTAAGTCATACCGTGAGCCTGTGCTACTTTCTGACCTAAGCCTGCTCTTGTTACCGAGTAGCTTTTAAGGTTAGGTGAGTAACCCTCGATAATATCGGTAACATTGACAGAAAGAGCCATCGCACAACGATAAATAAAAGCGAAGTTTAAGTCGCTTTTACCTGCCTCACAGCTTAAATATTCATCAACCGTAACGTCGGTTTTCTTAGCCATTTGCTCAACGGTTAAGTTCTGGATTTCTCTAAGCTCTCTGATACGAGCCGCCATTTCCTGAATTTTGTAGTCAAGACCTGTCATTTGTTGCATGATACATTCTCCTTTTTTGTTAGGACGAAAAAAACACCCGTCCCAAAGTTATCTTTGAGACGAGTGCGTAATAATCACCCGCGGTACCACTCAAATTGCGATACAATCGCCACTCTCGAGGTCTAACAACCTCTATGCATTTACGCAGCAATCACGGAGAGGTTCTACTCACTTTCGCTTTCTTCCTCTCGGCTCAGAAGCTACAAACACAAAAGCTGTATTCCGGTAGCTTCCACCAACCGCTACCTCTCTGTAGGTCATACTAATGTGTACTCTTCGTCATAGCCTTTTTAAAAACACGGTAATAATATATCATAACTTTGGAAATATGTCAATATTTTTCAAAATTTTAAAGCTTATTTCTCTGGATTTTACCGCTGATTGTCTTTGGAAGGTCATCCCTGAATACAACTATACGTGGATATTTGTACGGAGCTGTACGGCTCTTTACGTAATTCTGGATTTCTTTCTTGAGGTCTTCACTTGGATTTGTACCCTTAACCAGCACGATAGACGCCTTTACTACCTGACCTCTTACTTCGTCAGGCTCTGCGGATACACCGCACTCAAGTACATAAGGAAGTTCCATAATAACAGACTCGATTTCAAACGGTCCGATACGGTAACCTGAACTCTTGATAACATCGTCAACTAGACCGACATACCAAAGGAAGCCGTCCTCATCACGCCAAGCTGTGTCGCCTGTGTGATAGTAACCATCGTGGTAAACTTCCTTTGTTTTTTCCTCATCTTTGTAATATCCAAGGAACAGACCACACGGAACTTTATCGGAAGTTTTTACGCAGATTTCGCCAACTTCACCGTCAGGCACTTCGTTGCCGTCAGCATCCAAAATGTGCATATCATAAAGTGGTACAGGCTTACCCATTGAGCCGAGTTTACTTGGCTCACCGATAAGATTAGCGATAGAAAGTGTTGTTTCTGTCTGACCAAAGCCCTCTTTAAGCTTAAGACCTGTAGCCATTTTAAACTGCTTGTAAACCTCAGGGTTTAACGCTTCGCCTGCTGTTGTGGCACGCTTAACGGTTGAGAAATCGTACTTTGATAAATCCTGCTTAATCATCATTCTAAGCATTGTTGGTGGTGCACAGAAGGTTGTGATACCATACTGCTTAAACATCGGCAGGATATCCGATGCGTCAAAACGGTCAAAGTCATAGGTGAATACTGCACCCTCACTAAGCCACTGACCGTAGAGCTTACCCCATAATGCTTTACCCCAACCTGTATCGGAGATTGTAAAGTGCAAGCCGTCACTTGACACACTATGCCAATATTTAGCTGTAATAAAATGACCAAGCGGATATTTATATGAATGTAAAGCGATTTTTGGATAACCTGTAGTACCTGATGTAAAGAACATAAGCATCGGGTCATCACCACAAGGTGTATCTTCATTTCTGTAGTAATGAGCTGAGAAAAGGTCAAACTCCTCATCAAAGCTATGCCAGCCATCTCTCTGACCGCCGACTAACACCTTAGTCTTAAGTGTAGGAGATTTTTCCTGAGCAATATCAACCTGATGAGATACATCGCCGTCAGCAGTACAAACAATTGCACTAACACCTGCTGCGTTAAAGCGGTAGTCAAAATCGTGAGCCTGAAGCTGGTTAGTTGCAGGGATTGCGATAGCACCCAGTTTATGCAAACCTAAGATTGCAAACCAGAACTGATAGTGACGCTTTAATACAAGCATTACTCTGTCGCCCTTTTTGATACCTAAGCTCTTAAAATAGTTTGCAGCCTGAGCCGACTTACGCTTCATATCGTTAAATGTAAATCTACGTTCGACTTTATCCCTTGAAACGTGAATCATTGCAAGCTTTTCAGGGTCTTTCTTAGCGATAGCGTCAACTGTATCAAAAGCAAAGTTATATCTGTCCTCGTTTTCGAAGTCAATAGCCTTTAAGCAGCCTTTTTCATCAACTGTAGTCTTGATAAACTCCTCACATAAAAGCTTTGTGTCAGCAACTTCGTTATGTGACATAAGAGTATCGCGGATGATATCCTCAGACTCATTCTCGCCAGGTAATACAACTGCTACGAACTGGCACTCTTCTCCATCAACGGCAATCATACCGTGAGGAGTAGATGAGTTGTAGTAAATGCTGTCGCCCTCACAAAGATACTCAACATTGTCGCCAACCTGAATTTTAAGCTTACCTTTTATAACATAGTCAAATTCCTGACCTGAGTGTTTTGTAAGATGAATAGGCTTATTCTGTAATTCCTGTGAATACTGGTATGTTACAAAATAAGGCTCAGAAATCTTTTTTCTAAACCAAGGAGCGAGGTTCTGGATAGAAATGCCGTCCTCTTTTGCGGTCTGCTGACCCTGGCCCTTACGAGTAACTGTATATGAAGAAAGCAGAGCACTCTTACCCTCCAAAAGGTCTGAAATACCGATATTGAATGCTAAAGAACACTTATGAATAAATGTGAACGGGAAGTCCAGCTTTCCGCTTTCAAAGTCAACGTACTCTTCAACGCTAACCTCTGTTCTCTTTGCCATATCTTCGACAGAAAAACCGAAGATTTCTCTCATTTCCTTAATTCTTACCGCTATCTCTAATAGCTTTTGAGTTTCAACTTGAGCCATAATAAACTCCTCCTGAAAAAATGATTCAAAAATCAAAAAAGCCCGTCTCAAAGAAACCTTTGAGACGGGTGTAAAATACACTCGCGGTACCACTCAAATTGCAGATAACTCTGCCACTCTCGGAGTCCAACAACCCCTATGCCTTTACGCAGCAATCACGGAAGGCGTCTACTGACTATTCGCGTTCGGGCCTTCAGCTCAGAAGTGATGGGCTTTATAAATACTCGTTATCGGTTCTCACCTTCCACCGACTCTCTGAAAACAAATAAATACAGCCGTCTTCGTCACAGCTTTTTCGATTTTTGCTTAGTGTAACACTATAAAAAACATTTGTCAATATTTTTTAAGAAAATTTTTTCACCTTTTAAAAAGGTACTACACAAATCACTTAATCTGTGGTATCATACTATATATACTATTCAAAGGAGGAAACTATGCTTAAAAAAATTCAGCGACTTGACACTTTAATCGTCGAAAAAATTGCTAAGCTTCACACCCCCTTTCTAAATAGAATAATGGTTCTTTTCACAAAACTCGGCAACGGAGCCTTTATCTGGTGGATTACCTTGTGCTTTCCTTTTATGCTTATGAAAAGGACAAGAGCTACGGGAGTTTACTTGACATTATCACTCGGAGTAACCTTTATTTTGGGCGAAATTATTATAAAGCACATCATCGGTCGTATGAGACCGAGCTCATTACTCGAAGACGATGAGCTGATTATAAAAAGGCCAAAGGACTACTCCTTCCCGTCAGGACACACCGCCTCATCTTTCACAGCCTTTGCGGTGACATTATTCAGATGCCCGCCTTATATTTTTATTCCTGTGCTTTTTGTCGCTATCATCATTGGTTTTTCGAGAATGTACTTGAGAGTACATTATTTGAGCGATGTTGTCTGTGGTGCTATTCTGGGATTTTTAAGCGGAATGGTATGTAACCTTGTTTTCGAAGCACAGCTTTCTCAGTTCTTTATGTAAATTTGATAAAACAGACACTTAAAAGAGGGCTTTTTACACAAAAGTCTTCTTTTTTTATTTTTATTTCAAAAAACGTGTTGACTTGTAAAATATTACAATTTGTAAATTATTTATGCTTAATTTCGGATAAAGAACTTATCTGTCAGTTTTTGAAAAAACTTATCAACACCCTAAAAAACGTAATGATATAGATATCTCCAAGGGGTTTTTAAAAAGTTTTCCTTGTTTTCCACATAGTTTTCAACATTTATTATTGGAATTTTGAATAATACAAACTGTATATTTCTAAAAACAAATATTTTTCAACATCAAAATGTTGATTTTAAGGAAAAATAAACTCAAAAAGTATACCGGCACACCTATTTGACCATTATAATTGTAAGAAAAAAGGACGGTGCTGTTATGATAAAAGGGATAAGTCATCAGATAATTGAAGTAACTGACACAAACAACAAATATTATGAGCGGGCACTTTTAGTGCTACGACCCGAATACGCGTCGATTTCAAGCGAAGTGCTCGAAAAAGAGGCAAAGAAAATGCTCAAAAGTATGGACACTGTGTCCTCAGCTAAACCTAAAAGCGTTTTAATAAGCAGAATACTCTGCTGTTGTCTGTACTGTGCAATCGGAGCATTGTCGACCGTAATATTTTACACGCTTATATAAGAATTTCAGCAAAGCCTTTGACATATATTTTATAACACTAATATATGTCGGGGGCTTTTTTATGAATGAGAAAAAGTTCAAAATTTTGGAGATAGCAGGTATTCCAATAATCTATCTGACAGCAACATTACTTCACTTTGTTTACGAATTAAGCGGTGGGTCAACTCTGTCGATACTTTTTGCATCTGTTAACGAAAGCGTGTGGGAACACATAAAAATTTTTGCTGTAGGCTTTGTTCTTTGGTCTGTAATAGAGCTTTTTTGGGTAAAACCGCCGTTTAAAAAATTTGTAGTAGCAAAGACTGTTTCGTTGTACTTTTTATCAATGTCCATAATTGCGTTTTTCTACACTTATAATTTGTTCACCAAAGAACCTATACTGTGGCTTGATTTGCTATCAGCAGGAGTATTTGTGGTACTAAGCCAATATATTTCTTTTAGACTCACAACAAATAACTCGCAAATTGCAGATTACTTTCCAGTTGCAGTATTACTGTTAATGACGTTTTTTGTTATGTTTTTCAGCTTCACTATTTTTCCACCAAGAATAGATTTATTCAGGGATCCTGTAACAGGTATGTACGGTATCATTGACGATTACATAGACCAAGGAGCAGTTTTCCTGTCTAAAACGGCATAAAACGGCGATATATTTCTAAATTGTAACTATACTTGTGTCTTTTGCGTGGTACAATATATATGTATAAGTATGAGAAATAAAGGATACATAAACTATGGATAATCAAAACAGAGAGAAAAAAGACGATATTATTGCGGGCAGAAATCCCGTAACCGAAGCTCTTTCATCGGGCAGACCGATTGAGAGCATCCTCGTTTCAAAAAATAACCACGCAGGCTCAATAGTCGCAATACTTTCTAAAGCTAAGAAAAAAGGTATAACCATTAAAGAAGTTGACCAAAAAAAGCTTGACTTTATGACGGGCAACGCCACACATCAGGGAATTGTCGCAATTGCCGCTATTAAGGAATACTCAACAGTTGAGGATATTTTATCTCTTGCTAAAGAGCGAGAGGAAGCTCCGTTTATCGTCATTCTTGACGAAATTGAGGACCCTCACAACCTTGGAGCGATTATTCGTACCGCCGAGTGTTCAGGTGCTCACGGTGTTATAATCAAGAAACGTCACAGTGCAGGGCTTTCCTACACTGTCGGCAAAGCGTCCGCAGGTGCTGTTGAGTATGTTCCTGTCGCAAGGGTGAATAATATATCCGCTGTTATTGACGACTTGAAAGAGCAGGGCGTGTGGGTTTACGGTGCTGATATGAACGGCACAGACTACACAAAATGCGACTTTTCCGGTGGCTGTGCTATTGTTATCGGTAACGAAGGCAAGGGCATCAGCCGACTTGTCAGAGAAAAATGCGACACTATTGTTTCGCTCCCGTTAAAAGGCAAGATTAATTCGCTTAACGCTTCCGTTGCAGCGGGTATTATTATGTACAAGGTAGCTCAAGGAAGATAAGCCCGATTGTAAATACTAAAATTTTCAGAGAGGAGTTGATGAAATGAAGATATGGCGTAAGGATAGCACAAGACCTATAAAAGAAAAAGAAGATAAAAAGGCCAAAAATCCTGAGCTTACCGACATTTCAAAAGCATCAACCCCACAAAAAAAGGATAATAACAGTTCAAAGATGGAGGAAATTTACTCCACCAAGGACAAGCAAGTAAAATACAAGCGACTAACTCCGCTCGAAGCTGAAGAAGCCGCTAAAAGAAGAGAAGAAGCAAAAGAAAAGCTGACCTCGGGCGAGGGCGAAATTGCTCTGACTCAGGATAACGACGATACTCCTATTGTCGAGTTAACATACGAGCCGGAAGAGGGTACCGTGATTGCCGAGGATATCATCGAAGACTTTGAGCCTATCCCTAAAAAGCACAAGGTTGAGCTTCAGGATATTAATGAAATAGACATTGATATCGACCCTACCTCTGCCCTTAAAAAATACGAACGTCAGGCTAAAGAAACATCTCGTCACGATGAACGTCAAAAGCAAAAATCCACCAGTGCTTACGAACAGATTTTCGGAAAACCTAAGTTTTATGTAGGCAGTGAAAAGGTAGTTGCAAAGATTCCTACATATCAGCACGACAGCAAGGTCAACTGCATACACTTAAAAGCAGGCAAGTTCACCGAGATTGTCGAAAGCGAGTACGATGAATACTTAAAATCGAACGACTCGGTTGTTTCAAAGAAGCGTTCTACCTCTCAAAAAGAAAAGAGTCATCACACAAAGCCAAAAATATCCTCAGCTGTTGTACAATCATCAAACACAACAAGCAGCAATAAAAAGCTTAATAATCCGTTCAAGAAGGTCAAGAAGTTCTTTAAAATCGTTTATCGCCTTGTTGTTCCTAAAAAAGTCGACAAAGCTAATAGCGGTAAAGTAAAGGAAAGCAAAGCTGCAAGGCCATTTGATTTCAGCGAAAATCAGGACTCAAAGTTTGTAGCTACAGAACTGTCACAAAACTTCAAAAAGCTTGTGCTTAAAACAACGCTACTGCTGTGTTTATTTATAGCTTCATTAGCTCTCACCTTGATGGAGCTTAAAATGGGCAGTGCGATGTTTGGTGGGACAAAGCTCACTCCCCTTATCTACTGCGGTGTTCAGCTTTTAGTACTGTTACTCATTGGTGCCGTGAGCTTTGATGAAATAGTAAACGGCTTAAAACCGCTCAAAGGTTTTAGAGGAAACAGCGATACCGCACTTTCCTGTGCATATATCGCGTGCTTAATCCAGCAAATAGTTTCAATGTTTATGTCTGGTGCGTTTGTTTCTTCTGAATACTTTTTGTACACAAGCATACTGTCCCTTGGCTTTACGTTGAATTCTCTTGGCAGAACACTGATGGTACTCAGGGTTAAATCTAACTTTAAATTCATTACTGCTAAAACTCCTGCTTACTGTGCGAAGGTTTTTTCTGACGAGGACACATCCCGTAAAATGCTCAGTGGCACTACAGCACAAAGCTCATCAATTGCGTATCAGCATAAAACAGAATCATTAAGTGACTTTTTAAAAATCTCATATGCTCCCGACCCTAGCGAGGAAATATCAGGCAAGCTATCACCTATCACCTTAGTAAGCTCAATTTTTGTTGCTATAGTTTACGGCATAATATTTAAAACGTTTGTCGGAGCGGTATCAGCTCTATCCGTAATGAGCTGTATCAGTATTCCGATGGTTGCACTTCTGGCGGGTAATGTACCACTTCTGATAACGTGCAAAAACTCACTTAAAAACAATGCTATGATAAGCGGTTACCCGTCTGTAAAGCAGTTTTCCGATTGTAACGCTGTTATGGTAAACGCAAAAGAGCTTTACCCTAAAAACAGCATCAGAATAAAAACAATCAAACACTTCGCAGAATTTCGAGTTGATGAAGCTATGCTTTCTGCGGCTGTTGTTATGAAAGAGGCTAACTCGCCACTATACAGAGCTTTCTCCGATATCTTAAAGAAAAACAAAGACTCTTTGCCAAAGGTCGAAAGCGTGATTTATGAGGACAAGCTCGGACTTGTCGGTTGGATTAACGGCGAAAGAGTTCTTATCGGCAACAGAAAACTACTTGACCGCTTCCACATCTACATCGAAGATGCAGCAGACGAAACAAAGTACAAAAACAGCAAGTACGATGTTACCTACATAGCTTGCTCCGGTCAGCTTATCGCTATGGTGGTAACACAGTACAAAGCTGACGAAAAGATAAAACGCGAGCTTCACAAAGCTCAAAAACACGGCTTGTGTCTGGTAGTCAGCACAGCAGACTGTAATATCACTGCCGAAAGAATTGCTGAAGACTATGAAATTTACGCACGAACAATCAAAGTGCTCAACACAGGCTTCGCTAATACCGTTAACGATGTATGCTCTAAAAAGGAGCAAAGCTCACGTGCGTATCTTGCAACAAGAGGAAGCTTTGTATCGTTTATGCATGCTTTGACGAACACAGCTTCATTCAAGCAAAACCTCACCATCGGTCTTATTATAGAAATTTTCGGACTTATTTTAGGTGTACTGCTATGTGCCACAATGGTGCTTTACGCTACTGTTTCTATACTCGGCGTATTTGAAATGCTTTTATATATGCTTTTCTGGAGTATTGCAACCATCGTTGCTCAGCTCGTAAAAAAGTCCTAACACTTTAAAAGGAGATTTACTATGCAAATTGCCCCATCACTCTTATCCTGTGATTTTTCAAAATTCGGCTACGAAATCGAGCGTATGGATAAAGCAGGTGCAGATATGATGCATCTTGACGTTATGGACGCTCACTTTGTACCTAACCTTACATTCGGTGCTCCTGTCATAAAGATGCTGCGAAAATACACAGACAAACCATTTGACGTGCATCTTATGATTTCAGAACCACTTAAGTATATTGACGATTTTTCCGACGCTGGTGCTGACATTATCTCTTTCCATACAGAATCCGACTCCGACATCGAGGAAACTATCAAGAAAATCGAAAGCCGTGGCGTCAAGCCTGCCCTTGCGATTAAACCAAAGACTGACCCATCTGTTGTTTTCCCTTACCTTGACAGATTATATATGGTGCTTGTTATGACGGTTGAACCCGGCTTTGGCGGTCAGAGCTTTATGGCTGATATGATGCCAAAGGTTGAGGCTATAAAAGAAGAAGCTAAAAGACGTAACCTTGATGTACTCGTACAGGTTGACGGCGGTATCGCAAAGGACACAATCGCAACTGCGGCTAAAGCAGGTGTTGATATCTGCGTTGCAGGTACAGCAGTTTTCAAGCCTGACGACGCAAAGAAAGCGATTGATGAATTAAAAGCTCTTTGTGAGTAAAGCATAAATATACAAAGTAAAGCTTGGCAGTTATTCGCCAAGCTTTTTGTTTTATATCACAATATTAACAAGGTGAGCGATACTCGGAATAGTTTCGCTCTGCTGAATTGACGTAGGGCTAAGCAGTGCTCCTGTTGCCATAACAAGAATGTTTTTCAAATTACCTGAACTCACATTTTTTAATATATGACCACACAACACACTTGAACAGCAACCGCATCCCGAGCCACCCGAATGAACATCCATATCCTCATCATTAAATATCATCACACCGCAATCCTTGTGCCTGCCTTTAATGTCAACGCCCTCCTTACTTAGCAACTCATATAAAAGTTCGGAGCCGATTTTTCCTAAATCCCCCGTGTATATCATATCGTAATCAGACGGTGAGCTTGAAGTGTCCCTAAAATATCTCAGCAAAGTATCCGCTGCTGCAGGAGCCATCGCAGCACCCATATTATTCTGGTCGGTAACACCTAAATCAACTATCCTGCCTACAGTTGCAGTCTTCACCATCGGCAAGCCTTCGCTCTTTGTATCACTTAAAATACAACAGCCAGCACCGGTCACTGTCCACTGGGATGACTGTGGTCTCTGTCCACCGTAATCAAGTGGAAATCGGTACTGTCTTTCTGCTGAGCAAAAGTGAGAAGATGTAATGCAAGCTGATAAGTGCGAGGCTCCGCTACTAACCATAACCGAAGCCATAATTAGTCCTTGCACCATTGTTGAGCACGCTCCATACTGACCTAAATACGGTATAGAAAAATCTTTTAAGCCGTAACTACTGCTGATACACTGGTTAAGCAAATCTCCTGCAAACAAAAAGTCGATATCACCCGCATTTTTATTTGCTTTTTCAAGTGCCAAAGACAGCACCTCTTTTTGGAGCTGACTCTCAGCTTTTTCCCAGGTATCCTGACCCATATGCATATCATACGAAATCTTATCAAAATCGTCCTTCAAAGGGCCATCCGCTTCCTTTTTACCGACAACACTGGCATAACTTACAATTCTGGGCATAATAGAAAACATAACAGTACTGTCGCCCATTCGTTTAATCATATAAACACTCCTTTTTTATAGTGTTTGCCGAAACCAAGTGATAATACAAACCAAATTATAATACAGCACTTAAGCAACAAAAATTCAGTATCTTCAAAAATTAGTGGCAGTCAACAAAAAAGGACACCCTCAGTTACGAAGGTGTCCAAAATTATTATCATATTAGCCCTCAACAGGAACATCCGGAACTACAGGATCAGGGTCCACTACAGGTGGATCAGGATTAACTACCGGTGGGTCTGGATCAACTACCGGTGGATCAGGATTAACAGGATTATCCGGATTATCTGGGTTGTCCGGGTTGTCAGGATTATCCGGGTTATCTGGGTCAGGAGTTTCTCCTCCCTGTGACGGAGTCTGTGTGTTATTGTTGTTATTGTTATTTGAAGATGATGAGCTGTTAGAAGAACCATATCTTGATGACGGGAGTTGCTCATCAGGGAGATGGTCACCTGTCACTCTCTTGCCGTCTTTGTAGAATGTTCTTGATGCAACTGCACCGTAACCGGAAGTACTTGATGATGTTACCTTAACCTCATCAAAATCAGGATTTTCAAGACCGTACATTTTGCAAACAACATTTACGCCTTCCATATAGCACTCGATGAAAATCTGATAATCAAATGTATTCTTAAACTTCAAGTCGATATTGCCATAGTCGATTGTAGCATCAAGACCTATAGGAACATATGCAGATGGGAAAACATGAGGCTGACGCTCCTGAACGTGAAGTCCAACTAACAAGCCTGCATTGTAAATAGTAGAGCTTGTCTGGCAAATACCGCCGCCAACACCTGTTGCACTTTGGCCGTTAATATAAACACCCGCTGGCTTATATCCGTTTGATGTTAAGTTTGAGTTACCTGTACATTTGTTGAATGACCATACTGCACCAGGATTGATAATTGAGTTATTGCAAGCCTTGGCAGAAATCTTCATATTATTGTTTCCGTTAGCACCATTGGTTGAAACTGTAGAGTAGGATGAAAGCTGTTTGATGTTTTTGATAAGATAATCCTTTGTGTATTTAGGCTCTGTAGCAACAGCTTCGGCATCAATATCACCGCTTACCTTGCCACTTGAGATGAAACTCTTGAACTGATTTTTAAAAGAATCAGTATTAACCTCAACACCAGTTTTCTCATCCTCAAATGTAAAACGGTCAGCACCGCTCTTTGAAGAGTCAAACTTTGTAACAGTTGCGTTTACAGCTTTTTGGTTAAGTTCTGTTGCAACCCTTTCTGCAACATCTGCTATTGCTTCATCTTTCATTTCAATAGCGATGTAGTATCTCTGTTCGCCGGTTGGAACTAAAGTGTCTTCAGAGTACTGCTTAGCCTGAGCCAAAACATCTTCTGTATTAAATGTACACGAGATGTGCTCTTTTGTAAGGGTTGTGGTCTTATCAGCAGCATTTACGTTAATATTAATGCTGTTAACAAGCTTAGCCTCTTCCTGAGCTAAAAGCTCCTCTGCTTCTTTCTCGCTCAAACCGCCGAGTGCGATATCGTTAACATAAACGTTATTTGCATACTCGAAGTCACTTAAGAAAGAGTAAACACAAAAACCTGCTCCTAAAACAAGAACTAAAACCGCCGCAATAATCGAAACAATAACAGCTGTCTTCTTGCCTTTTTTTGCTTTCTTTCCATTATTTAACTCTTCGTCGTAAATTACAAAGCCGCTTTGGATGTCAACCTGCTGTGGTTGTGGCTGAGGCTTGCGATTATTAGCAGGAGCGTTGTTCTGTATTCTCTGCTGTGGAGCTTTATTATTAACGCTTTTCTGAGGAGCAGAAGCCTGCTCGCGATTTCGCTTAGCTTCTTCTAAAATCGCGTTAATTTCCATAGTATTTGAAATGTTATTTTTGTTGTTATTTTCCATCTATATTCACGCCTTTCACGTCGTATTCTGTCACAGCTATATAATACATTAGTAGTATTTCGGAAATGTTCTTTTCGGGAATTTTAAAAAAATAAATATGCTGAAAATATGTAGAAAAATATCCCCCTTATATATCCAATGTTCACATAATGGATATTGAATAAGATAAGAAAGTGTTATATAATAATAAATGACAATATATTCTTACGATGAGGTTAGTTATGAATATTCTTATTTTATCTGCATCCACGGGTGGAGGACACAATCGTGCTTCAAACGCCCTGAAAGCGTACATCAACTCTCAAGACAAAGAAGCAAAGGTTAAAATCGTTGACACACTTAAGTATTGTTCTTCAATCCTTGATAAAACCGTAACACTCGGATACAAAACTCTCGCTAAAAACGCACCTGAGCTTTACGGAACCTTTTACAAAACTGCTGATAAGGAGTCGCCTATTTCAGACCTTGTAAATACGGTTATGACTCAGTTTGCAAAGAAGCTGTTACCGCTTATAGATGAACACTCTCCAGACGTCGTGGTTACCTGCCATCCGTTTGCGTCAAGTATGATGTCAATACTAAAAAAGGCATATGACGTTAAGACTCCTGTTGTATCAATCATCACCGACTATATGCCACACAGAGCGTATATAGGCGACCATATTGATGCATATATCACCGCAAGCAAGGACACTGCGGATAATCTCGCTGAAAAATATAATGTTGATTCAAATCATATTTATCCGTTAGGTATGCCGATTTTCCAGAGCTTTTATAACTACGATGAAAACCGAGCTAGTGAAACGCTCGACAGACTCGGCTTTTCTCACGAATTACCGACAGTTCTTATTATGGCAGGCAGCTTCGGAGTTACTGACATACTTAAAATTTACGAACATCTCGTTGAGCTCGATGTTGAGTACCAGATTATCGTAATAACAGGTAAAAATCAAAAGCTGTATGATGCTTTCGAAAAAATGCTTAGCGGTGACACAAAAGAGTTTGAAACTCACGATTACTCACAGCTTTTCTCAGGACTAAGCGACGCAAATATCGCTAAGATGATTTACGAGCACAGTGAGCAATTCCGTCACGAACTCAGTGCAAAGCTGGTAAAAACCTTCAGGCGTTCCACAGATAAAACCAAGCCTACAAGCCTTTTCTACTTTGTTGATAATGTCGAGGATTATATGCACATAAGTGACCTTATCATCACTAAGCCGGGCGGACTTACTACCAGCGAAAGCTTAGCTTGCTCACTGCCGATGGCAGTTTTCAAGGCATTCCCCGGACAGGAAGCACAAAACGCTGATTTCTTAGTTGAAAAGCAAGCAGCGATTGTTCTTGAAAAAGGTGCAAAAGGTGCAAAACAAATTGAGGAGCTTTTAACAAACCCTCAAAAGCTCAAACAGATGAAAGAAAACTGCAAAAGCTGTGCAAGCATCCACTCAACCGAGCGTATATACAGTCTGCTTCAGGATATAGTTAAGTCTAATAACACTCTAAATTAGTTTTCAATAACCCTCACAGCTATCGCCGTAATGTCGTCATCATGACCGTCATTACGGCGTTTTTTTGCTTCATCAACAATCGAACAAGCAAGCTCCTCACAGCTATTGTCCTTAAATGTCATAACCATACGCTCAAGCCAAGCATCATCGCCAGTCAGTGCTCCGTCTGATACCATAACAATCAAATCACCACTTGACAAGGTTATCGACTCTTTAGCAAATCTTACCTCGTTAAGTATCCCTATCGGCAGGCTAGACATATCCTTTTTGTAGAGTTTTGAGTTCTTTTTTATATAGGTAACACAAGCCCCTGCTTTTAAGAGCTCTGTCTTTCCAGTAAACAGGTTGAAATCCAGAACATCCAAGGTCGCAAGCGACTCGTCCTCACTTTTTATCATAAGTGAGGAATTTACAACCGAAAGTGAGCAATCGTAAGAAAGTCCTGCTTTAATAAGCTTTGTCATAATGCTGACAGCCATATTAGAGTCAACCGCGGCTCTGCCCCCTGTTCCCATTCCATCGGACAACACAACCACCGTGCTTCCCATTCCATTATTGAAATAGTTAAGGCAATCACCGCACAACTCTCCGTTTTTGAAAATATGTTGAGATGTTCCTATTTCAACGTCGTACACTGGTCTTTCACACAAGGTCACTCGTGCAACGTCCTGAGTATAGCTTATAGTCGGCGACTCAAACGCTCTACCACACGCCTTTTGTATTTCTTTTGTTACCTGACTTTTACTAACGTTCATTTTGCTATTGATAAGCAAAGCGACCTCAACCACCATCCCTTTGCCCTTACACATTCTGCAACTGCAATCAAGCACAGAAAGCCCCATCGCCATCAGCGAATCAATTACACGATCACTGCACTCTACATCATACTTTTCGTAGCTTAAAAACTCCTCGGACATATCCTGTAAAATATCCGAAAGTCCGGCAAACTGAGACGCAACCACACTTCTGACCTGCGTGATTCTCTGTCGTGCTTGTTCGCATGACACATACTCGTTGTAACTGTTATTAATGCTTAGTGCGAGTTCACTTGCTCTGCAACACCTGATTTTGAAATTATCCTCTATGTCGCGTTCCTTAACAAAGCCATTCTCCTTTAAGTAAGCTGTAAGACGGTGAAAATCCTCGTTTTTCATTTCCTTTTGCTTTTCAAAACAGTAATACCTCATTCCACAATGCGTACAGGTGTGCTCACACGCGTTGTCGTAAATCCACTGTGCATTAGGTGTATATAGTCGCGATAGCTTTTCGGACACAGAATTTACGCACGAGCTTACGTTTTCCAGTGCTTTTGACGCAAAGGAAAGCCTCATAGTCACAGCTCGTCTGACAACCTCATCATCAGGGCTTTTGCTTTTATCCGAAAACATACTGCTGACAAAGTTTCCCAATGATTTCGGCAAGAGCATAAATATTGTTCCGCCGACAAGGCTCTCAACAAATACTGCAAAAATCATCGAATTATCGTTTGATGAAAAAGACATAGTAAGGTTACAGATGAGCATAGAAAGTGCGACGTAAAGCTTCCCTGCAGGAGCAAACAAACCACCCATAAGTCCCGAAAACGCAAAACCGGCACAAAGGAAAATTAAGTCGTTACTAGACAGCGAAAAAACTATACCTGTTGATACACCTGTAATTGCACCGCCCGATACACCGCCGTACTTTGCTGACAATAAAACTATCAGCACGGCAAGTATTCTGCCGACAGATACATCCCCTATCGTTAGTGACGAAAATGACAACAAAAGTATGCACCCTGTCATCGCGATACAGGCAACCTCCTGAGAGCTTAATGAAAACAGGCTTTTTTTAGACGAAAACATCGTGCTTGTCCTGCTCATAAAGTACGCTCCGGCAGAAGATAAGGTTGCTTCCATAAGGCAGTATGTAACCTGTGACAGCTCACTCGAGCTGGAAAAAGTCAGTGCAACTCCTGTTACAAACATCGGTATAAACGCAATTACGCAAGGAAAAAATCTGCTCTGTGATACTTTTTTGAATTCATTAAGCACCCATCTCAAAGCTCCGATTGAAACTACAACCGCAATATAGCGAAAGCTGTCAACGGGGTTTCTCAACAAAAAACCAAATATTGAGCCCATCAATCCTGATGGCATATACATAAAGGGCACGGCAGACGCAAAAGATGCTCCGAATGGTGACAACTCACCCAGCACAGCTCCACGTGACACTAACACACCGCCTAAAAAATACAGAATATGTACAACAACTTCTCTAGCGACAGTTACAGCACTTTCGTTTTCTTTACGAGTCTTTTTTGCAAGCTCCTTATACGTCATTTTAAACATCCTTTTTTACAGGCCTTAAAGGTCCTTTAGAGTGACTTTATTATAAACCGCACACTTTCTCTCTTTTGTCACTGTTTGTTTGTTGCTTACTGTTTTGTTTTGTAGATAAAATCACGCTTTGGAGCAAAAATAAAACCGACTGAACAAATCAGTCGGTTTTAGTTTACTATTTAACAATTATTATTTTGCTTTTAACACTGCAGTTGACATCGGTGGCATTGTGAGCACGCCTTTCTTGAATGTAACGTCCCAGTTTTCAGGGTCGCCATCAAAGTCAGCCGCACTTGTTGCTACAACGCCGCCTCTAAACTCAGCTTTGTTAAGAATATCGTCGGTAATTTCGATTTCCTTAGTCTCGTTGCCGCCATAGTGAATGATAAGGAGCTTTTCACCCTCGTACTCAACGTAGTAACCGCCGAGGAAAACATCATCGGTTTTATAGATTTCTGTGATGTCACCGCGAACAATTTCCGGATTCTGATTCTTAAGGCGGATAATTCTGCGGTATGTATTAAGCAAGCTATCCTCCTGCTCGAGTTGCTGCTTAACACCACCCAAAGCGTTAGGCTCAACCTTAGCAACACCGTTGACATAAATACTAGGAAGGTTATCGTTATCCCAAATCATAGCAGTACGATATGATGCGTCATTTGTTGTGTTAGGAGCTTCGATACCGATTTCCTCGCCATAGTATGTAAATGAGTTACCAGGTGAAAGCAAGTAAAGTGAAGCTGCAAACTTCTGCTCGTAAGCTTCAAGTGTGTTAGAAACTCGAGGCATATCGTGGTTTGTAAGGAAGTTTGCGTTTATTGCGTCTTCATTTCTCTTGTTGATGTTATCGTTATACTTCTTTAAAGCTGACACAAAGGTCTGTGTCTGACCGTTACGGCCTGTCATAATATAATCGCCAGAGGTTGTACCGAACTTGAAGTTGAAGAAAGAGTCAATACCTGACTTGTACTGGTCATAAATGATGCCTGCACTCTCCCAGTCCTCACCTACCATATAAACATCAGGGTTGTAGCTCTGTGCCATATCGTAGAACCAGGTCATAAATTCGATACCATCTGTGTTAGCGTCTGTGAAATATTTGACAGCATCAAGTCTGAAACCATCTACACCTCTGTCGAGCCAGAACTTAGTAATCTCTTCAAAGTACTCTCTGGTGCCCTCGTAGGCTAAATTCCAGTCAGGCATTTCAGGAGAGAACTGTCCTTCGTAGAAATAATCACAATCCGTAACACTACGATTATGGATAGAGTCAGAGCCTTTTTTAAAGTTATAATATTTAGCGTAGCCGTCTTCCTTGCCGTTTCTTAGCTCCTCGCAAGCATCGAGAAAGTATGGGTGTGTAGACGCACTGTGGTTAATAACAAGGTCAATAATAACAGCGATACCACGCTTGTCGCATTCAGCCATAAACTTATCGAAAATCTCAAGAGTACCAAAATCAGGGTCGATATTGAAGTAATCTTCAACGTTATACTTGTGGTACGAATAAGATGGCATCATCGGAGAAAGCCAGATACCGTCAATACCAAAGTCGTCACCGGTGTTAGGGTCACCGTCGTTTAAATAATCAAGCTTTGAAATAATACCCTCAAAGTCACCTGTTTCGTCGCCGTTAGAGTCACAGAATGAGCCAATCCAAATTTGGTAGAAGGTTCTGTACTTGTCGCTTGACGCAAAAACTTCGTTCTTTTCAACAGGGTCGGCACTTGTAGAGCAACCGCAAAGCACGCAAGAGAATGCGATACAAACTACAAGCATAAGAGCAATTAATTTTTTCATCTCATCAAATCCTTTATTTATTGTAGCTCTCACGATATTTCTCCGCTTGAGCCTACTGAAAGAAGTATATCATAAATTACATATTCTGCAAATACTTTTTAGAAAGAAATCGCATATTTTGTTGTATTGTAATTCAGTAAAATGGGAGGGTTCAAAACCCTCCCTATAATTATAGCTTTTCAATCAGCTTTGCGAGATATAGCTGAACAGTAGTTGCATCCAGAATATTAACGTCGCCGTTTTTATCGGTATCGGCTGACATAAGCTGTGTTTTTGAAAGCTGTGATAGCTGAGCAATATGTAGCTGTATCAGTGTTGCATCCAAAACATTAACTTCACCATCATTATCAACATCACCTAGATATGAGTCAGTAGGAGCGGTGGTATCTTTCCAGCTAATCTCAGGGTAATAAAAATCCTTGTCAGAGTCAAGATACATGCCTGTGCAGTAAGCTGTCTTTCCGATGCTGAGCGTTTTAAACTGAAGCGACATTGTTTGACCCCTTAAGCCATTTGAGAATATGACGTGATAGGTTTTGTCGTCTTCTAAAATTATATTAGCTCTGGTCAAATCGTAAGTCCACACACCGTCGCCGTTTGTATCAATGCACTTCTCACTATTTGAACACCAATCATAGAAGTAGTTGCCATCATCATCGTAAATGTGGCAATAAATCTTAGATGTATCTTCCCACTTAGTCGTATTTGCATCAAAGCAGATTTTGTTATCAACGATGCGTGTATGGGTGTGGTCATCGCGTAAGCAATCGGAATACGAACCGTCCTTTACTGTGCCAAAACAACCGCCACCGTAATAGTAGTACCACTCACCACTAAAATACTGTGGATATGCAGGCATCCACCCCATTGTTACATCATTAGGAGAAACCACAAAAATCATCTCATCAAAGCTTTCTACACCATCAGGATAACTTTCACTTTCACCTGCATCGTAATACTCGCAAGGGATGTTTATAGTCTGGCACGCTGAAAACAGCTCGTTCTCACCAAGACGTCTGCCGTAATCGATATTATTGTTATAGAGAATTGTTGTTACCGCTTTTGGTACGTCGGCATAGAAAACACCGTCACAATCTCCTTTTTCCATAGTGTATCCCATCCACTCAGGCTTAATAATTTCCGAATTCCACCAGTAAACAACCGGCTCGTCTGAATATCTGCTTATCCAGCTATCAGCATACTGTGAATAAGTTTCAAGAGTATCGTCTTTATCTTTTATGCCGTTTTCACCGTTTGGCATCAGAAAATAGTAACGATTTGTTTCGACAATTTCGCCTGTCTGGGCTTCGTATTTTTCGAGTGCCTCTTTAGCTGAAAGCTGTTCTTTCACTTCAACTTTCATATCTTCGCCGTCGTAAGTAACGATAACCACAGCGTCTTTCTTGGTAATATTAACAGTGCAAGCAGTAGCATCCTTGAGAGCATCTTCAATAGCTCCGTTTTTAGTAAGGCAAAGCTCATGCTCACCCTTTGTAACATTTACATAAATCTTGGTGTACACACCCGTTTCAGGGTCATAAAGCATACGATTGATTTTTTCATAAGGGTTATATTCTGTGCCGCAAAGCTTCCACGAACCAGCAACAGTGTAGTAGTCCTCATTATGGTTATGGTCATCTCTTATGCAGTTTTTAGGGTCATTGTGCTCAGATATACCATAACAGCCATCGCCGTAATAGTAGAACCATTCACCACCAAAAACAGGTCTGTTGCTTTCAAAGCTTGAGTTAAGTTTAGGGTCAACTACAAAAATCATATCGTCAAAATCGTCCAACCCGTAAGGATAGTAAGGACTTTCGTCATAGTAATAGTCGCTTACTATAAGATTAGTGCTTTGGTATGCGTTGTAATAGATAGGGTCTTCCATATCCATTCCGCCGTTAACGTTATTATTGAAAATTAGTGTTTCAACAAAATCAGGAACGTCTGCATAGAAGATACTTTCACATTCGTCTTTTTCCATTTTGTAGCCTGTCCAAACAGCCGGGTCAAGCTTGCCTGTATCCCACCAGTAAACGCCAGCATCACCTGTTGTATACTCGTTGTACCAGCTTGGAGCAAACTCTTTGTAATACTCAGCGGTATCATCAGTACCCATATTACCGTTTGTACCGTTTGGCATAAGGAAGTAATAGCGGTTTGTGTTCACCTTCACACTGTTTTCTGCTTCGTACTGCTCTACAGCTTCCTTAACAGATAACTGAACATCTTTTTCAGTTGCAAAAGCTGACACAGTCGCACAGCCAAACAACATAACGGCACACAGTAATAAGCTTATAAGTTTTTTCATATCATAGCCTCCTTGAACCCTTCAGATATAAATTATCGCAAATAATCTTGCGGTTTTATGCTGAGGTTTTATATAAGTACATTATAAACTCCACCTTACAAAAACACAACAAAGCAAGCTAATATCATCGTAGAAAAACACTACCTCCAATTTGTATAATATAACGGAAAAGGCACATAGAAAAAGGGGATGTCTCGCTTGTTTAGTGAGACATCCCCTTTGCTTTTATCAAAATTCGTCTATAATTTTTGCAACGTAAAGCTGAATGTTAGTTGCGTCCATAATTGGAATGTCACCGTTTTTGTCAGTGTCAGAAGCTTTAAGCTGTATATCCGTAAGGCTTTCAAGCTGTGCGATATAAAGCTGAACCAAGGTTGCATCAATAATAGAAATATCGCCGTCAAAGTCAACATCGCCTAGCTTAAACTGTTGTGATTGTTCCAGTGTATATGTAACAGAAAGTATCGATGAAATAGCAGAACCCGGCAAAATAACCTCTGCTTCTTTACTTCCTACCGTAGCGGTAATATCAATCCAACCGTCAATATCTGTCTTGAACTTATAGCCTTCGTTTGTTCTCAGCCAAATCTCAAGCTCGTAAGTATGTCCTGCTTCAAATACATCAGTTTCCTTTAGCCATTTATGTGAACTGGTCGTAACATCTGTCCAATAAACTCCGTCAATGTAATATCTTGCGGTATCAGCAACAGAGAAGTCGGGATTAGCACCAACACTCGGAGCGGTGACACCTGTAACATCAACGTGTGTCACCTCTTGTCTTTTGTCACCGAAAGCATAGCAAATTCTTGCGTAGTATCGACCGGTTTCACCTGATGTTTCAGTGGTCGCTTTGTTACCGTTTACATAGCCGACAACGGCAGCGTTACCATTAGAATCTGTCGGAAAGTACGTATCTTCTAAGGTTTCAACCATTACGTTAATCTCATAAACGTGACCTTCCTGGAATTTATCGCTGAAATTCATAAAAGTCTGTGTTGTGTAGTCGTACCATGCAACGCCCTCGATATAATATACAGAGGTCATATCTACGATAGTAACGCCCTCTGTAAGAAGCTCAGGATAAAAATCAGGATACTCACCAGCGACAGGCTCGGTAACATCTAATTCAACCTCGTTTATAATTGGGCTTTCATCGCAAGGCTCAAAAGTATACTCAACAAAAGCCTGATATTTACCAGTAAGTACACTGGAAACATCTGCAACTTCACCATTCACTTTTGCTTTAACCAGTGGAGTATTATCTTCATCTACCCTAAATTCATAACCATCCGCTGATTTTAATAACACAGACAGAGTGTAAACGTGACCTTCTATAAAAGTATCATTGGGTTGTACAACGTACTGTGTTGTTTCGTCATACCACCATTTGCCGTTTACAACATCATAATCGCCATCATGCTGGTCATCAAAATAGTACGCGTTTGTGTTAAGATTGCAGGTGTACTTTGGTGTTTCACCTGCGTACGGAGTTGAAACACCAGTCAGGTTAATATCATAAATAACGATAGCATCTTTCGAGTTTGCCGCAAAGGCACAGACGGTAGCAGAAACAACTATCATAATAGCAAGCAAAACGGAAAGTGCCGATTTAATTATGTTTTTCTTCATTTTCAATCCCCCTGTCATCTCTGTTAAAATCCTTCTATAATCTTTGCAACGTAAAGCTGAATGTTAGTTGCGTCCATAATTGAAATGTCACCGTTTTTGTCAGTGTCAGCAGCTTTAAGCTGTATATCTGTAAGGCTTTCAAGCTGTGCGATATAAAGCTGAACCAAGGTTGCATCAATAATAGAAATATCGCCGTCAAAGTCAACATCACCCAGCTTAAACTGTTGTGATTGCTCTAGTGTATATGTAACAGACAGTATCGATGAAATAGCAGAACCCGGCAAAATAACCTCTGCTTCTTTACTTCCTACTGTGGCGGTAATATCAATCCATCCGTCCGAGTCCGTCTTGAATTTATAGCCGTTGTATGTTCTCAGCCAAATCTCAAGCTCGTATGTGTGACCTGCCTCGAACACGTCAGTTTCCTTTAGCCATTTATGTGAACTGGTCGTAACATCTGTCCAGTAAACTCCGTCAATGTAATACATCGAAGTATCATCACAGGTAAAATCAGGATGACAACCAACTTCAGGCTCGTCTATTCCTGTAATTTCAACCGAAGCAATAGGAGGATTAGGCTTTAATTCTTCATAATGAATGGCGATTACGTCTTCTATCTCTTTGCCATCATCCATCGTAATAAGTGCACGAAAATACAGCGTTGTTTCCTGTTCAGGTCTGAAATCAAAGCGAAACGGATTGACGCGACCTCTAAAATCAGCAAGCTCTGACCAAGGTGTATTTTCGCCATCATAATGAGCTTCGTCGCTCATATACCACGAAACAGTTTTTACATTATCGCTATTTTCAATCCACAATAGCGGAGATTCTTCTGTAGTCTGAGAAACCTCGATTGTGTCAACATAACTGAGAACAGAGTCGATATATTCTGTGTTCATCTCATATACAGTTCCTTTAGGATTGTAATAAGATACTTCCTCTTGCATCATTTTATAAACAAGGCGTTCTGTCGAGGTCAAATCCTCACTACCTACCATAGTAGGCGGAGTTACCTCATAATACGTGCCATTTTTTCCTTCATATTCAATTGCAGTTAAATTTTTGGTGACACCATCAACAAAACGCTGGTCACGTGCATTAACACATTTGGAAAACATTGTACCGCCTGCAACAATAACCTGTCCCCAGCCATTGTTACAATAAGTGAAGCCTGCATACTCATCATCAGGCTTTGCTATGTAAAACTCACCGTCAAAAACGTAAACACTCGGATAAAAGCACCCGTACGATGAAAAATTGCTATATGAAGACACTTCAAAATTACTTATTTTCCCGTAGAATGTGCCACCAAATACATTACAATGCGGAACATCATAAATATACGCATTATGACGTAACTCAATAGTATCTCCGCCAAAAGCAGTATGAGAATCAAACACACCATCGTAGATATTGAGATAACCTGTTTCCACCAAGAAAACAACACCGCCACCAACCTCATACGGAGTTTTTATCTCATAATTACCGCCGTAAATGTCCACATTACCATTGGCAAGAATTACGGAACTTGTGCCCGCATAATTACCACTGCTGAAAATCAACTTTCCGCTCTTCTCATTTGATGAGTCAATAATTGAAAAGTTTGCGTCAGACAGCACATTAATAAGGCAATTATCTATACCTCGGGTTGCTCGGCTCAAGGTATAGCCGTTCAAATCAAGCATACAATCCGTAAAGCTGCTAACCACAATCGTATTATCATTTTTATTATCATCTACAACTATATCGTTTTGCAAAACAAAGCATTCTCCGTTAGGCGAGTTATAAATCAATTCTTTCAACTGCTCATACGATGTAATCTCGACAGCAACACCATTTGTTTGTACCAAGTCGATGTTTTGAGCCCCTGCAGAAACTACAGTAACACTAAGCATCAACAGTAAAGCAATAATCAAACTCACTAATCGTTTTACTTTCATCCTGACCCCTCCTTATAGGTACAATCTTACATGGTAATTATACACTTATCCTATAAATTTGTACCCACACTAAAATAATCTTAGTGTGGGAAACGGTGTGGGTTTTTATATTTTTTGTTTTATTCAGAAATAATTATGTTTCAGCGTAAAAAATAATTTAGGTGTTATGAAAACGAGCAAGCACCAGTCGCAGAAAAATAAAAGAGGCACCCAAAACGGATGCCTCAAATATGTGTTTTGAAATTATGTTAAGATTATCCCTTAACACCGCCGGCTGTAACACCTTCAACGTAGTAACGCTGCATGAACAGGAACAGAGCTGAAATTGGAACAGCAACAAGAACTGAACCAGCAAGGAATCGCTTGAAGTAGTTAACAACGAACTCCTTCTGTACCATTGTATACAGACCGATAGCAACTGTGTAGTTATCACGCATATCGCCCATGATAATCTTAGCGAGAATGAAGTCAGTCCAAGGACCGATGAATGATGTCAGAACCGTGTAAACAACGATTGGCTTTGACATTGGAAGAATAATCTTCCAGAAAATCTGGTTGCTTGTTGCACCATCGATGGTAGCAGCTTCGTCAAGAGCTCTAGGAATTGTATCGAAGAAGCCTTTAGAAATCTGATAACCAAGACCTGCACCTGCAGAGTAGCAGATAACGAGAGCCAGAAGTGTCTGTGTAAGACCCATTGCCTTTAAAAGGTAATAGATAGCAATCATTGTCATAAAACCAGGGAACATACCTAAAATCATACCAACGTTGATTAAAGGCTTTCTGGCTTTAAATCTTAAACGGCTGAAGCTGTAGCTTACCATAAGTACAGCGAGAGTTGAGATAACGCAACTGAAACATGCAACTACGAATGTGTTCATAAACCAACGTGGGAAGTTGAGTGTTGCTGTATCAGTAAACAATTCGATGTAGTTCTTGAATGAGTAAGTCTTTGGAAGCAAGTATGATACTGTAGCAAGACCCTCATCTCTGAATGAGTGGAGCACAAGATAAACAAGTGGGGAAACCCAGATGATACCAAGCACTGCAAGAACCAAATAAACGAGAGCGTTTGTGAGGCCTCTCCTGAGCTTGTAACTTTTGATCATGAGAATTCCTCCTCGTTCTTAGCAGATTTTGTAAGATTGAATGTAACAAGTGAAAGTGTTGCACAAACAATGAATACAAGGATACCAACAGCAGCAGCAAGGTTGTAGTCCAAAGAGTTCATGGTTAACTTGAACAGCCATGTAACAAGAAGGTCTGTGTAACCTGCCTGGTAGAAGTTTTCTGTACTTGGGCCACCGCCGGTAAGAAGGTAGATAACGTTAAAGTTGTTAACGTTACCAATGAAGTTAGTGATAAGATAAGGTGTTGTTACGAACAGCATGTATGGTAATGTAATGCTGAAGAATGATCTGACAGGACCTGCACCGTCGATAGTAGCACTCTCATAAAGGTCAGCAGGAATATTCATAAGAATACCTGATGTGATGAGAATTGT
This sequence comes from Ruminococcus sp., assembly GCA_017473955.1. Lineage (GTDB taxonomy): Bacteria > Bacillota > Clostridia > Oscillospirales > Acutalibacteraceae > Ruminococcoides. The sequence continues at coordinate 7,575 of JAFUIK010000037.1, read as the reverse complement.
GTACGGGATACCAATCCAGCAGTTAACAACAATTACTGTTACTCGTGCTATAAGTGGTGTCGAATTCAAGAACAGAATTCCCTTATCTATAATACCCAGACTCATAAGAAGAACGTTTATTGCACCGTCTTCCTGAAGCATCTGGTTCATAAGCAGAAGTGTAACGAACTGTGGAACAGCAACTGTAATAACGAAGAGTGTTCTCCACAGAGCCTTAAACTTGATGCCTTTTTTATTTATCATAAGGGCTAAAATCATACCAAACAGGTAGTTCAGTACTGTAGCGAAAACAGCCCAGATAAGTGTCCATTTTGTAAGCTCTATGAATGTTGCACCCTTTGACGCACCCTCTGTCATCGCGAAAATCTCAGAGAAAGTGTCAAATCCTACCCAAGTGAACAGCTTACCAGGAGCAAGATGAGCCTTGTTGTAGTTTGTGAATGCAATCAAAATCATAAATATCAACGGCAAAATTGTGAATGCCGAGATAGTAAGAGTCGGGAAAGCAAGCATTGTGATATGGAACTTCTTATCAAAAAGATCCTGAAGCTCGCTCTTGAATGTTACAGGCTTCTCGCCTGCAGCAACCTGCTGTGCAACAGCATAAGCAGATTTTGTACTAGCAAAGTAAATTGCTAAGAAAATTGCTGTAAGTACAATTGTAAGTACGCCGTAGAGAAGGATAAGCATTGAGTTATCGCCTGCCATAAGCTCATAACCGCCTGTTGCAGGGTTAATCTGCATGCCCTGTTCTACTGTACCGAGTGTAGGGAATTTCTGAATATATCCCCAACCAAAGAAAACAATGTAAGCTATGTAGGCAATTTCTATACCCAAGAACAGTAAACCCTTGATAAACTGTCCCTTGACCATATTGCCAAAACCCATAACTATGTAAGAAATTTTAACTGCCCAGTCGCCTTTTACGAATCTTGATACATAACCAGCAACAGCCTTGCCGATGCCCTTGAAGAACTTTACGATAAAAGCTCCGATAGCTACGAAGAAATTCTTGAGCTTACCAGGGAATGCCTTCAAAGCATTACTGAAACTGTACCAAAATCTCTGGAAAGGATTGAGCTGCATATAATCAATATATTTCATCAGTTCACTTCCTCAATGTCGCATGCAAGTATTGTGGAAGCAAATACTTGCATCCAAAACACCACATTCTAAAATGTGCGGTCAGGCAACCTTCGGCGGTTGCCTGACCATTAAATTCATAAGAAATTAAGTAGAATTAAGACTATGATTATTCGTCTCTGATGTTAGCAATAGTCTTGTTTAAGAGATCTGTAAGAGTAGCTGTGTCATACTTAGCGTCCTCTTTGAAGAGGTTGTTACCGAGGTTGCCCATTGGATCCCAGAATGTAGAAGCAATGTTTACCTGTGGAACAGAGTTCTTAGCCTGCTCAAGGATAGCTGAGATAGCTGGGTTAGATGTAACGATTTCTGAAGCAGCAGCGTTTGTGTTTGAAGGACCCCAAGAGATCTTCTCTGCACGCTCGAGCTGGCAAGCCTCGCCTGAGAGGTAATCAGCGAGAAGCTGAGAAGCGTTAGGGAACTTAGACATAGCGTTAACACCGATGAGCTTGTAACCGTGCATTGAAACGATCTGCTTGTCTGTGCCGTTTACGTTGATTGTTGGGAGCTTAGCAGCACCGTAGTTCTCGCCGAGAATCTTAGATACTGTAGAAGCGTTCCAGCTACCGTCGATACCAGCAGCAACTGTTGAAGGATCTTCAGCAAGACCAGCAGAAATCTTATCAGGTGATGTAGCAAAGAAGATGTCGCTGTACTCGTGGAAAAGCTTAGCAAAAGCCTCTAAAGTAGCAACTACTTCAGCTTCATCATAATCGTTGAACTTCTGTACGTCGCCGAGCTCACCCTCGAGGCCTTCAATCTTAAGACCGCCAGTGAATGGGAACATACATGAGTAGAAACCGTTACCAGCATCTACGATGAACTTCTTGTTAGCTTTACGGCAAGCTTCGAATACGCCCTCAAGAGTCTTAGCGTCTTCGTCAGATACTAAAGACTTGTCATAAACGAGGTAGTAACCATTGTCGCCTGTCTCTGGGAAAGCGAGAAGAAGGTCGTTTAATGTAGCAGCAGAGATTGATTCTGCAGAGTTTCTAGCTGTAACGTCTGTTGCGAGGTTTGTGTTAACAGGCATAATAACGCCAGCGTCGTTAAGTCTGTTTAACTGGTCGCAAGCAAAGCTGAATACGTCAGCAGCAGCCTCAGGGTCGTTTAAGAGGTTAGTAGCAGCATCGCCTTCGCCCTGTGCTACAACTTCAATTTTGATGCCAGCATCTGGATACTGAGCGATGAAAGCATCACACTGTGCCTTGAATACTTCAAGAGCAGCGTCTGGTGCCCATACTTTGAGTGTTGCACCTGCTTCTGGCTCGAGACCTGTAGCAGCAGCACCACCGTCATTTGTTGCTTCGTCGCCGCCGCAGCCTACAAATAATGTAGCCATCATTAAAACAGCGAGAATCATAGCAATAATTCTTTTCATGTCGGATTTCCTTTCTTATAAAAATTTTCTTTTCCGAGAGTTTCTCGGCTAGTGAAAGTTACCGCCGCAAATCCGTTTCGGCGACACTATATCACTGTACCTAAATTTTATCATTTGAAAGTGCTTTTTTCAACTCCCTTTGTACTTTTTATCTAAAACCATAAAATCTCTAGCTCTTTTTGGTGATTTTAACAACGAATTTTTTGTTTATTGTGCGTTATGTACAAATCAGGCATCAATATTTTATTATTTTTAACGGAACTCGTTTTGTGCAACTCGTCAAATGCCTTTCTCATTTTCAGGCTATCAAGTTACAACATCTTAATGTTTTATTCTCTTTTGGAATTAAAAATGTCCGTTTACAATTTTCAAAAAGTTTTTAGTGTATTTTTAACAAAATTGTACCGATACCCTACTTAGCAGCGTTTGACAATAGGCTAAAATTGATATACTATTACAACTAAGACATATACTTATATATATTTAAACTGACTCTCAGACATACTAATGAGATTAAATATCGGAGGGAATTTTATGAAACTAAGCAAACTGCTCACACAGTGTGATTATTCCGTTTTACAGGGTAGCACTGACATAGAAATCGTTGATGTTATCTATGATTCGCGTAAGGTAACAAACGGATGTGCGTTTGTGTGCCTAAAAGGCTTTAACGTTGACGGTCACAAGTTCATCCCTGATGCACTGGAAAAGGGTGCGACCGCTTTAATTGTACAGGACGATGTGGAAGCACCAAGCGGTATTACTGTTATAAAAGCTCCTGACACCCGTAAAGCACTCGCGTATATGAGCGTTGAGTATTTCGGACATCCTGCTGACGAGCTCAAAACTATTGCCATCACAGGTACAAAGGGCAAAACAACAACCGTTGCTATGATTCGCTCAATTCTTGAGAAAGCAAACATCAAAACTGCTACTATCGGCACACTGGGTATCGTAATTGACAACCAGATTTATAAAACAAACAACACAACACCTGAATCATATGAAATCCAGCAGGCTATGAGAAGAATGGTAAATGAGGGTTGTAAGGCTATGGTTATTGAGGCTTCTTCTCTCGGTCTAAAATGGCACCGCACCGATGGTATCGTTTTTGACTACGGTATTTTTACAAACTTCTCAAACGACCACATTGGTAAAGCTGAGCACGCTGATATGGATGAATACCTCTACTGCAAGAGCTTACTCTTCAAGCAGTGCAAAGTAGGACTTATCAACCGTGATGACGAGATGTGGGATAAAGTCACAAAGGACCACACCTGTGAAATCGAAACCTACGGCTTTTGTGATGAAGCTGATATCGTGGCTCACAACGATTCTCTTATCGCAAGAGCTGGCTATATCGGCGTTCACTTTGACACAACCGGCAAAGCTGAGCTTTCTGTCGATGTTGCAATTCCCGGCAGATTCTCGGTTTATAACGCACTTGCTGCAATCTCCGTTTGCCGTCACTTTGATTTAACCGATAAGGATATTTTAGATGGTCTTAACGAAGTTAAAGTTAAAGGCAGAGTTGAGGCTGTTCCTGTTGTGGGCGATTACACAATTCTCATCGACTACGCTCACAACGCACTTTCTATGGAAAATATCCTTACCACCTTAAAGGAATACAACCCGACACGTCTTGTAACTATGTTCGGTGCCGGTGGTGACCGCCCGAAGGACAGAAGATACGAGATGGGCGAGGTTTCAGGCAGACTTTCTGACCTCTCTGTTATTACAGAGGATAACTCTCGTTTTGAGGATGTTATGGACATCATCGAGGACATCAAGGTCGGCATCAACAAAACCGACGGCGAATATGTTGTTATTCCTAATCGTGTTGACGCTATCCGCTACTGTATCGAAAACGCTCAAACGGGCGACATTATCGTACTTGCAGGTAAGGGTCACGAGGACTACCCGGAAATCCGTGGTGTTAAATACCATATGGATGAACGCGAAATCATTGCTGACATTTTTGACAGCTTGAAATAAAGGAGATACCTATGTCCATTCAGGAATCAGGCGAGATGTACCTTGAAAGCATACTCGTTTTATCAAAAAAGAATCCGAACGTTAGAGCTATTGACCTAAGTGAATATATGGGCTTTTCTAAGCCGAGTGTCAGCCGAGCTCTTTCAGTTTTAAAAAGCGGTGGCTTTGTTACCGTAAGTGAGCAGGGATATCTGACACTCACAGAAGACGGCAAGGCTATTGCCGAGAAGATTTACGAACGTCACACAGTGCTGACAAATTACCTCACCTTAATCGGTGTAAGCAAGGAAACCGCATCTCAGGATGCGTGCAAAATGGAGCACGTTGTGTCGGACGAATCATTCAACGCTATCAAAGAGCAGGTCAGACTGCTTGAAAAAGCATAACCTATCGTGCACCCTTCATGGGTGCACTTTTTGCAAGGAGAACAACCATGGATTTTTCACAAATTGCTCTTAACCGCCAATCGTGTCGTAATTTTGACAGCACAAGAATGGTAGAAAAAGAAAAGCTCAGCAAAATTTTAGAAACAGCCAGACTCTCCCCCTCAGCATGTAACGGTCAGCCGTATCACCTGAGTGTGTGTACGGGTGAAAATGCTCAAAAAGTCGCAAAAGCTACTCAGTCAATGGGTATGAACAGGTTTGCCTCTGATGCTCCTGTGATGATAGTAATATCCGAAAAGCCTTACGTCAGGTCAGCGGCAACAGGAGCAAAGCTCAAGAAAAACGACTACCGCTCAATCGACATCGGCATTGTGTGCTCATACATCACCTGTATGGCAACAGAGTTGGGACTCTCAAGCTGTATTCTAGGCTGGTTTGATGACCAGAAAATCCGCGACATTTGTCGGCTTGACTCACCAGTAAGGCTGGTCGTAGCTTTGGGTTACTGCAAAGATGATGACAAGCTCCGTGACAAAAAGCGTAAAGACTTAGCCGAGCTTGTAAGCTACGTTTGATTTTTCTACTATCTATATACCACGCTTGTATGGAGATTCTGTGGAGAAAACAATGATATAAAAGCCAAGGCGACTTTTACGCACCTTGGCTTTTAGTTTATCTCTTTCGTTTTCATAAGGAACACTGTCTTTACTTTACGTTCTGCAAACTATTTCGCATCATTTCACAACAAGCAGACCATTGTATAATCGGTGTATTTATGATACACTGGAACCGTAGCTATATTCAGCAAATAATAAACCACATTGCAAAATGAGGTGCAACTTATGGAAAGTAAAAAGCGATTCTCTAAATCTCAAATCATTTCTTTTATTCTGTTAAGTCTTCTGCCCGCTGTGCTTATTGTTATGACCCAAATAAAACTGCTGTTTGGAAATCTGCTGTTTAACCTCACAGTTGCTCTGACTTATTATATTATACCTGCTGTTATTATTTTGTTATTTGCACTGGTTTGCTTTCTTGTCAAAAAACGTTTTCTGAAAATCTTATTATCTGTGCTTATTTTCGCTTTATTTATTTCTTCATTTCTTGTTGCCGGCATCTTTGGTATATTCGAAGAACTTGATGTGCACAAAAACGAAAAAGTCCAATCACATTATTCAGCAAATGTTGAATGTATGCCGTCATTATCCGAACTATCACAAACAGAAAGCATTGAATACTACGATTACCATTCTTCTATGCTTGCAGGATTTGTCACTTGCGACTGCGACACTCTGATTTGCCAATACAGCGAGGACGAGTATTTATTACAGAAAGAGTTGCTCGATGAAAACTACGTTTTCCAGAAGGAACCATTGATAGCTATGCCTGATGAACCCAAATGTGAACCTGTTATCGAAGTTGATGGTTACACTTTCCGTGCTTTGTCAGTAGATGGGTATAGTCTTATATACCCAAAGGAAGTTATTTTCATAGCAACGAACGACAAGAAAAACGAAATCTTATATATGTATTTCTGCGATATCGAGCTGGATTATATCGAATCTATGGAAGAATTTATACTGAATGACTGTGGTTTCAAACATATACGCTAAAGCATGTGCCAATCAATACATAAGCCCCGACAAATTTGTCGGGGCTGTTTTGTATATAAGTGAATTATTTCACCATACACACATCAATTCTCTGATATGGAATGATAATGCCGTCCTCGTTAAATGCTTCGCGGATTTTTTCAATCATACTGAAATACACATCCCAATAATCCTCTGTTTTGCACCATACGCGTACTGCAAGATTGACACAACTGTCAGAGTACTCCGCTACTTTGACAAACACAGGCTCTTTGTCCATAATCTTACTTTCTCTTGATGCCGCCTTGACAATAGACTTTCGAGCAAGCTCAACATCGTTGTCGTAGCTTATAGGGATACTCAAGTCAACTCTTCGTGTTTCTTCCTTGGTGTAGTTTATAACTTCGTCTGAAGACAAAAGGCCGTTAGGGATAACAACCGTTTTATTATCAGGAGTAATAAGAATTGTCTGTAAAATATCAATCTCCTTAACAGTACCGGACTTATCGCCCATTTCAATGTAATCACCTGTCACAAACGGGTGCGAAATAAGAAGCACAATACCGCCTGCGATATTTGCAAGGCTGTCTTTTAAAGCTAAGGCTACAGCCGCACCTGCTGCCGAAAAGCCCGCAATTAACCCAGTTGTAGAGATACCGGCTGTTGACAAGGCACAGATTAAAATAAGTATAAAACCAACAATGTTAATTGTCTTAACAAAAAAGCTCTGGAGCGAAATGTCGAGCTTTGTTCTTTTCAGCATATTTTTAATGATTTTCGAAATAATCAGCAGAGCGATAAAGCCGACAATAAATACAATCACCGCAATTAAAATCGCCGGTCCTGTTTTAATATAGTCTAAAATTTTCTCCATAAAAACATCTCCTTTTTAATTTTTACTTTATTATAACATAAATCTTACCATATTGAAACCGAAAATATTGTGTGCTATACTAAAAACATGAATAGTATGAAAAGTGTTGCAGTTTTAAAAAAAGAAGATATACTTAGTGTCTTATTTGAAAACAAGGATGAAAAGTACAGAGAGTTCACGTCTTCTCTTAATCCAAGCGTCAGT